>JBFLXE010000048.1:0-16881 GCA_040757455.1 Nitrospirota bacterium
TATAAAAATGCTTATTTTCTGTGAGATAATTATGTAATGTAACTGCTGCTTTCATATCGTTTGCTTTTATTCTTTTTTGCGTTGTCCCTTATTCCTAAAAATATTGTCTGTTATTGAACAGCCTTTAATTACTATAATTTTGCTACACTATAGGCTAAGGAAGTTTGACCTGTTGCAAAATATCCCTTAAAATCAAGCATGCCGGAGTGGCGGAATTGGTAGACGCAAGGGACTTAAAATCCCTCGTTCCGAAAGAACGTACCGGTTCGAGTCCGGTCTCCGGCACCATATACGTCAACGGCTGTCATCGTGAACGTTTGATAGAAGCTGTGTTGCCGTGAGTTGAGGACAAATTTTCAGTCCTCTTATAATCGTCCAATTTTTCATTAATTGCCCCCAGGAATTGAAAAAAAGACTCATATGGTGTATCATAAGTGTAGCACTAAGGAGGTGAATCTCTATGCCAACTAAGAATCCCAGAATTAACGTGGTTCTTGAAAAGCCCTTATATAAAAATGTCGAGCGTCTTGCCGAACGAGACGGAGTTTCCTTATCTTTGAAGGTACGTGACCTCGTGAAGGAAGCACTCGAAATCGAGGAGGATATTGGTCTTGCTCAACTGGGCGAAATCAGAGAAAAAACTTTCAACAGGAAAAAATCACTTAAACATGATGAGGTCTGGTAGAGTTGACCTTTGAGCTGAGATATCATCTAGACGTTCGAGATGTCGACATTCCCCAACTTAATGAAACACTTAAAAAGCGTATCAAGAAAGCCATAGAGGAGCGCCTTTCAATATCCCCACATCAATATGGAGAGCCGCTTAGAAAAACTCTCAAGGGATACTGGAAACTAAGAGTCGGTGATTACAGGGTAGTCTACAAAGTTGAGGGAAATGAAGTGTGGATATTCGCAATTATCAACCGAAAAGACGTATACACAAAGATTATCAAGAGGATTTGACGTCGAGCAACAAAAAACTTTCTTCCTGTAATCCTCATGACTATGAACCTTTAAAAAGAGCGATTATTTTCCTCAAAATCAATACTCTTATATAGATTACTGTATGGCACATTCACCAAAAAGCATTAATGTGACAAATTAACCCGCAGAATCAAATTTGAATAGGAAATGGCCCAACTCCATACTGAGCCAACTCCATACTGAGAATAAAAACAGCACTCTCTGCTCATGGCTTTCTGATGAACAGTCTTGACCTGTTTGAATTCCATTCTTGACAATCCCTCAACTTCCGATTACACTTGGCTTAAAGAAGACAAAAGCGAGAACCAGAGATGTTTCGCGACCGGAAAGATGCCGCGCTCAGGCTTGCTGAAAAGCTAACACAATATAAAAACGGAAAAAACGTGATTGTCCTGGCGCTCCCCCGGGGCGGAGTGGTAACAGGGTATGAAATTGCCCGCCAGCTTAACGTACCACTGGACATCATGATAGTCCGCAAGATAGGATTCCCTGGCCAGCCCGAGTTCGCAATTGGTGCCGTATCCGAGACCGGCACGGTCGTATTGAACGAGCCGGTCATATCCAGATATGGTGTTTCCGGAGAATATATAAGAAATGAGCTTGCGAGGCAGAAAGATGAGATTTCGCGTAGAATCAAATTATACAGAAAAGGCAAGGGAATTGCATCCCTTACAGACAAAATAATTATTCTGGTTGATGACGGCGTCGCAACGGGTGCAACCATAAAGGCAGCGATCGCAACCCTGAAGCAGGAAGAGATTAACAGATTGGTAGTCGCAGTCCCTGTCGCTCCGCCAGAAACGGCCGATGAACTTAACCGCCTCGCGGATGAACTCATTTGTTTAGAGACCCCTCTGGATTTTATGGCTGTCGGCAGTTACTATCGTGATTTCACACAGGTATCAGACGAAACCGTGATAGAATTGCTACAGGCATTGGCAGAAGAAAAGGCAAGAAGTAATATAGGTGATTAAAAAATCTCCAAAGAGCCTGGATATGTGAGGTTAATCACAGATTTAGAGCGTCCGGAATTTTATTTTGAATTTATAAAAAGTTTTTTGATTTCTGGCGGGCCCTCGCCACTTGCAGAGGATGGCCTAGATGCCAGAGGAGGTTTATTTGAAGTCAATCAGATTCTGGAGACTCGAAGCAAAGCGGCTGTCACTTACAGAAAGAATGTTTTTCAGGGATGCCATTAGAACGCTCTTAACGTGGGAAGCACTGAGGGAAGAATATGCTGAACTCGATTTACTGAGGAAGGTGCTCGAATCAGAAATCCAGATCGTGGAAACTCGAGCAGATTCCAGGACAAAAACCTGGGCAGACAAATTTATTAACAATTCCGCCCCCGTCACCCAAAATTAACTTTCAGATGTGCTTCCCTGGAAATCTATATTTTCTCCTCATATCGCGTTATCAGTACACGATATCCTTCGTCAGCTAACATTCGCGCTAAATTATTTGCATCTTCTCTCGTCAGGAACTTTCCAATTCTCACCCTGTAAAAAGTTCTGCCATTAAGCAGACTCTCCGTGATATATACATGTTTGTACCTCATCTCAAGCGCTCGCTCGAGACGGCGAGCATTTGGAAGTTCTTCGAATGCTCCCACCTGGATAGTAAACGGACCTGTCTCAGACAGATATTTCACTTCTTTAATGTAAGCCTCATCTCTTCCAAGATATTCTATCTTCACCTGACCTGTTCCCTGTCCGATCATGCCAATGTCCCTTGCGGCTGCATAAGACAAGTCAATATCTCTGCCTCCGACAAAAGGACCCCTATCATTTACTATGCAGTCGATAGATTTATTATTTGTGACATTAGTGATCTTTAATACCGAGCCAAAAGGATACTTCCGATGGGCGCATGTCATAGCATACATATTAAATTTTTCACCAGATGATGTATATTTTCCGTGGAAATCAGAACCGTACCATGACGCGATGCCATATTCGGTTCGAGGATATCTCTCGTATCGCGTGGACGAACAGGAAATAATTAAAAAAAGAATGCAGAGGACTAAGGAGAGCCGCCAGAGATTCTTTGCAGCCTCGCAGTTATCACATCTGGCCACTGTAAAGACTCATGAACATTTAAAGAATATAACGGCTTAGATCCTCATCTTTCACGATCTCGTTCAGTTTCTCCCTTACATACTTTTTATCGATGACGAGTTTGCCATTTCTTTTCTCCGGAGCTTCAAATGATATATCTTCCAGAAGTTTCTCGAGGATCGTGTGGAGTCTTCTCGCACCAATGTTTTCAGTCTTCTCGTTCACATGAGCAGCGATATCCGCAATCTCATCAATAGAATCTTTTGTAAATGAGATCGCGACATATTCTGTGGAAAGCAGAGCCGTATATTGCTTAATCAAAGCATTGTAAGGCTCGGTTAATATTCTCACAAAATCCTCCTTGTCCAGGGCATCGAGTTCCACCCGGATCGGAAATCGGCCCTGAAGCTCAGGAATCAAATCAGAAGGCTTGCTCATATGAAACGCGCCCGCGGCTATGAAAAGAATATGATCGGTTCTAACTGGTCCGTGTTTTGTAGATATTGTGGTCCCTTCGACTATCGGTAAAAGATCTCTCTGAACGCCTTCGCGCGATACATCCGGACCATGAGAATATCCTCTGCTCGCAATCTTATCGATTTCATCGATGAACACGATCCCCAATTGCTCGACCCGCTCTATCGCGTCCCTTGTAACCCTTTCGATGTCAATGAGTTTATTTGCCTCTTCCTGCTGTAAAATCACCATCGCCTCGGAAATCTTCACTTTCTTTCTTTTTGATTTCTCCGGTAAAAAACTGCCGAGCATCTCCTTGAGATTTATCTCCAGATCTTCAAGACCCACATTGGAAACAACTCCAAAAGGTATGATTTTCTCTTTCACCTCTATATCCACATATCTGCCATCAAGCTTTCCTTCTCTAAGTTGGATCCTGAGTCTCTCCCTTGTCTCTTTATGCTTCTCCCGCTCCTCATCCTCCAGCCCCACACCTCTCACCGTTCTGGGCTGTGGCAAAAGAATATCAAGAAGTCTCTCCTCGGCCAATGACTTTGCTTTTTCCTGAACCTTCTGCATCTGCTCGGATTTCACCATGTTGATGGATATCTCCATGAGATCTCTTATCATTGATTCAACGTCCCTGCCTACATAACCAACCTCTGTAAATTTAGACGCCTCCACTTTCACGAAGGGCGCATTGGCAAGTCTTGATAGTCTTCGCGCTATCTCGGTTTTCCCGACACCCGTCGGCCCGATCATGATTATATTTTTGGGCAATACTTCATCTCTCAGTTCAGGAGAGAGCTTCTGCCTCCGCCACCTATTTCTCATCGCAATGGCTACAGCTTTCTTTGCCCTATGCTGCCCTATAATGTATTTATCGAGCTCTTCGACTATCTTTCTTGGTGTCAAATCATTCATTTAATTCCTCTACGACCACATTGTCATTTGTATATATACAAATATCAGATGCGATCTTCATCGCTTTCTCAACGATTTCCTTCGCCTGCAAACTCGTATTTTCGAAAAGGGCCCTCGCCGCTGCCTGCGCGTACGGCCCGCCTGAACCAATAGCAGCAACTCCATGCTCCGGCTCTATGACATCACCTGTTCCCGAAATAATAAAAGTATGTTCGGCGTCCGCCACTATCAAAAGAGCTTCGAGCCTTCGTAATATCTTGTCGGTTCGCCAGTCTTTGGCAAGCTCCACAGCTGCCCTTGTTATATTCCCCCTGTAAGATTCAAGCTTGCCTTCAAATTTTTCAAACAGCGTCAGCGCATCAGCAGTGGCACCCGAAAAACCAGCGAGAACTTTCTCATTAAACATCCTCCTTATTTTTCTGGCATTCTGCTTCAATACAGTATTGCCCATTGTAACCTGTCCATCTCCTGCTATAGCAACCTTCCCGCTGCGCCTGACACAGAGTATTGTGGTGCCCTTCACCATTCCTTCACCCTTTTCTTTCGTCGCCGAAGGGATGAGCCCTGTCATATACATCCATCAAATGTGCCACATTTAGATGCGTGTATTTCTGCGTAGTTGAAAGTGACGAATGGCCGAGGAGTTCCTGTATGACCCTGAGATCCGCGCCGCCTTGTAATAAATGGCTCGCAAAGGAATGTCTCAGGGTATGTGGCCCTATTTTACTGTTGATTGCCACTGATCGCGCATATTTCACCACTATGCGCCTCACCTGACGGTCCGACAGCCGCGATCCGGATCTGTTCAGAAACAGGGCCTTCTTCTTGCCTTTCAGTAAAATTCTCTCTACGAGATAGGACTTTATGGAATCAACCGCCTTCGAACCCACAGGCACAATGCGTTCTTTTCTTCCTTTTCCTTTTACCTTGAGAAGCCGTTCTTTAACATTTACATCATCCATATTAAGTGACGTAAGTTCACTCACTCTGATTCCGCTTGAATAAAGAAGTTCGAGAATAGCTTTATCCCTTGCAGGAATAAAACCGATCCCTCCAGGCTTTTCCACGAGAGAAAAAACGTCATCTACGGTAAGAAATCTGGGAAGAAGTTTCGGAATTTTGGGACTTGAAACGAGTTTAGCTGGATTGGTCTTTATAAAACCTTCCTTATAGAGAAATTTAAAAAAAGATCTCACGCTCGAAAGCCTTCTACTGACCGTCGTCTTGTTCAGTCCGCTTCTCATCTGACCTGCAACAAAACCTCTAACTTCCACAACGTCTATTGTATCAGGTTCTGTCTGAGAATATTTGAAAAAATCATAAAGGTCTTTCCTGTAAGCCCGCAGAGTATGCGCTGATACGGCTTTCTCGATCTCAAGGTATTTTAAGAATTTTTCGATATAATTTTTCACTGAGTTCATCTCCGGATGTGAGATATTGTATTCTCAAGGCTTTTCATATCTTCAACATTAAAAACGACCGAATCTGAAAGAATCCTCTTCACAAGTCCTGAAAGAATTTTACCGGGCCCGACTTCTATAAATATTTTAATTCCTTGCTCCCCGATAATCTTAACAGAGTCTTCCCAGAGAAGGGGACTTGTCAACTGGCGCGCAAGAGATGATTTTATGCTTTCCGCATCAGTCAGGAACATTGCATCTGCATTGTTTACAAAAGGGAATTCCGGGTTTTTGAATGCAACATTCGCCAGAAGTTCAGCAAGTTTTTCTGACGCCTCAGTCATTAATCTGCAGTGCGAAGGCGCACTCACTGAAAGAATCATAGCCCTTTTTGCTCCCGCTTCCTTGCAAATCCTTATTGACTCTTCCACCGCATTCCTTTCACCGGCGATCACTACCTGACCCGGACAATTATAATTAGCGGAGGACACATAGCCAGCCTGCACAGACCGGCATATATCATCCACTTTCCACCGCTCAAGCCCGATAATTGCAGCCATAAGACCCTCTCCCTCAGGAACGGCCTCTTGCATGAATTGTCCTCTTTTTTCGGCTAAGCTGACAGCATCCGAGAACCTGGTCACTCCTGCGGCCACCAGGGCAGAGTACTCCCCGAGGCTATGTCCGGCAACGGCCGAAGGTTTTATGCCGTTCGACATCAGCACCTTGTGAATTGCAACGCTCACAGTAAGGATGCACGGTTGTGTTCTGAAGGTCTTGCCGAGCTCCTCCTCCGGACCGTTAAAAATCAAATTACTTACATCATAGCCCAGCGCGATAGACGCTTCCTGGAATACTTCTCTGGCAACATCAAAATTCTCATATATTTCTTTCCCCATGCCTACATACTGCGAGCCCTGACCGGGGAAAACAAAAGCAATCTTCATATTAATATATTTCTCTATTATATTCCCTTCACTTCTTTTATTTTCTTTATAAGTAAGGGAATTACTTCATACAAATCCCCGACTATTCCGTAAGTAGCCACGTTGAAGATAGGAGCATCGGGATTCTTGTTTATTGCAATGATTATGTCAGATGACTGCATACCGACAAGGTGCTGCACTGCACCTGATATCCCGCAGGCTATATATATTTTCGGGCATACGGTCTTGCCAGTTTGACCGACCTGATGTCGGTACGCTATCCATCCCGAGTCCACTGCTGCCCGGGATGCTCCAACAGCGCCTCCGAGCAATCCCGCCAGTTCCTTCAGGAGTTTGAAGCCCTGCGGATCTCCAAGTCCTCTTCCGCCGGACACGATGATGTCCGCTTCCTGCAGATTAGCGCTAATATCGGATGTTTCCTTAACCGTGTCAAGAACCTTTGTTCTTGAAAACAGACCATCCGTTTTAACATCTATGATCTCGCCCGCTCTATCCTTTTCATACATGCCGCATTTCATAACCCTGGGTCTCACTGTGGCCATCTGGGGTCTGGTGCGAGGGCAAAGGATGGTCGCCATAATATTGCCTCCAAATGCGGGTCTTATCTGAAGAAGGTTTCCGGTTTCTTTTTCTATAGCCAGTGAAGTACAGTCCGCGGTTAAGCCTGTTCTCAAGCGAGCAGCCACCCGCGGTATAAAGGAGCGTCCTATTGCGGTCGCCCCTGCGAGGACTATTTCCGGCCGGTTTTCTCTTATCAGTGACGTGAGCAACTGGGAGTAAGGTTCGTCATTAAATTCTTCGAAAATCTCATTAGCGGCTAAATATACCCTGTCCGCGCCCCATCTTATTAGCTCTTCTGCTTCACCCTTTTCGGCACCGAAGACTACCGCTGACAATTTAGTATTAAGATCATCGGCAAGTCTTCTCCCTATGCCCAAAAGCTCATAAGCCACGGGCCTAACCTTCCCGCCACTTTGTTCTGCAAAAATCCATACTCCTTTATATACGCCTCTGCGCTCAACCCCGGGGTCCTTTTCCGCAACCTCTGTTATGGCCCCTTCAGGACATGAATTTATGCAGGTCATGCAAAACTCGCAATATTCATTAATAAAAGCCTTTCCCTCCTTAATGACAATCGCATCGAACGGACACGACGAGAGGCACTCTCCGCAGCCTGTGCATTTATTCGTATCCACGATTAAAGGCATTTTAATTCCCTCAGTTCTTTCAGCAAGGCGTCAACCTGTTCTTCGGCTGTGCCTTCGAAGATCTTTCTACCGGATCTCGCATCGGGAGCAAAAATATTTTTGACCTGTGTAGGCGAACCTTTGAGGCCCAAGCTGCTTTCATCTGCCATTATGTCTGACTGCCCCCATTTCTTGATTTCTGCCTTCTTCGCAGCCATTTTTCCTCTCAAAGACGGCAACCTCGGTTCATTCAGCTCTTTCACTACAGTTAAAAGCACCGGGAGGGAAGACTCAACTACATCATAACCTTCATCCATCATCCTTTGAACGCGGATCGAATTCTCCGTAATCTCTTCTATCTTTCTAACATAGGAAATATGAGGAATATTCAGAAATTCTGCCGTCTCCGGGCCGACCTGTGCCGTATCCCCATCGATAGCCTGTTTCCCGCAGATGATCACATCCGCGCCAATTTTTTCTATTGCTTTCGACAAGGTATAGGAAGTTGCCCACGTGTCGGACCCCGCGAAAGCCCTGTCTGAAAGCAAAACCGCATTATCAACTCCCAGGCTGAGGGCTTCTCTCAGAGCAGTTTCAGCCTGTGGCGGACCCATTGTCAGGACTGTGATAACGCCGCCCGCTATTTCCTTAATTTGAAGGCTGGCCTCGATAGCATGCATATCAAAGGGATTGATTATACCCGGCACGCCCTCCCTTACAAGGGTCCCTGTCTCAGGATTGATCTTAACCTCCACCGTATCCGGAACCTGCTTTACGCACACGACTATTCTCATTGGTCAGTCCTCTCAAAAAAATAATAAAACTGAACTGATATTATACGATGTTAATTTTAATGAAGTAAAGAAAAGGCGGGGTAAGGTAAGCATCACCTTTTTCGTGATAAAGCTGTTCTTCTGGATGGAGGAATGCCCTTGAGCGACTTTACGAAATCTCTGGTTACCAGTCTTGGCGAAAGGAGCGTCCCTGAAGGGGCGAATTTGCACTGTTTGAGGCTGAAGGCCGAGTTTGCAAATTCGAGCGACAGAGGCCTTAGACTGGTCTGAGATTTCGTTTACTAAGCGAAAGGGCATTCCCCCCCGACCAACGTATCACGGAATTGGATGCTTCCCATCGCGGGAGAAAATTATACTGGTTCTTATTTTAAATTCACCCGAAAGCGGTAGTCTTTGTAATTAAATATGATACCGTCTGGTCTGATTTCTTCGAGCCTCAGGCCGGCAACGAGATACTGACCTTCTCTCAACAGATAATCGTTAATCCTGGCCATTCTAAGCGAAGGATCTTCGGAATAGAGCGAAATGGAAATATCAAAGGACGGCAATTTCTGTCTAATCGACAGAGGAAGATCATTCAGATTGTAAATTTTATCTTTGATTGGAACAGCACCGCTGGTCAGGGATTCTTCCTCATTACTAACCTTTTCCTCCGGCATCCTCTTTTGAGGAGCAAAAGAAAAAGTCTCCTGTGGAATACCGGCAGCACCCCTGCTATTTTCAATCCTGCCTTTTGTTTCCAATCTTTCAGATGATGGCCTGCGGCTTTCTCGAATGTTTGTTGCAGTTGACTTTGCAGCGTCATTGCGTTTGTACTTCGATTCGATGATCAATTCCTTTTTGTCTGTCAAATCCACGCTCCTGGACTCTGATAACAACAGCGGGGCTGCGGATTCTTTTCGAGAATCCGCTGCTCTGCGCATATCTGTATGAGCAGGAATTTGCGTTTTTTTTGCCTGCCAGGGGGTTAACCACAGGGTAAAAAAGCCGGCATTCAACAATAAAGCCGCTACAACCAAATAGGGCCAGATGGGGCGCTTCTTCTTTTCTTCATGAATGAACTGCTCGCCACCGAGCAGATCAGGCACTTTCTTTCGCCGCCTTTCCCCTTCCGATTTTTTCAGCGCATCCAGAATATACGACATATCTTTTTCAGCCTTTCTTCGGTTTCAGCATAGGATCACCACCATCAACGCTATCATTTATGTTGATAATGGTCTGAGGCCCCACGACGCCATCAGGCGATAGACCCCTATCAAATTGAAAACTCTTGACCTGTTCGAGAAGTAACTTGTCGTATACGAGATTTTTCCCGGATCGCGGTTCACTGCCCATAATGATCGACAGCTTTTCATCCAGCCATTTCACGACTAATCCCTTGTATCCGGGATAAATGTCGCCGTAATACTTCGGTGGTGGTCTCCATAGGAGCGTGTAGTCACCGAGCCATCTTCTTTCGACTTCTTTAATATCAACTTTACGGATCTCATTACCAACTTTCAGGGTCCCGATATTTTCTTCAAGAGCAACGAGAATAGCGTGGAATTCCTGACCCCTGTCATCAAGCAGTTTCAATACAACAGGCCTGTTCAACTTGATCAAGGAGTCAAAGCTCACCAATTTTCCCATACACTGCAACCCATGAGCGGCAGCTTGACGACATGCGCTACCTTTTCTGGTTTCTTCGTAATCTATCCCCCACTGTTTAAACAGGGTCTGTAACGCAAGTTTTTCGCTTTGAATTATGAGCTTTTCATCCAACTCTTGAAGTGTGTCGATCTTCACGGGCTCAGGGGTTTTCACTGCAGCCAGTGAATCCCCGCTTTTTTCCGGTACAAATAGTCGTTGCCGGTAATTATACGCAAGCGCCACCAGAGTGCCGATCAAAATCAATGCGAGGCCGGCTGAAAACCATCTCGCGAAGAAGAGTGACCGCACCGAACCAGCTTCACCCAGAACTTCGTGCGCAGCCTTAATAAGAGTGGACTTGTCCACACTGTCTTTTCCTTCAACATACGCACCCAGGAGTGCCCTGTCACAAATGACATTGATCAGGCGTGGAATCCCTCTGCTAAATCGATAAATACGTCCCATAACGGATCCAGGAAACAACTTCCTCTTTGCGCCGGCAACCTTCAAACGATGTCCAACGTATGAGCCAATCTCCTTCTTCGAAAGCGGACCCAGGTGATAACGGGCAGTGATCCTCTGGCAGAGTTGCCTCAATTCGGGTCTTGCCAGCCTCTCTCTCAGTTCTGGCTGACCAATCATAATAATCTGCAGAAGTTTGCATTGGTTGGTTTCAAGGTTTGTCAGCAGGCGCACCTGCTCTAACAGATCATCAGTAAGATTCTGAGCTTCCTCGATAATCAGGATTGTCTTCCGACCCTTCGCATAAGCATCCAGCAGATACCCGTTAATTCTGTCAACGAATTCTTTTATGCTTGAAGTGCCTTCGGGATAATAAATACTCAGTTCATCACAGATCGTAGCCAGCAGCTCTTCAACCGTAATTTTCGGATTCAGAACAAAAGCCACGTCAACGTCTTCCGGAAGCTGCTCAAGCAGGCACCGGCAAACCGTCGTCTTCCCGGTGCCGACTTCGCCGGTCAGCAAGACAAATCCACCCTCACTGCTTACCCCGTACATGAGATGCGCCAGAGCTTCCTTATACATGTGTGACATGTAAAGATAATGGGGATCGGGTGCGATTGAAAAAGGCAGTTCTTCGAGACCAAAATACTCTCTATACATAATGATGCCGCTCTACTGTTTTGTACAAATACTATAACAGAAAGTATCGAAAAAATAGTCAATTTTTCGAAATAGGGTTATGCCTCATCAAGACCGGGAATCCCTTTTCACGCATTGCTGACAGAATTTCTTCCAGATGGCTCTTTCCCTTTGTCTCCAGTATGAACACGACCCTGGTCTTCCCGATCGGAAGATCCTCTGCAAATCTATCCTGAAAAATGTTGATTATGTTTCCTCTGGCGGACGATATGACCCCGGTGATTGCTGCCATGCTCGCAGGCGCATCATCTATGGTTACTTCAAGAAATCCCACTCTTCCACTTGCTATCAGACCCTTGTGTATTATCCGGTCGACTAATGTAAAATCAATGTTGCCACCACTTACAATGAGAACAATTTTCTTACCCTTGAATCTTTCGCTCTCTTCGAACAAGGCAGCAAGCGCGACTGCTCCCGCTCCTTCGACTACGAGTTTCTTCCTTTCCATGAATAGCAAAATCGCGAGGGCAATTGATTCTTCCTTAACAGTCATGATTTCATCAACGTGATGTTTCATGATGTCAAAGGTTTTTTCGCCAATCTTCCCAATGGCTATTCCGTCTGCGATCGTTGATTCCGGCGCCTTCTCACATATTCTGTTCTCCTTCATCGACAAATATGCGGATGGAGCAGCTTCGGTCTGCACGCCTATCACGGAGACATTCTTCGCCAAATTCTTTACCGCCAGTGAAACTCCCGAGATGAGACCACCCCCGCCAACAGGAACAAGTACAACATCTAAACCTTCTATGTCGGTCACTATTTCAAGACCGATGGTTCCCTGCCCGGCGATGATCCGCTCATCATCGAAGGCATGTACGAATGTGTAATCACTTCGTGAAAGTGCGAGATCAAGAGCTTCTCTGAAATTCTCTCCGTATAATTCGACCTCTGCTCCGTACGCCCGCGTAGCTTCAACTTTAACGATAGGTGCGTTCATCGGCATAACGACTTTTGCGCGTAAACCAAGCTTGCTTGCAGCAAAGGCCACAGCCTGAGCATGATTGCCCATGGAGGCCGCGATAACCTTTTCCCGGAGGCCGGCCAGCCTGTTAAATGCTCCCCGTACCTTGAAAGATCCGGTCTTCTGGAGGTTCTCTGTTTTCAGGTATATTTCAGCGCCCGTAATTGTGCTGAATGAATTTGAATAAATGAGCGGCGTTCTGTGGACATGATCTTTGATTTTCTCTTGTGCATT
The DNA here is from genome assembly GCA_040757455.1 of Nitrospirota bacterium. Taxonomy (GTDB): domain Bacteria; phylum Nitrospirota; class Thermodesulfovibrionia; order Thermodesulfovibrionales; family SM23-35; genus Kmv42. The sequence continues at coordinate 12,741 of JBFLXE010000048.1, forward strand.
CTTTATATCACTAAGTGAGATCATTTTAGCTTTCTGCCGGTGAAATCACTACGCCCTTCGAACGGGCAGACGAGATTTATTAAAATGAAATTTTTCTTTTACTGATGACATGCAGATGAATCTTTTCATCCCTGTTAATATTATCGAAAATTTCTTGAGCGATTTCATTTACAGGTCTTTCAGTATTCTGGGCAAGAACGAGGCGGAACCGGTTGAATCCGAATTCATCACGTTCCACTCTACCGGATTCAATAAGAAATGGCAATATTTGATGGAGAGATTCCTCATTTTCCACTTCAAAAATATATATGAGGAGCCTGTTCCCGATATTTATTCTATGATTCAAAATAAGATTGCCCAACGGGATGTTTGATTTTTGTTCGATGCGATTGAAAACTTCCTCAGGGCAATTGCATCCCAGAGTCTCTCTCACAAAAGTCTTGATTATATCCTTACTCTGCATAGAATGATGTCTAATTATAACAGAACTCTGGTTAATAGAAGCGCGAAGCGTTATATAATATTTCCAATTTTAATCGATAACGGGTGTCATGAAGCCGGATATAGAAAGTTTAAAAAAAAGCTTGCTCTATTCTGAGGAACTCGCTATTGAACTGAAGAAAAATACTGACGAAGAATTGTTTAAATGGTTCATAGCCAGCATTCTATTCGGAGCGAGGATATCCGAGACAATCGCAAGGAATACATATAAGACCTTCGAGAAATATAATCTTCTGGAGCCCCGGACGATACTGGATGCAGGCTGGGATTTTCTGGTCAATCCGATTATGAGAGAGGGTGGGTATGTCCGGTATGACTTCAAAACATCCACAAAGATGCTGAGGATATGTGAAATGCTTATAGAAAAATATGACGGAAGACTAAAGAAAATACATGCCCAATCCCTCGACGGGAACGATCTGGAAAGAAGACTGCTTGATTTTTACGGAATTGGCCCTGTCACTGTGAATATTTTTCTCCGGGAATTGAGACCATATTGGGACAAGGCAGACCCTGAGCCGTTACCAGTAGTCAAAAAAATTGCACGGAAGCTTGGAATGGATTTGACACTCTTTCAAAGAAAAAGCGTTGTCTTTACTCGTATCGAGGCCGGTTTGATACGGCTGCGAAAAAGTAAATTGGACATCTGATTCTTTTTGGTAGAAGCTTTTATAAGTCAGGCACTTTCACAGACATTGTCTGCGGGTTCATTGCCAGCCGCGGACAGTTGCCAGCCTCTTTGTTCCCTCGAACGAATAATTTTCTTATCGACTGGAAAGATACTTTTTGCACCATTCGGCTGCAAGACGAGCAACCTCTTCCAGTTTTCCGGGCTCTTCGAACAAATGTGTTGCACCGGGGACTATTTTCAATTCTTTCTCAGCCTCGATTATTTTGTATGCCTGCTGGTTAAGCTGAATCACGATGTCGTCATAACCCCCTACTATAAGAAGAGTTGGCGACTGTACACGCTTCAGTGCATGTCCTGCCAGGTCCGGCCGGCCACCCCGGGATACGACCGCGCTTATCTCTTTTCCGAGATTTGCGGCTGCCCTCAAAGCTGCTGCGGCTCCAGTACTCGCCCCAAAATAGCCAATCTTCATGTCCTTTGTCCTTGACTGAACTTTAAGCCACTTTGTGACAGCCTTCAGCCGGTCTGTCAGCAGATCAATGTCGAACCTCCTCTCATAGACAGCGTCTTCCTCCCTCGTTAGTAGATCGAATAGGAGTGTTCCCATGCCTGCGTCGCGCAACACCTTTGCGACATACTTATTTCTCGGGCTGTGGCGGCTGCTTCCGCTTCCATGAACGAATACAACTATCCCTTCAGCTCCCTGCGGAATTTCTAAGGCTCCCTCGAGGGTCACAGAGTCGACAGGAATATGAACTATCTCGGATTCCCTATTTGCCATTTTATCTCCGGAACAGAAATTTCACCTCCTTGATGGAATTCTATTAACAAAAAGTATTGGTGTCAAGAAGGTTATTTTTTTATAATTTCTGAAATATTTGGGCTTTCAGATTCGTTCAGTACTTTTCAAAATATCAACTTTTTATTCCGGACTTGAAGTTTAGCTATACTTCAATAAAAGGAGTCAGGATATGAGGTTTCATCTGTGTTGCCACTTGACCATTTTCTTTTGTTGCCTGTTTCTTACAGCTTTTATACGTATTGTCAGCGCCGCAAAGGTTCCAGCTCTTTGCGGAATCAGCCATCCCAGCGATGCCCGGATACTCTGGGAGTGCAAACGTATACAAAAAGGAGAGACACTCGAAAGCCTCTTCGGTGATAGATGGATAGACGTGGCACGTTTCAACAGAATCGACAGAAGACACGTCTATCCCGGAGTTAGAATAAAAGTACCAAATAATATCGAAGACATCAAAGACTTTTCGCCAATGCCTGATTATTATGAGCCTGCCGCATCTGAGGAGAAATTTATTCTGGTGGATTTGTCCGAGCAATTTTTGGGAGCCTATGAATATGGCCGGCTTGTATTTTCCACCCCTGCCGCAGTGGGTGAGAAAGGACACGAAACTCCAACCGGTGAATTCAGAATTAGCGCCTATCACAGTACCCATAAATCTACGCTCTATTTTATCGAAGGAAGAAGAATCCCTTACCCCATGCATTATGGGCTTAGATTCCATATCACGAAGAGGTGGGTATCATACTGGATACACGGTCGAGACCTTGCCGGGTATCCAGTCTCTCACGGTTGCATCGGCCTTTACGACGAGGAAATGCAGAAAAAATATTACGGATATCCGAAGAATCCCGTGCTTCGGGATGCCAAATTTCTGTTCGACTGGGTAATTTCGCCGTTTACTGATGACGGTAGATTTCATATCCTTAAGAACGGGCTGCGAATGCTGATCATCGGAAATGCTCCGGAAACAGATCTCCGCCCTCCTGCCCGGGGAGTGAGAAAACGATGAAGCTCATGTCTTCCATGGCTCGCATGAATGCACCTGCCAAAACAACCGTTATCCATCAAGCAACAAATATTGACTCCTGGTATAATTTGCGAAAAAATTTAATTTCATCTAGAGTGTGACATGATACACATCGAAACATACAGGGGAAAATCTGTTACAGAACAATATGTCGAGATCGTGGAAAGAAAAGGTACAGGCCATCCTGATTACATATGCGACTCTATCATGGATGCAATCTCGGTAGCTCTTTCAAAGCAATATATGAAAGTATTCGGGACGATACTTCACCATAATATCGATAAGGGACTGCTCATCGCCGGAAGGGTTCAAAAAAAATTTGGCGGGGGAAAGGTATTGAAACCTATGGAACTTGTCATCGGCGATAGGGCAACCGTCGAGTCTTCGGGCAAAAGAATACCTGTCGCCGATATCGCGGTGGACACAGCCATGAAATGGCTCAAGGCTAACATGAGGTTTGTGGACCCGGAGAGACATTTTAAATACAGGGTTGTACTTGCACCAGGCTCAGAGGAGCTAACTGACATCTTTTCCCGGCCTGGAAAGGTCAGGGTTGCAAACGACACATCCGCAGCAGTAGGTTACTATCCTTTAAGTTCCACGGAAAATGCGGTTCTCGGACTCGAACGTTTTTTGAATTCGAAGGAATTCAAGAAAAGGTATCCGGAAACTGGTGAAGACATTAAAGTCATGGGAATGAGGAGGGGGAAAAAGCTTGATTTAACTATCGCTATGCCTCTGCTAACCTCACACATCCGGTTCGAGGATGAATATTTTGTGAAGAAGGGTCTCATTGAGAGAGAGATCAGGGAATACGCTGAAAACTTCGCTTATTTTCGGGACGTCGAGATTCATTACAACACACTTGATGAGAGAGGCCGGGGACTTGGAGGTGTTTATCTCAGCGTGCTCGGCACATCTGCTGAAGATGCTGACTCAGGCCAGGTAGGTCGTGGTAACAGGGTAAACGGCCTCATCAGCATGAACAGGCCAATGGGTACCGAAGCAGCGGCTGGAAAAAATCCAGTCAGTCATGTGGGCAAGATATATAATGTCCTTTCCCATAAAATCGCAAGGGAAATATACGAAAAAGTCGGAGGAATTAAAGAAGTCTATGTTCTTCTTCTCAGCAGGATAGGGACGCCGATCGACAGCCCCCAGGTGGCAACAGCTCAGGTGCTGC
>JBFLXE010000049.1:0-16835 GCA_040757455.1 Nitrospirota bacterium
AATTACTAAGGAGTTCGTAAGTAAGGCATCATTATTAAAAAATATCCCCTTCCCCCTCTTTTCCACAGAGGGGGTACCTCCCTTTGGCAAAGGTTAGGAGGGATTTATAAATTAATGTCTTCGTACTTATGATCTTATTAGTAATAATATTTTAAGATATTTTATACGTGGTGAATTTGACTGTCGGAGGTTACCGTGAAAGTAGTCAGCGCAGAGGAAATGCAGAAGATTGACACAGAGACGATCCAATCTCTGGGCATCCCGGGATCTGTTCTCATGGAAAGGGCGGGTTTAGCGGTGGCCGGAAGGATTAAGGAGATTTTTGGTCGACGAAGAGTTATTGTTATATCCGGAAGCGGTAACAATGGAGGTGACGGCCTGGTGGTGTCAAGGAATCTCCATAATGAGGATTGGGACGTCATGACGTTTCTCATATCGAAGCCGGAATACCTCAAAGCAGATGCCCTGCAGCAGTACAGAATTGCTTCAAAAATGGGAGTGGATATCAGGCCTATAGAAGAATTGCTTACAAGCCATCCATCGATTTTGATCAAACATCCCATAATAGTCGATGCGATCCTGGGCACCGGGCTGACGAAAGAGGTAAAAGGTCTGCTGGCGGATGTCATCAGATTTATCAATCGATTGAAGATCCCCGTAGTTTCGATTGATATCCCGTCCGGCATTTCGTCGGATAACGGCCAGATCATGGGAGAAGCGGTAAAAGCCGAATATACTGTTACCTTTGGGTTGCCAAAACGGGGGCATCTCTTATACCCCGGAGTCGAGCACACAGGGGAACTAATAATTGAAAATATAGGTTTTCCAAGGGACATCATCGAATCGGACAAAATAAAAGTTGAACTAATTGAAAAGAGTCATGTGTCAGATTTATTGCCTTCCAGAGTGAGATACTCACACAAAGGAGATTATGGCCACGTACTCGTAATAGCTGGCTCGAAGGGAAAGACGGGAGCAGCGCTGATGACGGCTAAGGCAAGTCTGAGGTGCGGGGCGGGACTTGTTACGCTTGGAATTCCGGAATCACTTTCGGGCATTTTTCAGACCCGTGTCACCGAAGAGATGACCCTGATATTGCCTGATAAAGACGGGGCGCTCTCCTCAGAGGCTCTTGACCAGATACTAACTTTTCTTGACGAAAAGGCTGATGTCGTGGCTATCGGTCCCGGAATGGGTGTAAGTCAGGATTCAAGGAGAATTGTCATGGCACTGATGAAAAATTCAACAAAGCCGTTGGTGATCGATGCCGATGGAATAAATTCGATCGAAGGAGGTATGTCAGTTTTTCGGAAGGCTAAAGCCCCGATAATCTTCACACCCCATCCAGGCGAGATGGCAAAACTTTTACAGGGGATGCGATCAGAGACTCAGAATAAAAAAACAGATCCTTCCCTAACTACCTTTACCAAAAAAAGGAGGGGGGGAACTGCTGTGAGTACAAAGGATGTAGAAAAGGACCGAATCACAATCGCCATGTCTTTTGCCGAAAAGAGTGGAACTTTTCTGGTGCTCAAAGGAGTCCCTACTGTCATAGCCGCGCCGGAGGGCAGGGCGTTTATAAATCCGACAGGGAATCCCGGTATGGCAACTGCAGGCACAGGTGATGTGCTGACAGGAATGATCGCCGGCTTCCTGGGCCAGAACCGTCATCCGCTCAATGCTTCTATTACAGCAGTTTTCTTGCACGGCATGGCAGGTGATATCGCTGCGGCCCAAAAAGGTCACCACTCTCTTATCGCATCGGATATAATAGAAAATATACCGACGGCGATCAAGTCTCTCAAGGGACATGAATGAACTGATTCACCCGCATCTTTTTGATGGTGTCAGAGCCTTTTTTACGGGAAAAGCTTTAGGTACAGAAGTTGAGAAAATCAGCAGCATTTTTCACATAGCAAAAGAGAATATATTCTTTCCCGTACAAAGACACTCCGATACGATTTTTATTCTCGAATCAGATATGAGACCCAGAATCGCAGACGCCGTGATCACCGCGCGAAGAGGCATATTGATAGGTGTTAAAGTTGCTGACTGTGTTCCCATACTTCTCCTGGATGAAAAAAGATCGGTAATAGGCGCAGTGCATGCCGGATGGCGGGGCAGCGCGGCAGGGATAGTAAAAAAGTCTATCTTACTAATGATAGATAGATACGAATCATGCCCGGAGGATATCCTTGTGGCAATTGGACCCGGTATCAAATGTTACGAAGTAGGTAGTGAAGTTAAAGAAGCCGTTGAAAAAACGACCGGAGAAGGGGAATATTACTGCCGCTCGGAACAAAACGGAAAATTTTTTCTTGATCTTTCTCATGCAAATATGCTCCAGGTTGTTTCGCTTGGCGTACCTGTGCAGAATATATGGATTTCGGGGGAATGCACCTATTGCAACTCAGAAAAATATTACTCTTACAGGTATATGAAAACGTACAATGGAAGTCAGGGTGGATTTATTGGTATCTTCTGAATTAATTCGAGGGAAATTCTTGAGCAGAGAACCTGAGGAAACGAAAGAAGTAGGATTCAGGCTTGGAAGGCTTTTAAAACCAGGAGACATTGTCTGTCTATATGGCGAACTTGGCGCGGGCAAGACCACCATGGTCAAGGGTATTGCCAGGGCCATCGGCATTGACGAGAGGCAGATTATCAGTGTCAGTTTTACGATAGTCACCGAATATCAATCAAGACCCCCGCTTGTTCACATCGACCTTTACAGGATCGACAGTGACGCAGAGATACCTGAACTGGGACTCTGGGATTACGTAAGAGATGACACCATATCTGTTATCGAATGGCCAGAAAAGGTGGAGAGAGAATTGCCGGATGGTGTAATAAGAGTCACGATAAGGCCGGTTGACGAAAATACAAGAGAAATAACAATTGAGGAGAAGGATGAAAAGGATCGGGATAATCTGTAAGACAGGGAGACCGGAACCGGCTGAAATCGTGAAGGAACTTTTGCCGTGGCTCAAACAGAAGGGGTCTGAAGTATATATAGATATAGAAACGGCCTCTGTTCTCAATATGGAAGGTACCCCGCGGTCACAGATACCTCTGACCGCAGATATGGTTATCGTTCTTGGCGGCGACGGAACAATGATAAGTGTTTCCAGGATCGTTGCCGACAAGGGGATACCGATTCTCGGCGTGAATATCGGGGGTCTTGGATTCCTGACCGCAATCCACAAAGATGAACTTTTTGGAGTTCTCGAAAAGGTATTTTCAGGAGAGTGCTCAGTCGAAGAGCGGATCATGCTGACGGCATGTGTCTTCAGGCACAGTGAATGCATTGCTGAGTATAATGTGATGAATGATGTTGTTGTCAACAAAGGAGCACTTGCGAGAATAATCGACATCGAAACCTTTATAAATCATATATTCATAGCTACCTTCAAAGCTGACGGCCTTATAGTGTCGACCCCGACTGGCTCAACCGGCTATGCTCTTTCGGCCGGAGGACCTATCCTTTATCCGACGCTCAACAGTATAGTTATTGCGCCAATTTGTCCGCATATGCTGACGAACAGGCCTATAGTAATGCCAGACGATATATTGGTGGAAATAGTTCTGAAATCCTCGAACGAGGATGTGTTCCTGACCCTTGACGGCCAGGTCGGGTTCTCCCTTAAACAGAATGATCTCGTGCAGATCAAGAAATCCAAATTTAAGGCCAGGCTTTTTGTACCTTGTGAACGGGATTATTTCCAGATCCTGAGAACTAAATTGAAATGGGGAGAGCGATAAAAAGATAGGAGTCTGAAATGAAGATTGCAGAAGATATAAGAAGTCTGCTGGCATTCTACGATGCCTTCGGATTTGAGTATCTTCCACTGAGAATAAAACAGTGCACCGCAAGTGTATCGGTGTCTGCAGGCGATAAGGCGACCTCACTAAGAGCGCTAAGAGAAGAGATCGGTGAATGCCGGAGGTGCAAACTCTCTGTGAAAAGGACAAATGTTGTTTTTGGCGAAGGGCGTCCCGACGCTGAACTTATGCTCATCGGTGAGGCACCGGGAGCTGAAGAAGATCTTCAGGGAAGGCCATTTGTCGGAGATGCCGGAATGTTACTCAGCAGATTGATAGAGAGGATGCAACTCAGGAGGGATGATGTGTACATAGCAAATGTCGTGAAATGCAGACCGCCGATGAACCGCGACCCTGAACCTGATGAAATAGAAAAATGCAGAGGATTTCTTGCAAGACAGATCGAGATTATAAGGCCGAAAGTGATCATGTCCTTAGGCCGGATTGCTACGTCGACACTTATTGGAAATCCTAAGATTAAAATAACCTCGGTGCGCGGTAAATTCTTTAACTATCAGGGGATTCCGCTGATGCCGACATTTCATCCTGCCTATCTCATCAGAAACCCCAGGGACAAGTGGCTAACCTGGAATGATGCGCAGAAAGTTCTGGCGAAAATGAGGGCCTGTGATTAAGAAGAAATTTATAACCTATGAAGGAACGTCCCGTTCCCCGGCCTTTAGTCAAACCATAAATAGAGCTTTTTGGGCGGCAGCAGTGTTCTTTCTTATAACAGCCTCGTCATACGGCATGACCGTGGACAGGATTCTTGCGACAGTGAACAACGACGCAATCACGCTTGCAGATTATAACCGTTATGTGAGGGATGTCACCGGTACAGCCGGAAACGGAAATGACGTTGACGAAACCTTTTTGAAGGGGCTGATAGAAGAAAAGATCATCTTACATGAGGCTCGTAGAAAAGGAATCGAAGTCAGTTCCGGGGAAGTGGATAATGAAATGAGATTATTTGTGGAAGAGAGTGGAATGACACAGGAAGACTTGAAGGACCTTCTTGAAGAAGAAGGCATGAGTTTCGAGGATTATCGGAGGAGGACAGAGGACAAAATAAAGGTACTCAAACTTATCGGCATGTCTGTGGACTCTAAGATTATAGTGAAAGATAAAGAGGTTGAGACGTTCTACGAGAAGAACAAGGAAAACTATATAGATATCCCTGAGACGGTGAGCGTAAGGGGAATGTTTCTTAAACTTGGAAGTGGCGCATCTCTGACCGAAATTACTGAACTCAAACGGAAAGCTCTTAAAATTTCATCATTACTAAAGGATGGCGGAAATTTTGAAATGCTCATTGGAGAGTATAGCGATGAACCTCTAAAAAGACAGGGGGGTATATTGGGCGAATTTGCAAAGGGCGAATTGGTACCCGCATTGGACGAAAAGGCCTTTTCGATAAAAAAAGGAGAGATAAGCGGACCCCTTTGGGTTAATGACGGTGTCTATTTTATTCAAGTGGTCAGTAGAAAAGATAAAAGCTATAAGCCGTTCAAGGAAGTAAAGGACCAAATTTACGGTTATTTATATAGTCAGAAGAGAGAAAAGGTGTTCGAAGAATGGGTCAAGACATTATGGGAAAGGGCCTCCGTGAAAATAAAGAGCGACTGAATGATTTTTGAAGCAAGAGTAGAAACTATCCCCTGTAATTTCTGACCGTTTCCATCTTCCCCGATAAAAACCAATAAAGCTTGTGGAGCATATCCAGCAGAACCGTAATGGCCAGCACTGCCATGAGAAGGACGAGTAAGGCGTCCACGTTAAAGGTGAATGCTTCCGCTGCAGACAATGACTTTATAGCCTTTTCTCTGAATATACCGATTAATTGCCATGAAGCGGTCAAGGTCGTTGAGAACATGAAAATCATGGGAACAAATGTCACCCAGGCATACTTCATTTTGCCTGCTTTAATAATCACAATGGTGCCTATTCCGAAAGCGATTGCAGCAAGAAGTTGATTTGCGACGCCAAACATAGGCCAGATTGTGGAAACACTTCCTGAATATATCAAATAGCCCCACGCACATACTACAAAAAGGCTCGTAAGGATATTTCCGGGCAGCCAGGATGTCTTCGACAGAGGCTTATAGAATGCGCCTCCAAGTTCCTGGAGTAGAAATCGCGCGACCCTGGTACCTGCATCGACAGTCGTGAGGATGAAAAGCGCCTCGAACATCAGAGCAAAGTTATACCAGTAAGGCATGAGCCCTTTCATTCCCGGCAGGTTTGAAAATATTGATGCCATCCCCACAGCCAGTGATACTGCACCGCCAGGTCTTCCAACGACATCCGTACCAACCATATCAGAAAATTCAGTGACTCTTTCCACTGGAAAGCCGAGGGCCGCGATTGCATCGAATGGGAGTCTGGTATTTATCGCAAAGTAATCGCCAGGAATCAGTATGGTAGCTGCAATCAGGGCCATAGTCGCGACAAAACCTTCGGTCAGCATAGCACCATAGCCGATAAATCGAATGTCCTTTTCGTTCATTATCATTTTTGGGGTTGTGCCAGAGGAGATCAGGGAATGGAAACCTGATATTGCACCGCATGCAATAGTAATGAACATGAAGGGAAACAGTTTTCCCGGAATAATTGGTCCTCCGCCCTCTGCGAACTTTGTCACCGCAGGCATCTGTATAGTGGGTGCCATAATGATGACGCCACAAGCAAGGAGAAGAATCGTCCCGATCTTCATGTATGTTGAAAGATAATCCCGCGGCGCAAGGAGCAGCCAGACGGGAAGAACAGATGCGATGAAGCCATATAATACGATTAAAAAAATGAGGCTTCCCCTGGACAGATTAAATACCGGGTCGAGAAAGGAGCCGGGGACGTAGTGACCTGTGAAGACGGCCAGGAGAAGCAGTGTCACGCCCATGACGCTCACCTCAAAAACTTTTCCCGGCCTCAAGCGGTGCATATAGATTCCCATGAAAAGAGCGATGGGTATAGTAAGGCCTATAGTGAACGCCCCCCAGGGGCTCTTCGCAAGGGCGTTCACGACGGCAAGGCCAAGACCGGCAAGTGCGACAATAATAATAAAGAGAATGGCAAAAGCCGCTGCAGCGCCGCCCACCGGACCTATCTCATCTCTTGCAATCTGTGCTAAGGAGCGTCCGTTTCGTCTTACGGACGCAAAGAGTATGACCATGTCGTGAACGGCACCGCCAAGTGCGGCTCCTATCAATATCCACAGGAAGCCCGGGAGATAACCAAACTGGGCGGCCAGCATGGGGCCGATGAGCGGCCCGGCGCCGGCTATCGCCGCAAAATGATGGCCAAATAATACCCACCTGTTGGTGGGATGGTAGTCGATTCCGTCGCACAACCTTTCGGCAGGAGTCTTACGCTTTTCATCGATAACAAGAATCTTTGCGGCGATGAACGAAGAATAAAACCTGTAGGCGATAACATAGAAACATCCGGCGGCGACGACGATCCAGAGCGCATTTATTTTTTCTGAAGGGCTGATAATGCCTGCAACTACTGAAAGCGAAAAAGCGGCGCATACAGAGATTATTATCCAGATGGACTTTTTCACATTCGCTAAACTGATTTTAACACAATTGGCGGGATTTAATGTAAAATCATCCTATGAAAAGCTTTGAGGATGTAGTTGATTTTCACGGACATGTATGTCCCGGACTCGCCCTGGGTTACAGGGTGTCGTTATTAGCGATAAAAGAATTGGGTGAAAGCGCATCTGATGAAGAGCTTGCTGCAATTGTCGAGAATGACTCATGTGCGGTCGATGCAGTGCAGGTGATGACGGGATGCACGTTCGGCAAGGGGAATCTTATTTTCAAAGATTATGGAAAGCAGGTGTATACCTTTATCAAAAGGCCATCAGGTATGGGATTGAGAGTTTCCATTAAGTGGGTTCCTCCTGAAGAGACAGAGCAAGAGAAGAGCATGTGGGATCGATATATGAAAGGGGACCATTCCGAGGAGGTAGTCAGAGTCGTCCATGACAGGAGAGCAAGGAAGACAGAGGCGATACTGAGTGCAAATGATGATGAAATTTTTAACGTCGTGAAGGGCAAAATGGATCCGCCTCCGGAAGCAAAAATTTATCCGAGTCTGAGATGCGCCATCTGCGATGAAAAAGTGATGGAGTCGAGGGCAAGGGTAAAAGACGGAAAGATTGTGTGTATTCCATGTTTTGAAGGAAGAAACATGAAATGAAAGATATCATTTCAAAAGCAGAGGTTCTAATAGAGGCACTTCCCTACATCAGAAATTTTTACGGCAAAACCTTTGTTGTCAAGTATGGAGGATCGGCGCAGAAGGTGGATGACCTGAAGAAATCCTTTGCAATGGATATCGTCATGCTCAACTTCATCGGTATCAGAACCGCAATCGTCCACGGCGGCGGACCGAAGGTATCTACCATGATGGAAAAAATGGGAAAAAAGCCAAAATTTATTGAGGGTCAGCGGGTGACTGACGAAGAGACGATGGATATTGTGGAGATGGTGCTCGGTGGTCTTGTCAATAAAGAGATTGTCTCCCTCATCAATAATCTTGGGGGAAAGGCAGTGGGCCTGAGCGGCAAGGACGGCAGCCTCATCAAGGCGAAAAAAAAGATTATCAAAAAGTCATTAGAAAGGGGTGGTGATGAGATAATAGACATTGGCCTTGTCGGAGAAATAACCGACATTGATCCACACATATTGGTTTCTCTCGAAAAAGAGGGTTTCATCCCTGTAATCTCGCCGATAGGAGTTGGACCAAAAGGAGAAACCCTGAACATCAATGCCGACCATGTAGCCGCTGCTATCGCATCCGGCATAAACGCGGAGAAGCTGATACTCCTGACCGATGTGCCCGGCATAATGAATAAGAATGGCAAAATTGTATCTACACTTACGAAAAAGCAGGCGAAGAGGCTGATCGGAGACGGTACGATCGCTGGTGGCATGCTTCCCAAAGTCCACGCATGCCTTGATGCTATCGAAAGCGGAGTCGCAAAAACACATATAATTGATGGCAGGATTCCACATTGCATGCTCCTCGAAATATTCACAAAAGAAGGTATTGGCACGGAAATCAGGAAATAAGCGTCTTTTCGTAATTCTTTTAATTTCAATTTTCGGACTCGCGCTTTATTTATTTTTATTCCCCGATGTAACGAGGCTCAAAAAAGAAAATCCCGGGAAGACTTCCTTTATGAAGTACAGAGAGGAGGAGTGGCGGCATCAGGGAAAGAAATATAAAATCCGGCAAAAATGGGTACCTCTCTCACAGATATCTCCTTATCTCAAAAAAGCAGTGATTATTGCAGAGGATGATAAATTCTGGAGCCATGAAGGGTTTGACTATGAGGCGATACAGCAGGCCATCGAAGAAGATATAAAGGCACGCCGGTTCAAGCTCGGAGGCAGCACGATAAGCCAGCAGCTGGCAAAAAATCTCTATCTCTCTCCTGCAAAAAATCCTTTAAGAAAGATAAGAGAAGCAATCCTCACGTGGAAAATTGAAAGGACTCTGAGCAAAAGAAGAATACTCGAGATTTACCTAAACGTTGTTGAGTGGGGAGACAGGGGTATCTTTGGTGCAGAGATGGCATCGAGACACTATTACGGAAAATCTGCAGCCGATCTAACGCCCGAAGAGGCGGCAAGACTGTCTGCGGTGCTGCCGAACCCGAGGAAATACAATCCTCTCGGCCGCAGCAGATACGTGACTCACCGCGCTAATCTCGTCTATAAAATTATGGTTAGACGCGGTATCGTAATACCGGAATATGAAGAAATTCAGGAAGAGATTGAAGGTGATGCAGAAGCTGAAAATGAAGCGGATACAGAAATAACTCAAGAAACAGAATCTATTCTTGAAACAGAAGAACTTCCGGAAGCTGAATTAAGCACTGATACAGAAACGCAAGAGGAGTAAAATTAGCTGAAAAAGACAGGATTTGACCTGGCAAGAAGATTCAGAACAGAAGCGGCTTGAATTTGGCGAGAACTGTAGTAAGAGATGACATTGAAACGCGGTCGACAATCTTTATCTTTCGAGCCTGCCAGTCTCCATCCTTATTAGGGAATCAAGGATTTCTATTAGTATTAATTATGCCTTAAAAATATATGATATTTTAGCAAATTCATTTATTTAAGACTACGCTAATGAACCTTCTCTCAATATTTTCGAAAATAATCCAAAAAAGGTAGAGCCTTTGTTGACTCTACCTTTCTGCAAACCCTATAATTTAAAAGACCACTAAAATTATTCAGTAGTCTTTCCGTCAAAGTGTTCATCATCAGCCATGGCATCAGCTTTGGTTTTGTGAATAACGCCATCTCTGTGTTCTGGCGGTGAATAGATTGTATAGAGCTTCATCTCTTCATCCCTTGAGGTATTAATGATGTTGTGTCTGGTGCCCGAAGGAATAACAACAGCGTAATCATCCTTAATCTTGTGTTCTACGTTGTCCAGAACCGCCTTTCCTTTTCCTTTTTCAATACGAATGAATTGATCGAGATCATGCACTTCTTCGCCAATCTCCTCACCTGGCTTCAATGACATTACCACTAACTGGCTGTTTCTTGCGGTATACAGCACTTTGCGAAAATTATTATTTCCCTTCGTTGCCTTCTCGATATCGACTACATATCCCTTCACATTCTCCTCCTTTCTTGAACCGAAATCTTCGACTAAAAAATAAAAATATTCACAACTATGTTAACAGTCACAAACTTGAACTCGCAGGTGACGAATCCTCTTATTTATTCAATTTTTTAGTTATATAAATTCGAAGAGGACATTGACAAAGATACGTAAGACCAAAAGGAAATGAGAATTTGCACTCATACGGTTTCCTTTCTAAACACTCAAGGAATGATTCAATGCCAATATCTTTTGCCCGGCAGAGAATATTAAATCCAGATTTATAACATTTGAAATCTTTCGGGCATCTAATTTCACCGATGATTTCTTTTATTTCCTTTTCATGTTCTTTTGACATATGCCTACTGTCTCAAATTTATAATTTTATTTTAAAAGATGAATATTAAATAATAAAGACCTATCTCATCCCTGCATCTGGATAATAATTAATCTTGCTCCAGAACCACACATGCAACGCCATAGTCATGCTCATGACTCAGACTAAGATGAATTTTTCTAACCGCATTTGTCTTTAAATAGTCACCAAGTCTCCCATTGACTGTTAAAAATGGTTCTCCAGTGTCCCTGTTCATAATCTCTATTTCGGTTAAAGAGATAGGCACCTTTGAGCCAGCAGCTTTTATGAGAGCTTCTTTAGCAGCGAAACGAACAGCGAGCGAAAGATATGGATTCCTTTTTATGTAACAATAAGATATTTCAGTCTCTGTGAATACTCGTCTCAGAAATTTCGTGCCCCATCTCTCAACGACCTCTTTCATTCGTTCAACTTTGACTAAATCTATACCAATTCCGTATATCATACAAGTAAGCTAATCATAAACCTTATCCTAAAAGAGTTTCAAGCTCTCGCTGCAATGTTTACAGGCATTTCGGTAATTTTGTATTCTGAAGAAATCATACGTGACTAAAGATATGGATCCCTGCGAAAAAAATGACACAGTCTGCCAGGACGAATAGGTAGCCCGCTTCTGCCTATGATAAAATATCTATATTTTCATGAAAGTAATTCACAAATCTGTCATAAAAGAATTGGTAGCGACATTTATTTTGTGTCTCGTGGCCCTCAACTTTGTTCTGATGATGGAGAAGCTTTTGAGGTTGAGCAGGTTCTTATCCGGCATGGGCACCTCAATAGTGGATATGGTCAGAATCATCCTTTATTTACAACCTCAGTTACTCCCGCTTACTATTCCGATGGCTCTGTTGCTCTCCACGCTCCTTGTTTATGGACGTCTGCATCTTGACAATGAGATCGTCATTTTAAGGAATTGCGGTGTGAATTTCCTGGGCATCTCGCTACCTGTCGCGCATTTAGGTGCTTTATGTTTCCTCTTCAACATTGCGTGTAGTTTCTATATAGGTCCTCAAAGCAGTATCAAACTCAGAGAAGAGATCGCGCGCATCATAAAAGTCAGGACACCGCTTGCAATTGAGGAGGGGACGTTTAATTCTTCATTCAAGAACGCCACAATCTTTGTGAAAGAAAAAGATCCGGACGGCGATCTCAGGAAAATCTTTATATACGACGACCAGAACAAAGACGAACCGAGGGTGCTTATGGCCAGAGAAGGAGAAATCCACGTGGAAGAAGATTTTCATATTAACCTCTGTCTCAAAGACGGCTACATCAATGTCGTCCAGGGAAGCACCATGACAGAGGTTTTTTTCAGCAAATATAATATGATCCTGGGGCTTGAGTCTGACACTCCCTCTAAAAAAAATGCCGAGCTCACTCCTTTTGAACTTATGGAGAAAATAGACAAAAATAACAGGTATAAGGCCTCTGTCACATATCTTGAACTTCACAGAAGACTTTCACTGCCATTTCTCTGCATTATCCTCATTTTTTTCGGGCCTCCTCTGGCCATGATGGCGGGCAGATCCGGAAGGCTCGGGGGATTGACTCTTGGACTGGCTGTATTCACAATCTACTACATGCTTCTCATTTATGGCGAAAATCTTGTAAAGGCGAATAAAATAGAGCACTATGTAGGAGCCTGGACGCCTTCTCTTCTCATGGGAGTGGTAACCTTTTTCATGTTCAGAAAAGAATATTTGAAATGAGGATAGTCCGGAGATATTACGTAAAGGAATTCTTAAAGGTTCTCGGCATCACGGCTATCGGCCTTTCTCTTATATTCGGTCTATTGGATCTCATAGACAAGATAGACGATCTTATGCCCCGCAAGCCATCGGTAGCGCAGTTTTTTCTGTACATCATCTATAGCCTTCCCAAGTATCTTTATTATCTGTTGCCGATGTCATTACTTATCTGCAGTCTATTCATATTCAGTCAGGCTTCGCGAAATAAGGAGCTTGTGGCGATCAGGTGCGCAGGCGGAAGACTGACGAAACTTTTTCATCCATTCATAATTCTGGGATTGGTCTCAAGTCTTTTGGGTTTTTTCATGGGAGAAATAGTAACACCCGCTTTTTCCGAAAGGAACCGGGAATTGAGAAGCGCCCTGAAAAGCAAAGGTGGAAAACTCAAAATGAAAGAAGGAACTATCTGGCTAAAAGGCAAAGATGGGTCCTTGATAAGATTAGGACTTTATATCCCTGACGAGGAGTATGCCAGTGAAATCAGCGTATTCGTACTCGGCGAATCTGTTGTCAAAGAGAGGATAGAGGCAGAAGCTGCAGAATGGGTTCAGCATTCGCAGTCTGAAGGCGTATGGAAATTCAAAAATGCGAATATATATGACATGGATAGTGGGAAGGTGCGGAAACTGCATGAGATGGATTATGCGTATTTAGAGGCTCCTGATTTTTTCAGCGAACAAATAAAGAAACCTGATGAAATGGGATTATTTGAGCTTTTTGACTATTCAGAAAGACTCAAGGCTGCCGGGTTTAATAACCCTAAACTGAGTGTTGATATCAGTTCAAAGATATCTTATCCTTTTACCAACTTCTTCATGCTGATGCTCGGTATTTCTCTCTCGGTATGTTCGACCGTTCGGGGAGGCCTTTTTGCAACCGGTCTCGGTCTTTTTTTAAGCTTCATTTACTGGCTCGGTTATACTTTTATGCTTTCTATGGGTTATGCAGGAATAATCCCAGCGGCTGCGGCAACGTGGACCGTTCCGCTCGCATTCGGAATTGTCGCATTTTATTTTTTCTGGAAGATGCCCGTGTGATTTTATAGGCGGAAATTTTATGCTAAAATGTTCAAATGTATAAGGGCTTTCTCTGTATTGTTCTTCATGCCCATCTGCCTTACATAAGACATCCTGAGCATGATTATTTCCTCGAGGAAAACTGGCTCTTCGAAGCAATAACCGAATCTTACATTCCTCTCGTAGAGATATTCTCACGCCTCATAGACGAGGGTGTTGACTTTAGGGTGACTCTATCCCTCAGTCCGAGTCTTGTCGAAATGTTGAACGACACAATTCTCAGGAAGAGATACCTGAGGCATATTGAAAACCTTATAGAACTGTCGGAGAAGGAAGTTCGCAGGACAAAAGGTGATATCCATTTTGGGCCTGTTGCGAAGATGTATAACAAAAGATTTAAAAGAATCAGGTATCTATTCAAGGATTATTATAAGGAACAGCTCATTTCGGCATTCGCGGAATTGCGGGGAACAGGCAAATTGGAAATCATCACGTCTACCGCCACTCACGCCTTTCTCCCAACGTTGTCAGAGCATCCTCAGGGAATAAGAGCACAGATAAGAATAGGGTTGGACCATTACAAGGAAGTATTCGGGGGAACTGCGGAAGGGATATGGCTTCCGGAATGTGGCTATGTACCGGGAATTGATGAATATCTTAGAGAGGAAGGTCTGCGGTTCTTCTTCCTAGACGCACACGGGATAACACAGGCATCTCCGGTTCCGAGGTTTGGTGTCCATGTTCCTGCGTTGTGCCGTCTCTCCGGAATTATCGCGTTCGGCAGGGATATCGAAGCATCCAATCAGGTCTGGTCCTCACTTAGTGGGTACCCGGGAGACTTCGACTACAGAGATTTTTACAGGGATATCGGATATGACATTAGTGACAAACATGTGACATCATTTTTGGAACCTTTTGGCACAAAGACTTACACCGGACTCAAGTATTACAGAATTACGGGGAAAACGGAGAATAAGGAACCTTATGTGATAGAGAGAGCAAAGGCGAAAATCGTTGGACATGCTAACGATTTCATCTTAAAGAGGGAGCGCCAGATCGATTGTCTGCTCCAAAGATACGGAATTAATCCTGTGATTGTTGTGCCTTATGACGCAGAACTCTTCGGTCATTGGTGGTTTGAGGGACCGGATTGGCTTTATAACCTGTTAAAGGGTATTCAGGCGGATAACAGAAATTTTGTCACTGTCACTGCGACAGAATTCCTGCATACCAGTGCACGGATTTTTCAATCCTGCCAGCCCTCTGCGTCGAGCTGGGGCCACAGGGGGTACAATGAGGTCTGGCTGAACGAATCCAATGACTATGTATACCGTCACTTGCTGAAGGCGACGGAGAGGATGACTTTTCTTGCAGAGATGTTTCCCCGGGTGAATAACCGCATTCTGCAGCGGGCGCTTAACCAGGCAGCGAGGGAACTCCTCCTGGCTCAGCAAAGTGACTGGACTTTTATGATGAAGTCGGGTGGTGCGTCAGAATACGGAAAGAAACGTTTTGGAGAGCACATTGCAAAATTTAATAGTCTTTACCAGTCAATCATCTCACAAAACATAGAGGAAAAATCGCTGGCCGAAATCGAGGCTAAGGACAATATATTTCAGAGAATCGATTACACCATCTTCAGGCACGCGGGAACCGAATCAGGACAGGAGCTTATCAAAAGGATATGATTTTAGAAAGGAGAGAAATTCGTCGAGGGCACTTGAGGAGATGGAGTTTTTATTCACAATAAGGGAAAAATCCCTTATCATCTTTTCTTCTCTGAATCCGAGAAGTTTCAGAGTTCCATATTTGCTTTCCTTCCTCGCAGCCCAGCGCGATATGATGGATATCCCCAGTCCATTTTCGACAGCGTCCTTTATGGCCTCAGTGCTCCCCAGGACAGTCGATATCTTCATGTCATGAGTCGTCACCCCGTGGCGGGCAAGAAATTTCTCTATCATTTGTCTGGTTCCCGATCCGGCTTCTCTGAAAATGAAGGGCTCCTTCACCAGTTCCGATATCGAGACTTCTTTTCTTTTTGCCCAGGGATGATCCGGGGGAGCGATTAAGACCAGTTCGTCAGAAATTAACTTCTTGACGACTACTTTCTGCCTGGTAACATCCCCTTCAACAAGCCCCATATCGATGTTGCCGGAACCCAGGAGTTCCATCACTCTTTTCGTATTACTCACCATAAGGTATATTTTTGTTTTAGGGTGGGATCTTCTAAAATCTGTAATGACGCTTGGAAGTATGTAATTACCAATGTTAGAACCTGCACCAATCGTCAAGCTGCCTTTCACCAGCCCGGTCTGTTTCCCTATAGCTTTCTCAGCGGATGCGTAAAGTGACAATATCTCTTTAGCATATTTATACAGAATTTCACCGGCTGGCGTCAGTATAACAGTACTTGAGGATCTATCGAACAATTTCGTTTCATACTTCTCCTCGAGAGCTTGTATCTGGAGACTAACGGCGGGTTGCGTGAGATGGATTATTTCTGAGGTCTTCGAGAAACTTTTAGTCTCTGCCACCGTGCAGAAGACTTTCAGTTTGTGATCCTCCATTATTCGTATCCTCCTGAATCCTGCTTTATAATGATCAGCGTAAACTCAATCCCGCGCCGAGCAAGTCGAATAACAAATAGCTGCACGCCTGGAAGAATAAACAATCAAAATTCCATACGTCAGCATCTCGGGTTATTCCATATGTCAGAGCAGGCAGTAAGCCGAGTTCTGTATGCGTGATCATTCATCTTAGGCTTGCTGTTACCATCAAGCTCATGCGACCTTACCCATTCCGCCTTCAGATCAGCGGATCTGAATTTGAAGGGGCCCTTCTCAAAGCGGAATCTATTCGGTCTTGCTCCAGGCGGGGTTTACCAAGCTTGAGATGTCTCCATCTCAACTGGTGAGCTCTTACCTCACCTTTTCACCCTCACCCCAACGATCGTGGGGCAGTTTCCCTTTCTGTGGCACTTTCCTTGGGGTCACCCCCACACCCATATTATGGGGCGCCTTGCCCTGCGGAGCTCGGACTTTCCTCCCACCCTCATTTTATCATCGGGTAGGCAACCACTTCGCCTGCTCTGACTTATAATAAACTTTTATCATTATATAATAACTCATTGCTGTCCAAAATAATCTGAATTTATAAAATGCCCTCGCATGAAATAAGGCTTTTAGACAAGAAAAAGTGCATTTTCAAAACCAGGTTCCCTTTTCTGTACATGAGATGCTGTCCAATTAA
>JBFLXE010000050.1:0-16827 GCA_040757455.1 Nitrospirota bacterium
GATACACTCTGTCATATAGCCAACCATCCTTTCTTTGGTTTTGAGCCTTTGCAAACTTAATAATACCAAAGCTCTCAGGATTGTTGGCTATTTTTTTCAGCAGAATTTATGAATTATCTGGGTTAATGAAAGAAAGTGATAACGAGGATGGAATTTATCTATTCCCAATTCCAATGATAAAGATCGTCATTGCGAGTGGAACGAAGCAATCTCGTCTTCACTAATGAGATTGCCACGCACCCCGAATGTTTTCGGGATGCTCACAATGACATACGGTAAATGAGCGCTGGGGAATCGTTATCTGAAGCTCATCTTCTTCTCCCACTCCCATGCTGTCCTGATGATGTGTCCGAGGTCGTCGTGTTTCGGCTGCCAGCCGAGTTCCCTCCTGAGCTTCGAGGCATCGGCTATGAGTTCGGGCGGGTCTCCGGGTCTTCTGTCGACATTCCTGACCGGAAAATCAATTCCGGTGACCTCCTTCACTTTTGTAACTACTTCCTTCACAGAATAGCCGTGGCCATATCCGCAGTTGTATATCCTGCTTTCGCCTCCTGATGCCAGATATTCTATTGTGAGTATGTGCGCTTCTGAGAGGTCATCGACATGAATATAGTCACGAATGCAGGTACCGTCCGGCGTCGGATAATCCGTTCCGAATATCTCGAGGCGATCCCTCCTTCCAAGTGCCGTCCTCAGGGATACGGTGATCAGATGCGTTGCATCCTGTCTCGCCTGCCCGATCCTTGCGAGTGGATCAGCACCTGCAACGTTGAAATACCGGAGCGAAATAAATCTGAATTCATTCGCCAAACTCAGATCGTTTAGGGCACGTTCAACCATCATTTTGGAAGCCCCGTAGGGATTGATCGGAGCGAGCGGAGTATCTTCCGTGACAGGCACCTTGTCGGGTATACCATAGACAGCCGCAGTTGAAGAAAAGAGGAATGTGCCCACCCGGTGATTGACACATGCCTCGATGAGGTTCAGCGTGTTTACAAAATTATTCCGGTAATATTTCAGCGGTTCCCTGATGGACTCATCCACAACAACAAATGCAGACATATGGATGACGGAATCAAATTTCTCCCGCCGAAAAACAGAATTGATTGATTTTCTGTCTGCCAGATCACCTATTATCAGGCGTCCATAAAGCAACGCCCACTTATGCCCGTAGGAGAGGTTGTCGTAAACAACAACATCATATCCCCTCTCGCCCAGGGCTTTGACGATGTGGCTTCCGATATACCCTGCTCCTCCGGTTACCAGAATTTTCATGGCTTCGCTTTCCCGAATGATTTTTCGAACAATAAAAACAAAAAATGAGAAGTCCGAGATTTCCTCTCCTTCTCATTCTCGTAATAACAGTGATTTAGCTTGTCTTTTCTGTCTCTTTCTTTTCTTTTTTCTTTTCCCTGGTTTTCCTCAAATCCTCATAATCAATGAATTCAAGCACCGCCATCGGTGCGGAGTCATTTACTCTGTTCCTCGTCTGTACAATTCTCAAATAGCCTCCGTTCCTACCTGCGAACCTGGGCGCTATTTCGCCGAATAATCTCGCCAGACTTGCCCTGTTTGACAGGTACGCAAAAGCAAGGCGTTTCGAGTGAAGATCCCCCCTTATACCCAGGGTCACCATCTTTTCGGCGATTCTCCGGATTTCCTTAGCTTTTGCGACAGTCGTCTCAATCCTTTCATATTTCAAAAGGGAATTGACCAGCCCCCTCAAAAGTGCCTTCCTCTGGTTTGTCGTCCTCCCGAACTGTCTTCCATCAACTCTGTGCCGCATCTTCTTCCGTGCCTCCCCTCTTCATCAGTGTTTCCTTGTTGAGGGCATCAAGGTCAACTCTCATACCAAGACGAAGACCCATCCCGTGCAATATCTCTTTTATCTCGTTCAGAGATTTACGGCCGAAATTTTTTGTTCTCAACATTTCCTGTTCAGTCTTCTGCACAAGTTCGGCGATCGTTTTGATATTTGCATTCTTAAGACAATTATATGATCTCACTGACAGCTCCAACTCATCAACGCTCTTAAGCAGATTACTGTTAAACACCGGATCTTCTCCAACCAAATGACCGGCGTGTGTTGGTTCGGCAGCAGACATCTCCTTCTGTTCTTCCTCTTCTGCTTCATCGAATATGAATAGATCCAGGTGTTCGATGAGAATTGATGCGGCCTGTGAGACCGCCTTCTCAGGTGTTATACTTCCATCTGTCCATATCTCCATAATCAGCCTGTCATAATCTGTCGCCCGTCCAACCCTGGCTTTCTCGACAACGAAATTGACTTTTCTCACCGGTGTGAAGACAGAATCGATAGCAATCATGTCCACAGGGAGATCTTCTTCTTTGTTCAATTCAGCCAACGCATAGCCCTTCCCCCGTTTAATATACATCTCAGCTTCAAATGAAGCATCCTTATCTAATGTTACGATATCCTGTTCCGGGTTTAAGACCTCAAAAGATGCGTCCGCCTGAATATCATCTGCTGTTACATTTTTTGGTCCCTTGACCTTGATTGTAGCCAGTTTCTTTCCGTTCGAGTAAAGCTTGAACCGGATCTTTTTAATGTTCAGGATGATATCCACAACATCTTCTTTAACACCCTTGAGAGTCGAAAATTCGTGCAGGGCACCGGGTATTCTGACAGCCGTAACAGCAGCGCCTACAAGAGAAGAAAGCAAAACCCTTCTCAAGGCATTTCCAAGAGTTGTCCCGAAACCGCGCTCCAAAGGCTCAGCGACAAGTTTGCCGTATGTGCCGCTCAGCGTTTCTTCGTCAAATTTTATGGTGTCAGGCAGTTGAAAGCCTATTTTTCTCAGATCCATAAGGCCTCCTTATTAAATTCAAATGACCAAATTCCAAATTAAATAATCAACCCTTGAATTCACGAGAGTCAGCTCCATCTCGCTTGATTATTGAACATTATTTGGTAATTGGTGCTTGGTATTTGATGTTTATGATTAAAAATTTATACAACAATAACCTAAAATTATTTCACTTCGAATATAATTCAACAATAAGTTGTTCTTGCACGGGAAGTTGTATTTCTTCTCGAGAAGGAATATGTAAGACTTTCCCTTTCAGATTTGCCGTATCAACTTCAACCCAGGGCGGCAATCCCCTGTGTTCGCTTTTAGCGATGCTGTCCGGTATCTCAGGAATGTTCTTACTCCCTTCCTTTACTTCTATCACATCGCCTGCTTTTACCGTATACGAAGGAAGATTGACCTTCCTGCCATTCAAAAGAATATGTCCGTGATTCACCAGCTGTCTCGCCTTTCTCCTATTTGGTGCAAATCCCATCCGGAATACGATCGTGTCGAGTCGACTCTCTATGAGCTGAAGAAGTATTTCACCCGTAACACCCTTCTTTCTTTCTGCTTTACCAAAATATTGTCGAAATTGCCTTTCTAAAATACCGTACATCTTCCGGACCTTCTGTTTTTCCCTAAGCTGTATCCCGTAATCTGATAATTTTTTGTATCCCTGCCCATGCTGTCCGGGTGGATACTTTCTTCTCTCGACGCCGCACTTTTCGGTGTAACACCTGTCACCTTTGAGAAATAACTTCTCCCCTTCCCGACGGCAGATTCTGCACAAGGCACCTGTATATCTCGCCATTTTATACCCGCCTTCTTTTAGGAGGTCTGCAACCGTTGTGGGGAACCGGGGTTACATCCTTTATAAGATTAATCTCAAGTCCAGCCGCCTGAAGCGCTCTAATAGCCGACTCTCGCCCCGCACCAGGGCCCTTTACGAATATATCAATCTGTTTCATTCCCGCATCTATCGCTTTTTTTGCAGCTGCAGTGGCTGCTATCTGCGCAGCATAAGGAGTTCCCTTTCTTGAGCCCTTGAATCCCAAGTTACCAGCACTCGCCCACGTGATCACATCACCATTAGGGTCTGTGATCGTTACAATCGTATTATTAAATGTTGCTTGAATATGTGCCGCACCGTAAGAAATACTTCTTCTGTCTTTACCTTTTCTCCTTTGAGCCATTACCTTTATGCCTCTTTCTTTTTACCCATCACTGCTTTTCTGGGGCCCTTTCGAGTTCTTGCATTGGTTCTTGTTCGCTGACCTCTCACAGGAAGACCAAACCGGTGACGCAGTCCCCTGTAACTGCCTATATCCATCAGCCTTTTAACATTCAGCGATATATCCCTTCGAAGATCACCCTCCACTCTGTAATCACGTTCTATGATGTTTCTAATCTTGACAATTTCGTCATCTTTAAGATCTTTGACTTTCACATCAGGATTGATATTCGTCTCGGACAATATTTTTTTTGAAAGGGATCTACCTATGCCGAATATCCTGGTCAATCCTATTTCCACTCTTTCATTTTTTGGTAAATCAACTCCGGCAATCCTAGCCATCCAACCTCCATAGAATTTTCTTACTTTTATCCCTGCCTTTGTTTATGCCTTGGATTTTCACAAATTATCCTCGTGATGCCCTTTCTCTTTATAATCTTACATTTGGCACATATAGGTTTGACCGAAGAACGTACCTTCATATTATTCCTCTATTTGTATCTATATACTATCCTTCCCTTGGTAAGGTCATAAGGAGAAAGTTCTACCGTCACCCTATCTCCGGGAAGAATTTTTATAAAATGCATCCTCATTTTGCCTGAAACATACGCGAGTACGACCTGCCCATTCTCAAGTTCAACCTTGAACATCGCATTGGGCAAGGTTTCTATCACCTTGCCTTCAACTTCAATATTTTCCTCTTTCGGCATTAACTAAACAGTATACTGTTTTTTATTATAAAGCGTCAATATCTCCGCATGATAATCTGTCACCAGCACCGTATGCTCGAAGTGAGCTGATAACTTACCATCTATCGTGACTGTTGTCCATCCGTCATCCAATATTATAACCTCATAGCCTCCCTGGTTAACCATAGTCTCGATTGCCAACGTCATGCCAGGACGCAACCGGGGGCCCCTGTTAGGAGGCCCGAAATTAGGTATCTGCGGATCCTCATGCAGGTCCCTTCCGATGCCATGACCTACGAAAGCCCTTACCACTGAGAAGCCATTTCTCTCGACGTGTTCCTGAATTGTATGCGAGATATCAGAAACCCGATTGCCCGGACGAGCCTTGTCTATTGCCTGATAAAGGGCGCTCTCGGTCACTTTGAGAAGCTTTTCTGCATCCGGAGTGATTCTGCCGACCGGAAAGGTACGGGCGCCATCCCCATAGAATCCATCCTTCTGAACGCCAATATCAATACCTATGATATCCCCTTCTCTGAGCTGTCTCCTCGACGGTATTCCGTGAATCACTTCGTTATTGACAGAGGTGCAAATACTTGCCGGAAATCCTCTATATCCTTTAAAAGCTGGTATGCCACTATTCTCCTTTATATACGCATCAGCCATCGCTTCGAGTTCCTTAGTTGTTATACCGGGTCTCACTTCATCTCCAAGATACTGCAGTGTCCTTGCCACAATAAGACAGGCAGGGACCATCTTTTTAATCTCTTCTGGCGACTTTAAAATAATCATATATTCATCAAATAACGATTTCTTCCTTCTGCATGTGCGAAGTGTCTTCAACCCCGTCGACCTTTAATTCTCCCCTTTTTCAAGAAACCTTCATAGGAACGGGTAATTAGATGAGATTCGATCTGGGAAACCGTATCCAGAGCAACACCAACAGTTATAAGCAACGAGGTGCCCCCGAAATAAAAAGGCACATTAAATCTCTGAATAAGGATTTCAGGTATTATACAAACGATAGCAAGATAAATAGCGCCCACAAAGGTAAGTCTCGAAAGTACTCTGTAAATATACTCGGATGTCTTCTGGCCAGGCCTTATTCCCGGAATAAAACCTCCGTATTTTTTTAAATTATCTGCAATATCGACGGGATTGAAAATTATCGCAGTATAAAAATATGCAAAGAAAAATATCATTCCGACATAAAGCAATGTATACAAAACAGTGCCGGGGGAAAGCTGTGCCGCTATTGCCTGTACCCAGGGAATCGCGATGAATCCAGCTACAGTCGCAGGAAACATGATTATCGATGAGGCAAATATCGGGGGTATAACGCCAGAGGTGTTAATTTTAAGCGGTAGATGGGTGGTCTGTCCTCCGTAGACTTTACGTCCAACAACCCTCTTCGCATACTGCACCGGGATTTTCCTCTGTCCTCTCTCCATAAAAATTATTGCTCCGATCACTGCAACCATCATCACAACGAGAAGAATTACAAAAAATATGGACAGTTCACCCGCCTGTAACAATCTTACAGTGCTTATAACAGCATTGGGAAACCTCGCAACAATGCCGGCAAAAATGATTAGCGAGATGCCGTTGCCGATCCCTCTCTCGGTAATCTGCTCACCGAGCCACATCAGAAAAGCCGTTCCCGACGTCAAAGTGAGCATTGTCATCAATCTGAAAGACCACCCGGGATTCTGAACAAATGATCCCCCGGCCATACCTTCAAGACCAGCTGCTATACCAAATGACTGTATAGCGCTGATAATGACCGTGCCATATCTTGTATACCGGACGATTTTTTTCCTGCCGGCCTCACCCTCTTTTGCAAGTTTTCCTATCGCGGGAATTACGACGGTGAGAAGCTGCATAATAATGGAGGCACTTATGTAAGGCATTATTCCTAAGGCAAAAATCGTAACTCTTGACAGTGCTCCCCCGGAGAACATATCGAAGAAGCCCATCAAGGCTCCACCTCTTTCCGCAAGGAATTTGCTTAATTCTTCCCCATTAATTCCAGGAGTCGGGATATGAGCACCGATTCTGTAAACCGCGAGAAGCCCAAGGGTAAACAAAACTCTGCTTTTAAGCTCAGCAATCTTGAAGATATTCTGGAAGCTTGAGAGGATGCCCAACTTCTATATTACCTCTGCTTTTCCACCCGCAGCAGCAATCTTGGCTAATGCAGAAGCGCTGAAAGCATCCGCCTTTATCGTCAGGGGTCTCCGAATTTCTCCATCGCCCAGTATCTTAAGGCCATCTTTCAGATTCTTGATTATCCCTTTTTCGAGAAGAACATCAGGCGTAACAGTGTCCACTCCCTCCAACCTGTCTATGTCTTTTAGATTCAGAACCGCATAATCGACTCTGAACCTATTTTTAAATCCCCTTTTTGGAACCCTCCTTTGCAATGGCATCTGACCACCTTCAAACCCCGGGCCCTTTGTTCCCCCAGAGCGGGCCTTCTGCCCCTTATGTCCCTTGCCGGCTGTCTTTCCGTGGCCTGATCCGATACCCCTGCCGATTCTTTTTCTTCGTGCACTCCTTCCTTCCGCAGGTATTAGATCCTCTATTTTCATGAAACCTCCAGAGGCTCCTCTTCTGCCTTTCCTCTGAGCTTCAGCACGGATTCGGGATCCCTCAGGCTCGCTAGGCCGTTTAATGTAGCCTTCACGGAATTAAAGGGATTATGACTGCGTATTGATTTCGCTACGACATTCTGCACACCCGCAACCTCCAGAAGGGCCCTTACAGCACCACCAGCGATTATACCGGTCCCTTTTGTCGCAGGATTGATCACAACTGTCCCCGAGCCGAATCTTCCAATGACCCTGTGGGGGATGGTCGTATCTGAAAGAGGAAATTTAATCAGCGATTTTTTAGCTTGTTCTACAGCCTTTCTTATGGCCTCGGGAACTTCTGATGCCTTTCCCTTACCAATGCCGACTATTCCTTCTGAATTGCCGACGACTACCAGAGCAGTAAAGGAAAATCTCCTACCACCTTTCACTACTTTAGCTACTCTATTAATGTAGATGACTTTATCTCTCAAGTTCAGTCCTTCTGGATTAATCTTATCCACAAATCCTCCTAAAACTGTAGTCCGGCTTCTCTTGCCGCTTCTGCCAGAGCCTTCACGCTACCATGATAAAGATAGCCTCCTCTATCCAAAACGACTTTCTTAAACCCCTTCTCAAGTGCGCGTCGGGCAATGAGCTGACCAACCTTCTTCGCCATGGTCACATTGCCTTTGTGGGTCTGGACGTCCTTAAATTCCTTGTCGAGACTGGAAGCACTCACAACAGTCTGCCCCTTGGAATCGTCGATCAGCTGGGCATATACATGATTCAAACTGCGATAAACAGAAAGTCTCAATCTATCCGAACTGCCAAATATCTTTTTTCTAATGCGCTTATGCCGTCTATCTCTGCCAAGCTCCCTGCTTTCAGCCACGATGACCCCCCGGTTATTTCTTTCCAGCCTTGCCGACTTTTAATTTGAATCTTTCACCAGCGTATCGAATGCCTTTTCCCTTATATGCATCAGGCAGTCTGAGAGCTTTCAAGCTCGCCGCCACTTGCCCCAATTTCTGCTTGTCAATACCCTGAAGGACTATGTGCGTCTGCTTTGCGTCCACCGATGCGGTGATTCCCTCGGGTAGAGGAAATTCAACGGGATGAGAATACCCGAGTGACAGAAGAAGCCTCCCCCCTGTAACCTGTGACTTGTATCCGACTCCCACAATTTCGAGGCTCTTCTGATAACCCTGCGAAACTCCTGTAATCATATTTGAAATGAGGCTTCTAGAAAGTCCATGGAGCGTTCTATCAGCTTTCGAATCGCCCATTCTTTCGACTGATATGTGGCCGTCTTCAACCCGCACTTTAATCCGATCAGGATAATCCCAGTTAAGTTCTCCTTTTGGCCCTTTGACCTTAACCGTTTCATTGTTGATCTCAACCGTTACCTTGTCTGGTATCGAGATCGGTTTTTTTCCAATCCGCGACATATTCTTAACCCCTGTCCCTATTTCTGAATGACCAGCCTCTGCATACTACCAGATATAACATAAGACCTCTCCACCCACGCGCTCGTTTTTGCAGGCTTTGTCTGTCAGAATCCCCTTGGATGTTGTCAAAATGGCAATGCCAAGTCCCCCCATAACTCTGGGGATATTATCACTTCCCACGTAGACTCGGCGCCCGGGTCTACTCACCCTTTTCAATCCCGAGATCACGCTTTCGTTGTCGACGTATTTCAGAATGATTCTAAGGATTCCCTGTTTTCGGTCCTTTAATATTTTATATGCCTTAATAAATCCCTCTTCCTTCAATATTTTTGCCATTTCCAATTTCATCTTAGAAATCGGAATATCAACTTTTTCAGATCTGATACGCATAGCATTCCGCACCCTTGTCAGCATATCGGCAATAGGATCAGTTAACATCAAACCTCCCTCAAAAATATGTATCTACCAGCTTGATTTTCTTACACCGGGTATCTGGCCTTCAAGTGAAAGTGTCCTGAAACAGATCCTGCACATCCCGAATTTACGGAGAAAGCCCCGGGGCCTCCCGCAGATCCTGCACCTGTTATGAACCCTCACCTTGAATTTCACAGGACCTTTTGCCTTCTCAATCATACAAATCTTCGCCATCCACACTCCTCACAGATCTTCTGATAAAATTTAGGATTCAAAAAATCTTACAGACTTATCAACTTCTATATGGCATACCTAAATACCGCAGAAGTGATTTGCTTTCTCTATCAGTCTTTGCGGTTGTGCAAAACGTAATATCAAGCCCGTGTACCATCTCAACTTTATCGAAATCTATTTCCGGAAATATAAACTGTTCCTTCAGGCCCAGGGAATAATTCCCCCGCCCATCAAAGGATTTCCCGGATAATCCCTTGAAATCTCTTATTCTCGGCAACGCAACACTGATGAATCTATCAAGAAATTCATACATCCTGTCACCTCTAAGGGTAACTTTACACCCGATCGGTGCACCTTTTCTTAATTTAAAAGCTGCAATCGATTTCTTGGCTTTGGTCACCACTGCCCTCTGCCCGGTTATTGCGGCAAGCTCTTTTTGCGCTGCATCAAGAAGCTTTATATTCTGCACGGCCTCGCCAAGCCCAACATTGAGAACAATCTTACGCAGGCGTGGAACTTCCATAACATTTTTATATGAAAATTCCTTCATCATGTTCGGAACAACCTCTCTAACATACCGTTCCTTGAACCGCGGAATCATTTAATCAACTAACTCCTTGCATTCCCTGCATGAGCGGACTTTCTTTCCATCCTGCAATAGAATATTACCTATCCTCGTCGGCTTGTTGCATTTAGGGCAGAGAAGCATCACATTCGAAATATGGAGCGGAGCCTCCTTCTCGATAATTCCACCCTGCGTGTATTTTCTAGACGGCTTCAAATGTCTCTTGATCATATTAACGTTTTCGATAAGAACTCCTTCTTTGGCTGGTAAGACGGATAGGACCCTGCCTTTCTTGCCTTTTTCTTTGCCAGCAATAACAACGACAGTATCATTTTTCTTTATACCGTATCCCATCTTCCTCTAAAGCACCTCCGGAGCCAGCGAAATTATCTTTGTGAAATCCTTCCATCTCAGTTCCCTTGCCACAGGGCCGAAAATTCTGGTACCCACAGGTTCGCCCTGTACATTTATCAGAACGACCGCATTCTGATCAAAACGTATGTAAGAACCGTCGGGCCTTTTGTGTTCCTTTTTGGTTCTGACGACCACAGCCTTTGCCACTGTACCTTTTTTTATATTGCTGTCGGGCATGGCTTCTTTGACACTCACGACAATGACGTCGCCAAGCCTGGCATATCTTTTATGGAAGCCGCCCAGCACCTTTATGCACTGAACCTTTTTCGCTCCTGAATTGTCGGCGACCTCAAGCATGCTCCTCAACTGAATCATATCGCAGCACCCGGAACTATTCTATTACCATCCATCTCTTATCCTTGCTAAGAGGTCTGGATTCAATGATCTTAACAATATCTCCCACTTTGCATCTATTCTGTTCATCATGTGCCTTAAATCTCGTCACACGCTTCACAGTCTTCTTATAGCCGGGATGCTGGAAAAGCCTTGTTACAGCAACGACAACGGTTTTGTCCATTTTATTACTGACAACCTTGCCTGAATAGATTTTTTTGGACACGGTACTCCTCTAAATCAGAATTTTTCTAAACTTTTGCCTTTAACTTCTCACTTCTTATTGTTAATACCCTAGCTATGTCTTTTCTCACCGTATATATTCTTTTGGGGTTCTGAATCTCGCCCGTTGCCTGTTGAAATCTCAAATTGAAAAGTTCTTTCCTCAGATCTTGCTCTTTCTGGTTCAGTTCTTCAATGGTCATTGCACTCAATTCCGAAGGCTTCACAGTACCTCCTCATCTCTCTTTACAAATCTTGTGGATACAGGCAATTTGTGGGAAGCAAGCCTTAGAGCTTCTCGCGCAATAGTTTCGGTGACTCCTGCAATCTCATACAAAATTCTTCCTGGTTTTACCACAGCGACCCAGTATTCAGGCGATCCTTTTCCCTTTCCCATCCTTGTCTCAGCTGGCTTCTTCGTTATCGGCTTATCAGGGAAAATCCGAATCCATACTTTGCATCCCCTTTTTGCATGGCGAGTTATGGCAATCCTTGCAGCCTCGATCTCGTTGCTCGAAAGCCATCCCGGCTCCAAAGCCTTTAATCCGAATTCACCAAAGGAAACGGAAGAGCCCCGGTATGCCTTCCCGTACATCCTTCCTTTCTGCATCTTCCTGAATTTGACTTTCTTGGGCATTAACATGACGACACCTAAATTTCTTTAACCCCGCTTTCCGGTAATATATCCCCATGATACATCCACACTTTAACACCTATTACCCCATACGTTGTTCTCGCTTCAGCAAAGCCATAATCAATATCTGCCCTGAACGTATGGAGAGGCACCCGGCCCTCCCTGTACCATTCTGAACGTGCTATTTCGGCTCCGGCAAGTCTTCCTGAACAGGAGATTTTTACTCCCAGTGTGCCGAATCGCAGAGCTGAGGCCACGGATTTTTTCATCGCCCTCCGGAAAGCGACTCTCTTTTCGAGCTGAAGGGCGACATTTTCTGCAACAAGCTGTGCATCAACTTCCGGTTTCCTTATCTCTTTAATATCCACTGAAACTTCTTTGCCCGTCATTTCTTTCAGCTCTCTCCTTAGCTTTTCGACTTCTGCGCCCTTTTTCCCGATGATTATTCCCGGCCGGGCAGTATGTATGGTAACTCTCACGCTCTGGCCTGTCCGTTCTATCTCGATCCTTGGTACGCCAGCATGAAATAGTCGCTTTTTCAGGTACTTTCTTATGCTTATGTCTTCAAGAAGTTGTTCACTGTATCCCTTTTTAGCGAACCATCTCGAATTCCAGGTTTTTATAATACCAATTCGGTTGCCGACAGGATGTGTTTTCTGACCCAAATTTCCTCCTTCTTTCCTCTGCTATTCCTCAGATGCTATTCCTCAGAAATTACGACTGTTATGTGACAGCTTCTCTTCTTAATGACATTTGCACGTCCCATAGCTCTCGGTTCAACTCTCTTCATTGTAGGTCCTTGATCCACATATGCCCTCACGATCTTCATAGTCTCTGGATTAACCGCCTTCTTCTGTTCTGCATTTGCCATGGCAGATTTCAGTAGTTTTTCAACAAATCTTGCTCCTCTGTAAGGCATAAACCGCAGATAGACAAGAGCATCTCCGGCCGTTTTATCTCTTATAAGATTAACCACCCTACGGGCTTTTCTGGGCGTTATCCTGGCATATTTTAATATTGCTTTTGCTTCCATAGGTCCTTATCCCTTTGCTGCTACAGCTTTTTCCGAACCCGCATGGCTCCTGAACATCCTTGTGGGTGCGAATTCACCGAGCTTATGGCCAACCATGTTCTCGGTAACATAAACGGGTATAAATTTCTTTCCGTTGTGCACGGCAAATGTGAACCCTATGAACTCGGGCAGTATCGTGGAACGTCTTGACCACGTTTTTATCAATTTTCTTTCACCACTCTCGGCCATGGCCTTTACCTTTTTCAGGAGTTTGCCATCCACAAAAGGACCTTTTTTTAGAGAACGCGCCACTTATTTCCTCCTCTTGACTATGAATCTATCCGTTCTTTTATTGTGCCTTGTTTTAACTCCTTCAGGTTTTCCCCAGGGAGTACATGCGGGCCTTCCCCCCGAGGCCTTGCCTTCGCCACCCCCGAGCGGATGATCTATAGGATTCATCGCAACACCTCTCACGTGAGATTTCCTTCCCAGCCATCTTATCCTTCCTGCCTTGCCATAGGATATATTTTCGTGTTCGACATTGCTCACCTGCCCCACCGTCGCCATACAACCTGCAGGAACTAAACGGACCTCTCCCGAAGAGAGTTTTACTTGTGCATATTTTTCCTCTTTCGCAATAAGTTGCGCAGATGAGCCGGCGCTCCTCACGAGCTTTGCACCCTCTCCGGGACGCAACTCAATATTGTGAATGAAAGTCCCCAGGGGCATATCACTTAGAGGCAGCGCGTTTCCCGTTTTTATTTCAGCGTCTTTGCCTGAAACTACCTCGTCACCCACCTGAAGGCCTGAAGAAGCGATTATATATCTTCGCTCGCCGTCAGCATATCTGAGCAACGCAATCCTTGCAGATCTGTTAGGGTCATACTCGATAGTCTCCACCTTCGCAGGAATTCCCGTCTTATCTCTCCTGAAATCTATCACTCTGAATGCCCTTCTGCTACCGCCTCCTCTATGCCACGCCGTCACGCGACCACTGTTGTTTCTCCCGCCACTCTTTCTCAGGGATTTCACTGATGGCTTATGAGGCTTATCTGTTGTTATCTCCGAAAAATCAGAGACTGTCTGGAATCTCCTGCCGGGTGATGTGGGATTAAATTTCTTCATTCCCATTATACACCTTCAATAAAATCAAGTTTTTCGCCTCTCTTCAATGTAATTATTGCTTTCTTCCGATCCGGCCTTCTACCAACCGACCTCCCAAATCTCTTCCATTTCCCGTATGTATTTATAGTAGAGACCTTATCGACTTTCACTCCGAAAATTTCCTCAACCGCCTTTTTTATTTCAGTTTTGTTTGCATTCCTATCAACCTCCACAAGAAGTTTGTTTTCGGTTTCCTTCAGAAAGCTACCCTTTTCAGTGAAAAGCGGTCTTTTGATTATGGAATAAAGATTTCTCATGAAATTATTTCCCGTAATCTCGTTAATGCCTCTCTGGTTAAAAGAAGTATGTTGTGTCTCATCACATCATATGTGTTCAGGTCAACTGCCCTCGCGACGTTTATGTCAGGAATGTTTTTTGCCGAAAGAAGAATCTTCTCATCTCTTTCCGGTGTCACGATTAGCACATTCTTGCCATCAATACCAAGGTTTTTCAAGATTGTCAACACATCTTTTGTTTTAGGCTTTTCTATGGAAAAATCATCGATGACTATAACCTCTCCGCCGGAAAGTTTTTCTCTAATGGCTGCCATAAGGGCTGTCCTCTTGGCTTTTTTGGGCTGTCTGTAAGAATAATCTCTTGGCTTTGGACCAAATACTATGCCGCCGCCTCTCCATAAAGGCGACCTGATACTGCCAGCTCTCGCCCTTCCGGTGTGTTTTTGCCTCCACGGCTTCTTCCCGCCGCCCCGAACGAGTCCTCGCGTCTTAGTTGCATGCGTGCCTTGCCGTTGATTTGCGAGATAGTTGATCACCGCCTCATGCACTAAGCTTGGCTTTGAATTTCCAAAAATAGTCTCCTCCAATGAAATCTTTTCTACTGTATTGTTATTTTTGTCTTTTACTTCCACTTCCAGCATCTCAATCTTCCTTATTTATTTCAAGGATGCAGCCTTTTGCACCGGGAACCGAACCTCGAATCAAGAGCAAATTCTGTTCGGTTTTCACATCGATTATCTCAAGGTTTCGGATCGTGACCTTTTCGGAGCCCATGTGGCCGGGAAGTTTTTGATTCTTCCATACTCGCGACGGGAATGAACTTGCACCAATGGAACCAGGTGCTCGATTGAACATTGAGCCGTGTGATCCCGGGCCTCCTGCAAAATGGTGTCTCTTCATAACGCCCTGAAACCCTTTCCCCTTTGAAGTCCCGGTGACAGAGACTTTATCTCCTTTAGAAAACTTTTCAACAGTCACGAACTCTCCCACTTTTAAGTCACTCATTGGGAATTCTCTGAGTATTCTATAAGAGTTAACCCCCGTCCTTTTGAAAGAACCCAGTTGCGGTTTGCTTACCTTCTTTTCTTTAACCTCCAAAAAACCCAGCTTAACAGAATCGTAATGGTCTCTGTCGGCGGTTTTTACCTGAACAACACAGCACGGGCCTGCCTCCACAATCGTGACCGGGCATATTTTGCCATCTTCCATAAATATCTGTGTCATACCAAGCTTTTTACCTAATATTGCTGTCACATTATCCTCAAGCAAATCTTTTAAAATTACAATTTTATTTCAACATCCACCCCCGCAGCCAGTTCGAGCTTCATAAGGGCATCGACAGTCTGGGGGGTCGGATCAACTATATCTATCAATCTCTTGTGTGTCCTGATCTCAAACTGCTCTCGCGACTTCTTATCCACATGCGGGGATCTTAGAACTGTGATTTTGCTAATCCGCGTAGGTAGTGGTACAGGGCCGGATACCCTCGCGCCAGTCCTCTGTGCAGTATCAACAATTTCCTTTACAGACCTGTCCAGTATCCTATGATCATAAGCTTTCAGCTTGATTCTAATTTTCTGGTTCACTCCTTATTGCACTCCGTCACCAGTCTTTAAAAATGTTAACCAAATTACTCCAGGATCGCTGTTACCACTCCAGCACCAACGGTTCTTCCGCCTTCCCTTATGGCAAACCTTAAACCTTCCTCCATAGCAATCGCTGCTATCAACTCCACCGTCACATTTACGTTGTCACCAGGCATCACCATCTCCACACCTTCAGGCAAATATACAACACCCGTCACATCCGTCGTCCTGAAATAAAACTGAGGCCTGTATCCCTTGAAAAACGGTGTGTGCCGCCCACCTTCTTCTTTCGTCAATACGTATACCTCCGCCTTGAACTTCGTATGAGGGGTTATACTGCCAGGTTTAGCTAATACCTGACCCCTCTCTACTTCATCCTTCCCTATCCCCCTCAGCAATACCCCTATATTGTCTCCTGCCCTCCCTTCATCAAGCAGCTTCCTGAACATCTCTACCCCTGTCGCCACCGTCTTCCTCGTCTCACCTAACCCGACTATCTCTACTTCCTCTCCTACCTTGATTACTCCCCTCTCAACTCTCCCGGTCACTACCGTGCCACGCCCCGATATCGAAAATACATCCTCTATCGGCATTAAAAAGGGCTTGTCTGTCGGTCTCTCAGGTGTCGGAATATAGCCGTCTATCACCTCTAATAGCTCGCGAACACTATTGAATTCCTCTGCGCCAGGATCACTGCTCGTGCTCTCCATCGCCTTCAGCGCACTCCCCCTTATTACCGGAATCTTGTCACCAGGAAATCCATACTTCGTCAATAACTCCCTCACCTCAAGCTCCACTAAGTCCAATAGCTCAGGATCATCCACCATGTCTACCTTATTCATATAAACCACTATGTACGGTACACCTACCTGCCTCGCTAATAAAATGTGCTCCCTCGTCTGTGGCATCGGCCCGTCCGCTGCCGATACCACCAGAACTGCTCCGTCCATCTGCGCCGCTCCGGTTATCATGTTCTTTATGTAATCAGCATGACCAGGACAGTCTACATGCGCATAATGCCTCTTGTCCGTCTCATACTCTACATGTGCCGTCGCTATAGTTATACCCCTCGCCTTCTCCTCAGGTGCATTGTCTATGCTGTCAAATGACCTGTATTGTGCTTGCCCCTTCATAGCCAGTACCTTCGTAATCGCAGATGTCAATGTAGTCTTGCCATGGTCTACATGCCCTATCGTGCCTATGTTCACATGAGGCTTCACCCTCTCAAATTTCGCCTTCGCCATAAATCCTCCTTTTTA
>JBFLXE010000051.1:0-16383 GCA_040757455.1 Nitrospirota bacterium
GTTTAATTGGACAGCATCTCATGTACAGAAAAGGGAACCTGGTTTTGAAAATGCACTTTTTCTTGTCTAAAAGCCTTATTTCATGCGAGGGCATTTTATAAATTCAGATTATTTTGGACAGCAATGACATTTAATATAAACGCATTAAATGAAGTGTCATTGCAAGGAGTCCGCCAAAGCGGATGACGAAGCAATCCAAAGACGAGATTGCCACGCCCTTCGGGCTCGCAATGACAATGTAAAAGCATTTATTGCGTTATCTATAGTTTCGTTTCAAAATGAGGTTATATGAGAGAAGTTGAGGGAAGGACAAGAGTTGTCATCGAATCCGTAGCACCGGAAATCGACGGCGGAAGATTCCCCATCAAGAGAGTAGTTGGTGAAAAGGTTATCGTCGAGGCTGACATATTCGCCGACGGACATGACAAGGTGACAGCCAGACTTCTTTACAAGGGTCCGAACAGTCTGAACTGGCAGGAAGTGCCTATGCGTCACATCGAAAATGACAGGTGGGGGGCTGAGTTTTTTGTAGAGGAGATCGGAATATATAAATACACAGTGACCGGATGGATCAATCGTTACGAAACGTGGCGGGACGATCTGAAAAAAAAGTTTGACGCGGGACGGGATATTACAGTGGAAATCCTACAGGGGGTAAGGTATATCGAAGAAACATTGAGATTGATTTCTGGTGAGGACAAGGAGAGACTTCAGATGATCGCGCGCTTTCTCATAACGGAGCAAGAAAAAGAAAAGCTTGTTTCTACCGCTTTAAACAGAGAGACAGGTCTTCTCATGGAGAAACATTCTGAAAAACGCTTTGCCGCGAGATACGGGAAAGAACTCAGGGTTGTCGTTGACAGGCCGAAGGCGCTCTTCAGTTCATGGTATGAACTTTTTCCGCGCTCATGCCCGCGCCGTTCCGGCAAACACGGTACCCTGAAAGATGTTGAGGCGATTCTGCCGGAGATCGTACGCATGGGATTCGACGTTCTGTATCTGTCTCCGATTCATCCTGTGGGCAGGACAAACCGCAAAGGAAAGAACAATGTATTGAGCAATGTACCTGACGATGTCGGAAGTCCCTGGGCGATTGGCTCGGATAAAGGGGGACATAAATCAATTCATCCCGACCTTGGAAAATTTGAAGATTTCAAAAATCTGATAGACAGGGCAAAAGAGTACGGGATCGAAATTGCCATGGACATCGCTTTCCAGTGTTCTCCTGATCATCCTTATGTTAAGGAGCATCCGGATTGGTTCAACTGGCGACCAGATGGAACATTGCAGTTCGCTGAAAATCCGCCTAAGAAGTATGAAGATATTGTTCCATTGAATTTTGAATGTGATCAATGGCGGGACCTGTGGGAGGAACTGAAGAGTGTCGTTCTCTTCTGGATTGAAAAGGGCGTGAGGATTTTCAGGGTTGATAATCCGCATACAAAACCATTTCCTTTTTGGGAGTGGCTTATCACCGGCATCAAAAAGGATTATCCGGATGTAATTTTCCTGTCAGAGGCATTTACGAGGCCGAAGGTGATGTACCGCCTCGCTAAACTCGGGTTTACGCAATCTTATACATATTTTGCATGGAGGAATACGAAATCGGAACTCGGTCAATATATCAATGAACTGACTACAACAGAAATAAGGGAATATTTCAGGCCGAGTTTCTGGCCAAATACGCCTGATATTCTTACGGAGTTTCTTCAATACGGTGGAAGGAATGCTTTTATGATGAGACTCGTCCTCGCTGCAACCTTATCCTCCAACTACGGAATTTACGGTCCTCCCTTTGAACTTGCTGTCCGTGAGGCGCTTCCCGGGAAAGAGGAATATTTGAACTCAGAAAAGTATGAAATCAAAGAATGGGACTGGGATAGGGAAGGAAATCTTAAGGAGTTCATCGCAAGGATCAATAAGATCAGAAGAGAAAATCCCGCTCTTCAGGCCACGTCGAATATAATGTTTTATGAAGTGGATAATGACAGTCTCCTCTTCTTCGGAAAGACAACGGAAGATCTCTCGAACGTAATACTTGTTATAGTCAATCTTGATCCTTTCCATAAACATTCGGGGTGGGTGAGGATACCTGTGCTCGAACTCGGCATTGATCCTGGTCAGCCTTACCTGGTTCATGACCTTCTGGGCGATGATAAATACATCTGGCACGGTGAACGCAACTTTGTCGAGGTAAATCCTCATATCTCTCCTGCTTACGTCTTCAGAGTTCGCAAGAGATTAAAAAGGGAGACCGATTTTGACTATTTCATGTGAGAGGCGGAATTGATGCCGGAGAAAGAATTGTATATCGAGGAGTCTCCTCTTTGGTATAAAGATGCAATAATCTACGAGGTTCATGTAAGGGCTTTCTATGATAACAACGGCGATGGCATTGGTGATCTGAAAGGACTTAGAGAAAAGCTCGACTATTTAGAGAGCCTGGGCATAACTGCCATATGGCTCCTGCCTTTTTATCCGTCCCCCCTGCGGGACGACGGTTACGATATATCCGATTATTTTAGTGTCCATCCCCAGTATGGAACTCTCCATGATTTTAAAGAATTTCTCCGGGAAGCTCACAAAAGAGGAATTCGTGTCATAACTGAACTCGTCCTGAATCACACCTCTGACCAACATTCCTGGTTTCAAAAATCGAGAAAAGGGAAAAACTCCAGGTGGAGAGATTTTTACGTCTGGAGCGATACAGCCGAAAAATACAAGGACGCAAGGATAATATTCAAGGACTTCGAGACATCTAACTGGGCATGGGATCATGTCGCAAAGGCATATTACTGGCATCGCTTTTACTCACATCAGCCTGACTTGAACTACGACAACTTGCATGTCCAGAAAACAATGTTTCGTGTCATAGATTTCTGGTTTTCGACGGGGGTTGACGGCCTCAGGCTCGATGCAGTCCCCTATCTGTTTGAAAGAGAAAATACAAATTGTGAAAATCTCTCCGAAACATACGAATTTTTGAGAAAGCTGAGGGCCCATGTGGATAACAAATTCAGTAACAGGATGCTTCTGGCAGAAGCCAATCAATGGCCGGAGGATGCCATTAATTATTTCGGGGATGGTGATATATGTCACATGGCTTTTCACTTCCCTTTGATGCCCAGGATATTCATGTCTTTATGGATGGAAGACAGGTTTCCGATCATAGACATATTCGAACAGACTCCTTCTATTCCAGATATATGCCAATGGGCGCTTTTTTTGAGAAATCACGATGAGCTGACCCTTGAAATGGTGACTGATGAGGAAAGAGATTATATGTACAAAGTATATGCCAGGGATCCTACAGCGAGGATAAATCTCGGGATTCGCAGACGTCTGGCACCACTTCTCGGAAATCATTTAAGAAAGATAGAGCTAATGAATATTCTGCTATTCTCTCTTCCGGGAACCCCTGTTATTTATTATGGAGATGAAATTGGCATGGGAGACAATTATTATCTTGGTGACAGAAACGGCGTCCGGACGCCTATGCAATGGAGTGCGGACAGAAATGCCGGCTTTTCCCGGGCGAATCCTCAAAAACTCTATCTTCCGGTCATTATTGATCCTGAATATCACTACGAAGCTGTTAATGTAGAAAATCAGGAGAGGAATCAGTCGTCTCTTCTCTGGTGGATGAAGAGGATCATATCCATGAGGAAACGTTTTAAATCTTTTGGCAGGGGAACTATTGAGTTTCTACTATCTGAAAATCCAAAGGTACTCGCTTTTCTTCGTCAATACGAAGACGAAACGCTTCTTATAGCCGTAAATCTCTCACGTTACCCGCAGATCGTTGAGCTCGACCTTTCACGGTTTTCGGGTTATACACCTGAAGAGGTGTTCAGCAGGAATAAATTTCCCGTCATCAAAGATTCTCCTTATGTGCTTACGCTGGGATTTTACGATTATTTCTGGTTTTCTCTACTGAAAGAAGAAGAAGTGATAAGATTCGGCGATTTATTTGCCACGGTTCCTGAACTGGTTGTGAGCGGAACCTGGCAGAATGTTTTTCAGGGCAAAACGAGGGAAAAGCTGGAAGATGAAATTCTTCCTTCGTATATAACTGGTTGCAGATGGTTTGGAGGGAAGGCAAGAAGAATCCGCCAGATAAAGATTGTTGAAAATATTTCGGTCGGGAAGATAGATTCGAGCACCAATATGATTTTCATAAAGGTTCTATACTCAGAGGGATTGCCTGATGTTTACCTTCTCCCCATCTCTTTTCTTTCCGGAGATGAAGCAAGAAAGGTCATAGAAGAAAAGCCCTATATAATCGTGTCACGCCTCAGAAGCGGTGATGGCGAAGGAATTCTATACGACGGAGTTTACAGCGAAGAGTTTCGTAAAGACCTTTTGTGGCTTATGGCACGACGTCACAACATTAAAGGTGTCTACGGGTATCTTGCTGCCTACCCGGGAAGATTTTTCAAAAAAATGAAAGGAGGAGAAATTCTTTCCGAAAAATCTCATGTTCTGAAGGCGGAACAGAGCAATACATCTGTACTGTATGGAAACAGGTTTTTCTTCAAGCTCTTCAGACGGCTTGACGAGGGAACAAATCCAGATCTCGAAATAGGGAAGTTTCTTACACGAGCTGATTTCAGGAATATAGCGCCCTTTGCCGGGGCAATCGAATACAGAAGGCCTGGTACCGAGCCGGTAGTAGTAGGCCTGTTGCAGAACTTTGTGCCGAATCAAGGAGACTGCTGGACATATTCGCTTGACTCAGTGGAGAGATACTTTGACAGAGTCCTCTCGAAAAGATCAGAA
This sequence comes from Nitrospirota bacterium, assembly GCA_040757455.1. Classification (GTDB taxonomy): domain Bacteria; phylum Nitrospirota; class Thermodesulfovibrionia; order Thermodesulfovibrionales; family SM23-35; genus Kmv42. Next base: position 4,780 of record JBFLXE010000051.1, read on the forward strand.
ATAAAAGAACTGCCGAATGTACCTTCCTCACTTCTCGATGTAGATTTTCAGCGCATTCCCCTGATTCTCCAGGAATTAATAGGCATTGACTATCTCGAAATGGTCGCTCTTCTCGGGAAGAGAACAGCTGAACTGCATCTTTCCCTCGCGTCTGACCTGGAAGACCCGAATTTCTCACCAGAGCCTTTCTCTCTTCTTTATCAGAGATCTATCTACCAGTCCATGCAGAGTCTTTCAAAGAGGGTATTCGAGCAGCTCAAGAAGAATATCAAAAATCTTCCGGAAAACATGAGAGAATTTGCGAATGAGATTTTGAACCGCGAAAAGGAGATAATTGAGCGTTTCAAGGCGATTTTGAAAAAGAAGATCTCTGTGACAAGGATCAGAATTCACGGCGATTATCATTTGGGACAGGTCCTCTATACAGGAAATGATTTTATTATTATCGATTTCGAGGGAGAACCCGCCAGGCTGTTGAGTGAACGGAGGCTTAAACGCTCACCTCTTAGAGACGTAGCGGGAATGGTAAGGTCATTTCATTATGCGACCTATTCAGCGCTCTTCAAACATTTCCTTTTCAGATCAGAGGATATCAACACGCTGGAACCCTGGATCAATCTCTGGTATTCATATGCAAGCGGAGTGTTCATCAAATCCTATCTCGATACCGCAAAAGGAGCATCTTTCATTCCGGGAGAGACTGAGGATGTCGAAATGATTTTGAAGATTTTCCTCCTCGAGAAGAGCGTTTATGAAGTCGGGTATGAGTTGAACAACAGGCCTGAATGGGTGATCATCCCCCTGAAGGGGATTAAACTTCTGCTGGAGGTTTAATAATGTCGGTTAAAAAAAGAAAAAAGGCATCAAGCATAATTCATAAAGTGAGCCTGCTTTCTGATCATGATATATACCTCTTTAAAGAGGGAAATCATTTCAGACTTTACGAGAAGCTGGGAGCTCATCCGATGATGATCGATGGAGGCAAAGGGACATTATTTGCAGTATGGGCTCCAAATGCCGAAATGGTTTCTGTCATCGGGAATTTTAATAAGTGGAATAAGAGGGCCCACCCTTTACGGATACGAAACGACGGATCTGGCATCTGGGAGGGGTTTATTCCGGATGTGACGAGTGGCGACACTTACAAATTTCATATTAAATCACGTTACAGCAATTATAAAGCGGACAAGGGCGATCCCTTCGCCTTTTACTGGCAAGTCCCGCCCGAGACAGCATCCATTGTATGGAATCTTGAGTACAAATGGCATGACAGTGAATGGATGCTGAAAAGGCCTAAGTCGAATTCTCTTGTGGCACCAATTTCCATTTACGAAGTCCACCTTGGCTCCTGGAGGCGTGTGATAGGAGAAAAAAATAGGTTTCTCACATATAGGGAAATGGCTCACTATCTGGCGGACTATGTAAATGATATGGGATTTACCCATGTTGAATTTCTTCCCGTAATGGAACATCCTTTTTACGGCTCCTGGGGATATCAGACAGTTGGATATTATGCGCCGACGAGCAGATATGGCGTGCCACAGGATTTTATGTATTTGGTGGATTATCTCCATCAGAACGGAATTGGTGTGGTTTTAGATTGGGTGCCGTCTCATTTCCCCGATAACGAGCACGGGCTGGTATATTTTGATGGCACTCATCTCTACGAACATGCTGATCCCAGAAAAGGGTTCCATCCGGACTGGAACAGTTATATATTCAATTACGGCAGGCACGAGGTGCGGAATTTTCTCATCAGCAGTGCTCTATTCTGGCTTGAAAAATACCATATCGACGGCCTCAGAGTCGACGCCGTCGCATCTATGCTGTATCTCGACTACGCGAGGAGACACGGTGAGTGGATACCGAATGAATACGGAGGAAATGAGAATCTGGAGGCAATCGAATTCTTGAAGAGATTCAATGAAATGACTTACGGCCACTTCCCCGATATCCAGACTATTGCCGAGGAGTCGACGGCGTGGCCGATGGTTTCACGACCTGTATACGTGGGTGGATTGGGATTCGGAATGAAATGGAACATGGGCTGGATGCATGACACGCTGGATTATTTTTCGAAAGATCCAATTTTTAGAAAATATCATCACAACCAGTTGACCTTTAGTATCTGGTACGCATTTTTCGAAAACTTCATTCTTCCACTTTCGCATGACGAGGTGGTACATGGAAAAGGTGCACTTTTCGGAAAGATGCCGGGAGATGAATGGCAGAAATATGCGAATTTGAGGCTTCTTTACGGATATATGTATGGTCATCCTGGTAAGAAGCTCCTTTTTATGGGTGGAGAATTCGGGCAGTGGAAAGAATGGAATCACGATGAAAGTCTGGAATGGCATGTCCTGCGGTATCCCTATCACAACGGGGTTCTGCTGTGGGTACGTGACCTGAACCGCTTGTACCAGACAGAGCCCGCTCTCTATGAGTTGGATTTCAGTGCAGAGGGTTTCGAATGGATAGATTTCTCTGACTGGGAAAACAGTATTATAAGTTTCATAAGGAAGGGTAAAAGCAAGAAGGATGTCATTCTCATTGTCTGCAATTTCACCCCTATCCCGAGATTCAACTACAGAGTTGGGGTTCCATCAGGCGGATACTGGAGGGAAATGCTTAACAGCGATGCGACAACATACCGCGGGAGCGGTCACGGGAATGCAGGCGGTGCAGAGGCTTCTCCGATACCTGCACACGGCAGATACTATTCTCTTTCTTTAACCTTACCACCCCTCGGAATACTCTTCTTCAAAAAAGAAGGGCCTTAAAGATGCACGTCGGCGCATATTATACCGGTGACGGAAAATGTGGATTTTCAGTATGGGCGCCTTTTCGTGAAAGGATTGCAGTGAAAATAGTTTCACCAGAAGAAAAAATTATACCCATGGAAAAAGATAAAAGAGGATACTGGAAAATATCAACCGAAGGCGTTTACCCGGATGCCCTGTATTTTTATTATCTTGACGGTGAGATTGAGAGGCCAGATCCTGCCTCTCATTGGCAGCCGCAAGGTGTTCACGGACCTTCACAGGTAGTTGATCACAACGCTTTTAATTGGGAGGACAATAACTGGAGAGGAATTCCTTTGTCTGAAATGATTATGTATGAGTTACATGTGGGAACATTTACTCCGGAGGGAACCTTCAATGCCATTATTGGGCGTCTCCAGGACATCATCACTTTGGGCATAAATTCAATAGAAATTATGCCAATTGCGCAATTCCCCGGCGAGAGAAACTGGGGCTATGACGGTGCTCACCTTTTTGCTGTTCAAAATTCCTATGGCGGGCCGGTTGGCCTTAAAAAGCTTATCAATGAATGTCACAAAAATGAGATCGCCGTGATACTCGATGTCGTCTATAATCACTTCGGACCCGAGGGCAACTGTCTTCATGACTTCGGACCTTATTTTACAGAAAAATACAGAACGCCGTGGGGCATGGCAGTCAATTTTGATGACGCTTACAGCAACGAGGTAAGAAACTTTTTTATAGAAAATGCTCTGCACTGGTTTAAAAACTATCATATCGACGCGCTTCGCCTTGACGCCATTCACGGGATTTCAGACATGAGTGCGAGACCTTTCCTTCAAGAACTCGCAGACAGGGTTCAGGAATTTTCGCAGACGGAAGGAAGGAAATATTATCTGATAGCAGAAAGCGATTTAAACGATTCGAAAGTGACCAGGCCAAGGGAATTGAGCGGATTCGGTTTTGACGCCCAGTGGTGTGATGATTTTCACCATTCTCTACATAGTCTTGTTACGGGTGAGGACAGTGGATATTATGCAGATTTCGGAAGAACAAGTCATCTGAAGAAATCTCTGAAAGAGGGCTACGTTTATTCGGGACAGTATTCCCTCTACAGAAAAAGGAACCACGGCAATTCCTCGAAAGATCTTCCTGCTTCGCAATTTATTGTCTTTTCACAGAATCACGACCAGATTGGAAACAGAATGCTAGGTGAAAGACTGACAAGCCTTGTCTCTTTTGAATCATTGAAGCTCGTTGCGGCTTCCGTCATTCTATCCCCTTTTATGCCTCTCCTTTTTATGGGCGAGGAATATGGCGAGAATGCTCCGTTTCTCTATTTTGTGAGCCATTCCGATGCGGATCTCGTCACCGCAGTAAGGGAGGGAAGAAAGAAAGAGTTTAAAGCTTTTGGATGGAAAACAGAACCCCCGGATCCCCAAGGTGAAGAAACGTTCGAGAAGTCAAAGATACAGTGGGAAAAGAGAAAATCAGGGTATCATAAGACTATGCTCAATTTTTACAAATATCTCATATCTCTGAGAAGGATAGAACCCGCTCTCTCCCATCTTGACAAGGACAATCTTGACGTGAATGGGTTTGAAGAAGAGAAGCTTTTGACAATACACAGGTGGAAAGACGACAGTCACGTGTTCTTTATCCTGAATTTCGATAAATATGACAGGAGATTAAGAGTCCCGGTTACTGAGGGAGAATGGGAAAAAATCCTTGACTCTTCTGACATCCGCTGGGGTGGCCCCGGCTCATTATTTCCGGACAAGATTATGGCTGGTGATGAAGCGACTGCAAAGGGTGAGAGTATCGTTGTTTACAAAAAGGAAACACCCATAAATGGATAGATACGTTTGTATTCATGGACACTTCTATCAGCCTCCGCGGGAAAATCCCTGGATCGAGGCAGTAGAGATACAGGATTCTGCATATCCTTATCACGACTGGAATGAGAGGATTACGACAGAATGTTATGCTCCCAATTCTGCTTCAAGAATCCTCGACGCAGAAAATTACATAATGTCTATCGTAAACAACTATGACAAAATAAGTTTTAATTTCGGTCCCACCTTACTATCCTGGATGGAGGCAAATGCACCGGAACCTTATCAGGCTATCCTGGAGGCTGACAGACAGAGTGTCAGGCAGAGGGCAGGGCATGGCAATGCGATGGCGCAGTGTTACAACCATATTATCATGCCATTGGCCAGCACCAGAGATAAACGTACTCAGATAATATGGGGGATAAGAGATTTTGAATACAGGTTCAAGAGATATCCTGAGGGCATGTGGCTGCCGGAAACAGCCGTGGACATTGAGACACTTGATATTCTTGCTGAGTTCAACATAAAGTTTACTGTCCTTTCTCCTCATCAAGCATCGAAGGTCAGGAGGATTGGCGTAGGCAAGTGGAAAGATGTGAGCGGCGGACAGATTGACCCGACGAGAGCTTATCTTTACAGGCTACCGTCAAATCGCAAAATCAACATATTTTTTTATGACGGACAAATATCCCGTTCCATAGCCTTTGAAGAAAAGTTGCTTAACAGGGGAGAGGATTTTTTAGCCCGTCTCTCGCCCTGAATGGAGGAGTGAAGACATATCTGGGGAATGAAATCCATCATACAATGAAGAATGAAATAATCTCAACCTTCGAAAGAGGAGACCTCGCCGATATCGTGCGGCTTATGGATAATCACTTCGGCATGCACAACTATTCGCTTGTAGATCTTTTCAAAGACCAGCAACGGAGCATCCTGAATATTCTCATAGGAAAAAGCCTCAGGGAATTTGAAGAGGCATATCGCCACCTGTATGAACATAACCGCGTATTAATGGGTTTCTTGAAGGAGACAGGGATACCTGTAAAGAAGGCATTTTCCGCTGCCGCGGAATTCGTTTTAAACTGGAGCATCGAAAAGGCAGTCCTGCAAGAACCAACAGACGTCAACAGGATTCAGCAGCTGGCTGAAGAAATGAAAGCGTGGAACGTCCCGCTCGATTCCGTAGATTTGGAATTTACCGCGAGACAAAAACTGGAAGGATTCATGGGGAGGCTTCTCAATGAGCCATTTAATTACGATCTGCTGATAGAGATACAGAAAATGATTGAATTGTTTAAATCGATACCACTCGAAATCAACTACTGGCGCATTCAAAACCTCTATTATACAATAGCCCGGTCTTATTTCAGAGATTTTCATAAAATAGCCGGCGAAGGCAAAGAAAAGGCTTCTCAGTGGGTTGACACTTTCAGATCTTTGGGCGGAATGCTGTCATTCAATATTTCATCTGTCCTCACCGAGAACTGAAAAAAATGAACGGGGAAAGAGACATAATAATGCCGAGAATCCCTGCGTCGACGTACAGGGTCCAGTTTGGCGGGCATTTCAGATTTATTGATGCTGTTCGGATTATCGGGTATCTGGATGATCTTGGTATAAGTGATATATACGCCTCACCATACCTCAAGGCCAAGAAAGGAAGCCTCCATGGGTATGACATTATAGACCATAACAAACTGAATCCCGAGGTTGGCACAGAAGGGGAGTACGATGAATTAGCGGATGAACTCTTGAAATATAGAATGGGTCAAATTCTAGATTTCGTTCCCAACCATATGTGTATCATGAGTAATGAAAATGAATGGTGGATCGATATTCTTGAAAATGGGCCGAGTTCGATTTATGCAAACTGGTTTGATATCGATTGGCGACCTGTCAAAAAAGAACTCGAGAACAAAGTGCTCATACCAGTATTAGCATATCAATACGGCAATGTTCTGGAACAACAGGAACTGCGATTAACTTTTGAGGAGGGCACCTTCTCTTTATGCTATTACGAACACAAGTTTCCGATCCAGCCAAAGACATATATAGACATTCTCAAATTTAGATTAGAAGAACTGGAAAAGCTTCTGTCACCGGAAAACCCATACTACGTAGAGCTCTTGAGCATCATCACAGCATTGAACTATCTGCCTCACTATACAGAAACAAAATATGAGAAGATTGTTGAGCGGGACCGTGAGAAGGAGATTATTAAAAAAAGGTTGTGGGATCTTTGTAACGAAAGTGAGAAGATCAAGGCATTCATTGATGAGAACGTACAAGCCTTTAACGGGGTCAAAGGCGAACCGAGGAGCTTTGATAACCTCGATGCTCTCCTCAGTCAACAGGTTTACAGACTTTCTCATTGGCGCGTTGCAACGGAGGAGATAAACTATAGGCGATTTTTTGATATTAATGACCTCGCCGCCATCCGGATGGAAGATATCATTGTTTTCAGGCAGACCCATCAGTTGCTATTCAAACTCATCCGGGGGAAAAAGATTACAGGCTTGAGGGTCGACCATCCTGATGGATTATATAACCCCTCGGAGTATTTTCACCGCTTACAACGCTGGTGCTTTGTACAGACGCGGCTTGGCTACACAGAGCCAGCAGGAGAAGAAGCGGCGTCATCACTTGAACCGTCTGAAAATGAACAGGAATTGTTAAAGCAGTATGATCGGTTGTTGTCGTCTGATCCATCCTTTAAACCCTTTTACATCGTTGGAGAAAAAATTCTTACCAAAGGTGAAAAAATGCCCGAAGAGTGGCCAATTTTCAGTACAACAGGATATGTATTCTTGAACTCCGTGAGCGGAATTTTTGTAGACACCAGAAACGCAAAAGCCTTTGATGATATATATAACAAGTTTATCAGGACAAAGACTAATTTTCAGGAGATCGTATATGAAAAAAAGAAGTTAGCAATGCAGGTTACCATGTCGAGCGAAATCAATACCCTCGGCCATTACTTAAATCGTATTTCGGAAAAGAACAGGCATACGAGAGATTTCACCTTGAACAGCCTTATCAGAGTTATTGTGGAGGTTATTGCCTTTTTTCCTGTATACAGGACTTATATAAACAATATCGACATAAAAGACAGAGACCGTCAGTATATAGAGACAGCTGTATCAAAGGCGAAACGGGCGAACCCGGCTATCAGTGAATCCATCTTTAATTTCCTTAGAGATGTTCTTCTGCTGAAGTTCCCTGAAGAATTTGGTGAAGAAGATAAAAGAGAATGGCTTGATTTCGTCATGAGATTTCAGCAGCTTACATCTCCTGTTATGGCAAAGGGAATTGAGGACACCTCATTTTATGTTTATAATCGCTTTGTTTCCCTCAACGAGGTGGGTGGAAACCCTGACAGGTTCGGCACACCCCTTGAAACCTTTCACGGACAGAACATTGAGAGAATAAAGTTCTGGCCGCATGCGCTCATTGCCACTTCCACCCATGACACAAAAAGGAGCGAAGATGTAAGAGCACGATTAAATGTCCTTTCAGAGATTCCTGCACAATGGCAACAACAGACCAGAAAATGGAGCCGTCTGAATAAGAAAAGCAGAATTACTGTAGACGGCCGGATTGTGCCTGACCGAAACGAAGAGTATCTTCTCTACCAAACACTTCTCGGTGCCTGGCCGGTCAATGAGATGGAAAATTCCGGATATGAGGACTTTAAGAAACGTATTAAAGATTACATGCTGAAGGCAGTAAGGGAAGCAAAGGTCAATACAAGCTGGATAAACCCGGATGCTCTTTACGAGGATGCAATAATGACATTTATTGAGACAATCATGAAAAATACACCGGACAATCAGTTTCTTCAGGATTTTCTCCCTTTTCAGAAAATGATCTCGCACTACGGAATGTATAATTCCCTTTCAATGACCTTGTTAAAAACAGCTTCTCCCGGCGTTCCCGATTTTTATCAGGGAACGGAGATATGGGATTTTAGTCTCGTTGATCCAGATAACCGCAGGCCGGTGAATTACGATGTGAGAATCAAAATGCTTGAGGCATTAAAGAAGCGTGAATCGGAGACAAACCTGTCTGATCTGGCTAGGGAGCTTACAGAACACAAAGAAAACGGAATGATCAAACTCTATTTAATCTATAAAGCGCTCAATTATAGAAAGCAAAACAGAGAGCTTTTTGACAGGGGCGAGTATCTTCCCCTTGAGATCATGGAAAGAAGGGCGGATCAGGTGTGTGCTTTCGCACGGCGCGCGGCAGACAGAATGGCAATAGTCGCAGCACCGAGATTCTTTACAAAGATTATTCCGCAGCCAACGGATCTTCCTTTGGGACAGGAGATCTGGCGTGATTCCTTCATCGCGGTCCCTCTTGCAGAGGCCGGAGCAACATACTTCAATATTTTTACAGGAGAGAGATTCGAGACCAAAAGATATAAAAATGCGACGGTGCTTGATCTTTCCAGAGTCTTTGCGAATTTCCCTGTCGCTTTGGTGGAGGGATTTTCCGGTTAGTTATGAATAGTGTCATTCTCAGGAAAGAGATTCAGGAGAAAGTCGGACAAATCGGAAAGGCAGACATTCTCATAGGAATTCCGAGTTTCAATAATGCCCGGACTATAGGCCACGTAGTTAAGGCAGTGCAGACAGGCATTGTCAAGTACTTCCCAGATCAGAAATCTGTTCTCGTGAATTCGGACGGAGGGTCGACAGATGGAACACGTGAGATTGTACAGAATACCACCGTTGAAGATTTCCAGTCCGTCCTTTTGCACCACAGAGTCGGTCCGGTTTTTAAAATAGCAACTCCCTATCACGGTATCCCGGGTAAAGGAAGTGCCTTCAGAACCATTTTTGAGATTGCCGAAACACTGGCTGTGAAGGCCTGCGCTGTAGTCGATTCCGACCTGAGAAGCATCACCCCTGAATGGATCGAACTACTCATCAAACCAATTCTAGAAGGAGATTTTGATTACGTCGCTCCGCTCTATTACAGGCACAAATTTGACGGAACAATAACAAATAGCATCATTTATCCTTTAACCAGAGCTCTCTACGGGAAGCGGATAAGACAACCCATAGGCGGGGAATTCGGTTTTTCTGGTAGTCTCGCGAGTTTTTATCTCTCAAAGGATGTGTGGGGAACAGATGTGGCCCGTTATGGCATAGACATCTGGATGACGACGACTGCGGTTGCCAATAATTTTAGGGTCTGCCAGTCTTTTCTCGGTGCAAAAATTCACGATCCAAAAGATCCCGGCGCTGATTTAAGCTCAATGCTCTTCCAGGTGGTCGGATCAACCTTTGATCTTATGGAAACATATGGAGAAGTTTGGAGCAAAATAAGAGTATCCGAATCTGTGCCAACTTTTGGCTTCCGCTACGATGTGGGACTTGAGCCGGTCTCCGTTAATCTAATGAGAATGGTCGAGAAATTCAGACTCGGGGTGAAAGAATTAACGGGATTTTGGAAGACTTTTATGCCATCTCATATCCTGAATTTTCTTCAGAAGGTAGCGAAACTCTCGAAGGAAGATTTCCATATACCCGATGAATTGTGGGTTGAAATTATCTATAGCTTCGCGATTGCATCGCATAAGAAGATAATAAACAGGGAGCATCTACTGAAGTCACTGACTCCAATTTATATAGGAAAAATTGCCTCATTTGTGATTGAGGCATGGGAGAGCAGCGCCTCGGAGGTCGAGGAGAAAATCGAGAGATTGTGCGTCTGTTTTGAAGAGAAGAAAGATTATTTGATAGAGAACTGGCAGTAAGAAAGGAGGGATGTGATGAATAGTCTTTTAGAGAGGATTGTAATCGAGCCATTCAGCAGGCTTTCGGAGAGAATTCTTCAGTTTCTGCCAGATATATTGACATCAATTCTCGTATTTGTCGCAGGTATCGTTCTTGGCTTCATTCTAAAAAAGCTCTTCCTCAGGCTCTTGATGACACTGAAAGTCGATAAATTTTTCGAACGGCACGGAGTTGTCGAGATGCTGAAGAAAGGTGGCATAAAGGAACCGATATCGCTCATTTTCGCGAGGGTCGCAGGATGGCTCACAATAATCATTTTTTCCATAGTGGCCCTACGTTCTCTTAATATACCGGCCGTCGAAATGATCCTTGAAAGATTCTTCCTCTATCTGCCTAACGTCTTCGTCGGAGCCATCATTCTTTTTATCGGCTATCTCCTCAGCAATTTTTTCGGGCGCGCTGCCTTAATCGCCTCCGTGAACGCAGGACTTCGCGTTTCCGGTTTGGTTGGAAGACTTGTCAAAGTGACCATATTCTTGCTGTCCGTCACGATGGCTCTTGAACAACTGGGCATCGGGAGGGGTACTATAATCATTACCTTCGCAATAGTATTTGGTGGCGTTGTGCTTGCGCTTGCTATAGCATTCGGACTCGGTGGAAGAGATATCGCAAAGGAATATCTCGAAAAAAAGATAAAAGGCGAAGAGAAGAAAGAAGATGAAATCAGCCACCTCTGAATTATTGAAAGAGAGACGTATATTATAAGGAGTTCATAGGTAAGGCATCATTATTGAAAAATCTCCCCTCCCCCCCTTTGCCAAAGAGGGGAATTCCTCCCTTTGGAAAAGGGAGGTTAGGAAGGATTTTACGAATAATGTAGTTCCCAAATCCAGCGATAACCATAACAAAGACTTAATATACTCCAAATCCAGCGATAATTTGTTGTAATGGAGCGATAATGTCATGGTGAGCCAGTCGAACCATGACATCAGTGTCACTCTTCGACACGCTCAGGGTGACACAATAGCAACGATTTGCACATTTATCGCTGGATTTGAGTAGTTATTATTTTGAGACCGTTATTGACTCCGGTAAAATTGCCACATCCGATTCAAATTGACAAAATTTCGCTTTCTGGTAGACTTTTTATAGCAGTGTTTTGAAATGGAAACGCGGCATATCACTCATTTTCCGTCTTGTCGCTATTTTTAATCTTCCTGGGGAGTTTAGAGTATTTCCGGGCTCTCCGGTACGGCAAAATGA
>JBFLXE010000052.1:0-16360 GCA_040757455.1 Nitrospirota bacterium
GTAAAAATAATATATGAAAAATTTTTTCATTTTCCCGGCGCCATTATATCTTCTAAAAATCTCGAGTCTCTCATTCCAGAAAACAGTCGGATCCGAAAGGCTCTTAGTCCCGCTTACCATACGGAAATTGCCTATCTTTTCAGGAATATGCTTGAATCTGAGTCCTGCCATGCCCGCGCGTATCCAATATTCATAATCCATTCCATAATGGAGCGAATCATCGAGAAATCCGATCTTTTCAAATACTCTCGATCTCCAGAAAACAGATTGCTGCATAATATAATTTGCGGAATTATTGATGGCGAAATGATATGACTTTAATAATGATAAATTGAAAGGCCGTGATAACCATTCCCACTGCGTCTCGCCATTTTCATTTACGACGTTGCCATCGCCATATATGAAATCTATCTCGGGATTCTCTTCTAAAGATCTGACAATATTTTTAAAAGCTTCTGGCAAATAGAAATCGTCTGAATTGATCCATCCCACGATGCCACCCTTCGCAATGTGAAAACCTTTATTAATGGCATCTGCCTGGCCTCTATCATTATCGCTTGTCCATCTGTATTGTATACCCTTGCACTGGATCGGCCATTTTCCCTTCTTTAGCAGTCCCTCATACTTCTCAATAATATCTATTGAGTTGTCTGTAGAATTTCCGTCAATGATGATATAATCTACGCAAAAATCTCCCTCCTGGTTGAGAACGCTTTCAATGGTATTTCCTATATATCTGGCTTGATTATAGGATGGTGTTACGATCGAAATAGTTGGTGAATGTACGATTTCTGATCTCCGTACTATATCCGTTCAAAGTCCGCACATTGTGTATGCGGTTGCGACATATTTCTGCAACATGATTCAAGCTTGCATTGGTTCCAGCGAACCTTTTTCATCAATTTCTATATCGCGGATCCACGTAGATTTACAGATTATTTTGGACTTGTCACATCGATGTGCATATTTCTTAGCTATATCTATGACTTCTGATAGAAGCCCTTTATTCAGCGTTAGAGGATTGAGACCGAGTTGCAAGAATTTTTCGTTGCAAATGATAAGTTTATTTTCAGCGGCTTCCCTCCTTGGATTTAAATAATATCTAATTTGAGAGCCGGTTATCCTGGATACAATTTTTGCCAGATCGAGAACCGTATGTGTCTCGGTTGCCTGATTGAAAATTTGAACCCGGTCGCCTTTTTTAGGGGGATTTTCTATTGCGATCCGGATGCAATTGACCGTGTCCCTTATATGTATAAAAGCTCTCGTCTGACCCCCGGTGCCATGGACGGTCAGCGGGTGTCCGACGGCGGACTGCATTAAAAATCTGTTCAACACGGTCCCGTAATCACCGTCATAGTCAAACCGGTTGATAAGAGCTTCATCAGCCATTGTTTCCGCTGTATTTGTACCCCATACAACCCCCTGGTGAAGATCAGTGATCCTTATACCATCATTTTTATTGTAGTAATAAAACATCAAGGCATCCTGAGTTTTAGTTAAATGATAAATGCTTCCCGGGTTTGCAGGATAAAGGATTTCCAGATCTTTAAACTCTCCGTTTCCGCAATCGATCCTGACATTTAAGTATCCCTCAGGAATAGCCAATCCCGCAGTACCGTAGCCGTAAACACCCATTGTCCCGAGATGAACGAGGTGAACATCCAAGCCCGATTCCGTGATAGCACAGAGAACATTATGAGTTGCATTGATATTGTTGTCAATTGTATAACGTTTATGAAATGGAGACTTCATTGAATATGGAGCTGCGCGTTGCTCCGCAAAATGAACAATTGCTACGGGTTTTATATCCTTGATAAGGCTGTAAAGCTTATGATACTGCCGAGCAGCGTCAAGATTAACAAACTGGATATCTTTTCCCGAAACCGATTTCCAGACTTTAAGTCTCGTATTAATGGGCCGGATAGGGGTCAACGACTCACATTCAAGTTCAACATCAATTTTTCTTCTGGACAAATTATCCACTATAGTGATATCGTAGCCTGCCTTTGAAAGGCCCAAGGACGTAGGCCAACCGCAAAAACCATCGCCACCGAGAATGATGATATTACGTGGCATTAGCGCCTCCTTTTCTATAAGCTTGATATTTCAGATAAAATGCACAAACCTTCTCATCCTGCTTTAAGCTTAACGAGGAGCCTTTTTAGCAGAGCAGCAACTCCCCGGTCGTTGGGTGACTTTACAGGCTCGTTTTCCGTTGTTGCCGAGTTCGGACGCCCTGTCTTTTTTGCAGGCTCAAACGGTATAAATCTTCCGTCGTGGCGGAACGCAAATTCCTGAGCGTATTTTTCTTCAACGAAAGCCATACCTATTGCACGTTCATGATGATCTCTAAAACGGAAAAGCATAACTTCTTTGAATCCCACAACTTTCAACATTTCATAGAGAGCAAGCATGTTAGGTCCGACCCACGTAGAAGCCTCATATTTCTCGCCTCTCGGATAGAACCTTATGAGAGGTACACTCTGATCAATTTCCTCGTTCACGTGCGTCTCAATGAATAAACATTTAGTTGTAACCTTTTTTATCCTCTCAAGTGCAAGCATTGGATGCCACAGATGGTAAAGAACACCAAAAAAAATAGTACAATCGAATTTTCCGTGAACTTCAGGTGAAAGATCGTACACATTGCCAAACCCGTATTCAATATTTGAGCCCAAAATAGCCCTTGCGGTTTCAAGAGGCTTAAAACCTTCTCCCTTTATAGAGTCAAGCGTCTTTTGAGAAAAACCATCTCCGCCTGCCAGATTATCAATTGCCATTACCCTGGAAGCGCCCCTCCGTTCGGTCTCAAAACTGAACAGCCCATCCCAGCAACCTACATCAAGCACGGAAATTCCTTTAAATGACGTGGGTAAGAAGGCGATCATATTTTCATTCAGCTTTTTTATTTTTTCCCAACCAGGGGTTACAAGCCCGTCACCAAGATCAATGGTATGGTACCAGTACTTAACTCTTTTGATCATCTGTGCTTTTTGTTCTCTCGATAAGCCCATAAAATTTCTCCGCAGATTTTTTGAATTATAATATTTCCTTACAAATTTTAATAATCCGTTTCCTCATCTCTTCAACATATCGAGCAGCCACCTAAAAGGGGCTGTAATTCTCCATGACAAAGATAACTTTATCATTTCAAGTTCCCTCATTTTTTCAGCGTGCTCCTTAGCCTGTTTTTCGATTACCTGAAGCCTGGCCTTGCGGTCTGCCTCACACTCGGCGTACTGCTTTTGAATCCTTTCAGTCACCTGGAGTCTTGCCGCCTTTTCGGCTTCAAGCTCCCTCAGCTTCTCAGCGTGCTCCTTAGCCTGTTTTTCGATTACCTGAAGCCTGGCTTTGCGGTCTGCCTCACACCTGAATAGTTCGCCAGTCTTCTGTTCTGTCTTTTCGTAAATGTCCATTAAGGCCAGAACCATCCTTCCGTCCGGAGTTGACAGCAGTGAAGCGTCCACACTCTCCTTATCCATTTTATATAATGGCTGTTTGCCGGCGAAGACAAACATGTCAAATAGAAAAATTGGTTTTTCGAATTCAACATGCGGGAACCCCGTTTCCAAAAGTATTCGCTTGACAGAAGATTCACTAAAAAGGTAAAAGTGTTCCTTTTCTTTAAGTTGATGATTCAATAAAAAATAGTTCTCTGCTTTCATTTCTTCATATGTTTTATGGGCCTCTCTCCAACAGGGTGTCTGCAAGACTACCACACCATCATCCTTGAGAGCCTCAGCAATGAGATTCAGTGATCGGACAGGGTCTGTCAAATGCTCAAGCACGTCCATTAACACTATGATGTCTAAGGATTTAGGAGCTGTATTGATATCTTCAATTCGACCGCATAGTATAGCCACGTCGAAAGTCTTCCGTGCATAATCGCAGATCCATTCGCTCATCTCGGTGCCGGTTGACTCATACCCTGCGCGTTTCATCAGAAAAACGAGACCGCCGTGGCTACATCCAAGCTCAAGCGTTTTTGCCGGAGGAAGCTTATATTTCATAATATTCCTCAGCCAGTAAATGCATCTTTCAGCGATAAAGTCTCGTGACAGAAGCATAATATCCTTATGGCCATATTCTTTCATCCAGATCTCAGTCCAGTATTCCTTGCCATAATAGCTATTGGCATCATCACCGCTTCTGTAAAATTCTTCTGACATTCGTTGAGAACGCACAAGCGTGAGACATTCCCTGCATCTGTAATAATGCTCGGAGAATTTCTCCAGATCTTGAGAGCCGCACCAGCATTGATCTATATTTACTATCTTCAAGTCCTCATACCTTTCGTGCATAGAACTTCATTGGCAATTGAGCAAACCCGTAAAAGGGAAGTGTCTCGGCTGACTCATATGTTACTCTTATCGGACCCAACATCATATACTTGTCATGAGTAAAGCCGATATTAGGTTCGTCAAAAGACGGCTCGCCCGCAATTAGCTCAAAAGTATATTGACCGGGCCGCACCCTGAATGTTAAATCAAAACGTACCGTCAGGTCTTCCTTTTTTTGTAATGATGGCAAAGTATATCTGAGTTGTTGGTTGCCTGCTGAAAAGATCAGGTTGCCTAATCGGTCATAAAGTGCTATCCCCGTGCTTGGATTTGATATTTCTTCATTGGCATGAAGCAACAAATGGAAGCTCAGACCATTCATCATTCGTACCTGTGAAGTAAAATTTCCATAACTATCTGTGATACAGGCCGCTACTATCTTCAATCCACCAGCTCCATTTCGTTTGTTGGAGTGAAGCAGAATATTATTCTTAAGAATTTCTGATACCGGCATCAATTTATCTAAAGCAGGAGAGCCTTCGTTTGATCCAACAAGAATTTTCTGAGACCCCGATGCCTTTCGGCCCATTTTACTATAATAACGGCTGACCGCTTCTTCCGGCTCTCCCTGAAAATCTATCTCTCCACTGTTCAAGAGAAGAGCGCGGTTACAAAGGTTCAGTATCGCTGTCGTGTCATGCGAGACAAAGAGACACGTCGTCCCCTTGGAAATGATGTCGCGGATAGCTGCAAAACATTTTTGCTGAAAAAAAACGTCTCCTACGCTAAGCGCCTCGTCCACCACCAGTATGTCCGGTCTTACCATAATTGAACAGGCAAACGCAAGCCTCATAAACATGCCGCTTGAATATGTCTTCATCGGCTGGTCAATGAATTCTCCGATGTCTGCGAATTTTTCTATAGCTTGCATCTTCACATCAATTTCCTCTCTTGAAAACCCCATAAGTGCTCCGTTGAGATATACATTATTTCTGCCTGTGAATTGCGGATTAAAGCCGACTCCAAGTCCCAGGAGAGCGGTAAGGCGTCCGTGAGTGGCGATTTCACCCGATGTAGGATTGAGGACCCCGCAGATGATCTGGAGCAGTGTACTCTTTCCACTACCGTTCTTTCCGATAATGCCCAACACCTCACCTCTGCGGACATCAAAAGATATATTCCTGAGTGCCCAAAAATCACGGTGATATTTCTTCCCGAAGGGATTCAGCGCCTCCCTTAGCCGGTGCTTCGGGCTGCTGTACAGCCGGTATTTTTTGCTCACATTTGCAACCGAAACTGTTATGTCGCTATCCATTCTACTCCAGATTGTCTATAAAACATCTGCAAAATGCGGCCTCAAGCGGAGGAATATCATTGCACCGAGAACGAAAATAAACGCAGTAAATGCCCAGAAATAGATCGTTATATTCAAGTGATCCCAGAAGGGCACAAAATAAATAAACGAGTCCCGATAACCCTGGACGATATAGAACATGGGATTCAATTTAAACAGAAAATGTATCTTCTGAGGCATGATATTGACATCCCAGAAGATCGGTGTTCCCCAGAAACCAATCTGCAGGATCACGTGCACAATCTGTCCGGTGTCTCTCACAAGAACGTTGATGGATGATGATATCCAGCTCAGGCCTAATGCCAGAACACTCATTGCGAATAAATAATAAAGAGTCTGAAACCAATAAGGGCTGAAGGGCATGTCATACAAAAGGATCAAAAGAGTGAGCAGGATGAGAAAAATACAGTGGGTTATGAAGGAACTTACCAGCTTGACCACGGGCAGGATGCTCAATGGAAAAGCCATCCTCTTCACGAGGTGATGATTATTAACTATGACATCGGTTGAATGATTAACAACCTGTGAGAAAGTATTCCATATCGCCATTCCGGCTGTCAACCAGACGACAAAGGGAACCCCGTGGAGTGGATTCGCCCTGAAGCCGATACTGAAAACGAGCCACAAAATGAATATCATCACCAGGGGATTGATGAAGGTCCAGACAAATCCCAAGAGGGAGCCAACATAATTGAACAGTATGTCTCTTTTGGCCATCTCGGCGATCAGGAATCTCCTGTCATATAATAGACATACGAATTGAACGAATCCCCTGAGCAGGTTCATAATCAAAATAGGGGTAAAGAGCTTGCTGCCCTTCCTGAATCATTTTTGTGAGCACCGCACATGTCTATCTCACGACCTTCTGCAAATTGACTTGATTTTCCAGCTTTGATGGGAATTTATAAAAATGTGTGGAGGCTATTATGCTTCGAGAATCCTGTTTTTTACTTGGTATGGGGTCTAAACAGCCCGCTGGCAATTAATGAGACATATATAAAATTTTTATCGAAAAGTGATAGAGAGGGGAGACATCCCCTCTCTACGGGGTATGGTACTTCATTAATCATGTAAACTGTGCACAGGGCATAGAATCTTTGAACAGTGCACGTTTAACGCTCTTATTTCAGGGTGACAGACGCGACCGTCCCTTTCAGTTTTACTTCTCTTTCAAGCTCCGTCACCTTCTCGGTCAGTTCGGATATTGTCTTCCGCTGCTCCTGCATTGCTTTCTGCTGTTCCTGAACCACTTTTGTGAGCACCGCAACTATGTCCATAGGGCTTAATCCCTTCCTGTCCGGCGTTGCAACGAGATCAGGAACGTCTTCAGAAATGAAGCCGAGGTGCTGGTCTTCCCTGTCAACCTTATAATTGAACAAAACAGGAGTAAGGTTGCTGAAAGCGAGAAGCGCCTCATCAGCAGATAGCTCTTTTATGTTTTCCTTATACTCCCTGCTTGATGCATTCTGCCAGGTCGTTCCCGTACAACGTGCTCCGCCTGCCAACTGTAAAGGGTAGGATATCGACTCAATGGGCACGCCCAACCCAACGTCACCCTGAGCATCAATGGCAATAGAATCATTTGGCGCTTCGATTCTCATACGAAATACAGATGCCTCATTGGTGACTCCGAAGCCCTGCGGGCGGCGTTGCATCTGAAAAGTCTTGTTGTCCAGGGCAAAGAAAAGCCCCTTATTTCCCGTACCTGATTCATCAAGCCAGAATCCTGGGTTAATTCCTTGAGCACGGTAGAAAACAGTTGTATATACATCGCCAGTCACATGAAGCGGATAATCCGGAGTGGTATCAGTGCCTACAGCAACATTTCCATTCGTTCCAAGCGTTAGCCTGTATGCACCTGCTGTTTCGTCTCTAAACAGAAGATTGCCAGTTGATGCGGAAGGAAATATCTGCCACTCTCTGGGAGAACTGACGGACTGGTTCAGGATAACAGCGGGATTCGTGGCCGCATTGATATATAAAGTACCACGAGAGGTTCCACCTGCATCATCTACAGGTGTCGATGTGCCAATGCCGATGACTGCACCCTTGACATAGAGCGTATTTGTTGTAGCATTCTCTTCAATCGTAAATGGAGTTGTGCCATATATGACATCGTTAATGACAAATCTGTACGATGAAGCAGGAACGCCGACGTCCCAGGTGCTGACAGCGGTTCCGGTGTCATCAAAGCGTATGAAAACCTCGGAGATGTTATGGATATCTAACTCCTTGTCAGGATTTGCGAGATCACCGCAGCCCAGACAGAGATCACCTGAGAAACCACCGTCACCAGTGAAATAGTTTCCGTTAGGATTTATTGCCTGGATACTTATTTTACTTAACTCATCCCCGGAGGTCAGGAGCCCCCTTTGTACTGAGAATGCACCATTCTTCACCATGATGCTGGTGGGTATGCCGCTTTGTTCTTCGCTTTCTATCAATTCACCTTCTGGCTGCAAGAACTTGATTAGACTTAACTCATAGGTATAATTGCCATCTGGAAGGATGTTCCCCTGCTTGTCAATAATGTTATAGAAGAGAGTTTCGCCGGCTTCAAAATTGTCATGAAAGACATTTCCGGCTGAGCTTGCTATAGTAAGAGTAGCCACATCGTAATTCACTTGCGGCTGCCAGGTTATGCCGGTGCCCTGGAAGTTCTCGACCGCAACCGCCTCCGTTTCTGTTGCTCCCTCGGCAGGCGAAAGTGCAAATAGCAATGCAATGCCAACTACAACGATTAAGCTTATGAAAGCCTTAAAATTTTTCATCCCTTTCTCCTTTCCCGGGATTGAAAGTCTATTTGCCCGGATCTGAAAATATATGTAGCAACCGCCTTCAGCAAACCTTATGTAGATTCAATATCTGCAGGAATACAAACTTAAATACTATGAGAAAACTGAACCTTATTTGCTCAATTTTAGGTCTACATATTTCTCACCCCCTCTGGACTGACAAACTTTTTTTAACATTAGACTCAGATAACATTCCTGATTTTCAGCAAAATATCATAAGAGAAGTCACAGATTGGTCACGCATTCGCAAAAAGTCTGGTTTATGGAAAATGTCAGGATTGCTTCTCAAACAAACATATAATTAAAAGTAACCGATGTCAAGAAAAAAATTGCTTAATTTCTGGAAGCAACTCAACAGATCAGTTTGTAAAACGAAAGACAAAAAGTGAATGTTATTTAGAATAAAAAATCAACAGGCTACCGCCGTTCAGGTCATTTGCGGCCTGTAATATGACCGATAATTTTTTTTCTCATAAATCAGGGCAGATGATTCTTTAACATCAAATCTTTCGCAATGATGCCCTGTCCACAACTACTTTTGCCTGATACTCTATTGCCTTCAGGAGAACGACGACGCGCTCATTCCCCTTCAAACATTGTTTAAAAATCCCTGTAATCCCTTTCAGAGGGCCTTCAGCTATTTCGACTGCATCGCCCTCTGCGATCTCATCAAAACCGATATGCACACACCCTCCTTTTTCATTCGAGCGAATGAAATCGATTATCTCATCCGCAACCGGCCATGGCTGGCCTTCTTTATCACCAACGACTTTTCTGACTCCTCGTGTGTAATTAATCATCCAGAGGTGTGTCCGGGGCTCAAATTTTGCAAAAAGGTAACAGGGGAACAGCGGCTCTATGACTTCACTATAACGTCTCCTTACGTATTTCTTAATGCTCAGTTTCGGGCTATATGTTTCTATGCCAGCCTGGCCGAGCTTATGAGATATGAGGTCTTCTGTTTTAGGCTTCGTGTATATGGCATACCAGTTCATAAATCAAAAATTGTCTTTATATCTTCTCCCGGGATCTCATGCTCAAGGAGTTCTTTGTAAATCTTCTGCCTTTTCACAAATGATGTTATTACGATGCTATCATGGATCATGGAATTGATATCTTTTAGCGGTCTGATATCAATGCCAAAAAATTTTTTTCCTGCTTTTTCATCATCCACTATCCCCGCCAGCTCAAGGTCTGTCTCATGCAAACTTATGTATGCTATCTCAGCCACTTCATCCGCTCCTGCGAAAACAACTTTTTTCGCTCCGGACGCCTGTAACTCATTGAAGAGCTTTTTAAGTGCAGACCTTGCATCGTGGAAAATCCTTGTATAATCCTGCAATAAATGAATTGTAAGACGGGTCTTTTCTGCAAATCCTTTCGGGGTAAGGTAATAGGCATACCGTCTCGGGGGAATGGATTTTACAGTTATATATCCTTTTGCGATTAGGTTCTTAATATAGGAGTTAACAAGGCCAAGCGCGATGCCGAGTTTACTGCTGAGGTCTCTCTGGGTCATGGAACCATTATCGGAAATTTCGTTCAGGATTTTTAATGTCTTGTGACTTTCGGGCTCCGGCAGAGGTTTATTGTTCATGTTTTGAACATTAACACAGGATATTCGGTAAAGTCAAATGTTCGAAGAAGCTTTCGGAGCAAACTTTTGATAGATGCAGATTAGAGTCAGTCCACGATGTTTTTTTTCGTTATGCCGGACTTGATCCGGCATCCAGAGGGCATTGAAAAAAACTGGATTCCGGCTGAAGGACTGCCGGAATGACAGCCAGACACGGTTAATTTATGGGCAGACTCTGATTATGCAGGATTTGATAGAGACGGGGAAAGATTCAGGATAGGCGAGAATTACAGTATCCACATTGGCATCTATTACGGCCATTTCATTTCAGGATTCCGCGGTCTTTACTTAAGACAGACAGGATACTATAATTAAGAAATTTCCAAGATGGTGCAAAATTGAATCCCTATTTGATCGTAATCCCTGCCTATAACGAAGAAGAATTTATCGCCGGGGTCCTGAAGGATACAGAGAGAATCAATCCAGAGGCGGACATTCTGGTTGTTAACGACGGCTCCACTGATAATACCTCGGCTATTGCCAGGCTGGCGGGTGCCATGGTGCTGGATATCCCCCTTAACATTGGTTATGGCGGGGCCATTCAGACAGGCTTTCGCTTTGCAACTGAGAATGGATATGATTTCGTGGTAACCATGGATGGGGACAGTCAACACGATCCGCATTATATAAAGAACTTGATGGAAACCATGGAGCGCGAAAATGCAGATGTTGTAATAGGTTCGCGTTTTCTCGAAGGAACTTATAAGATCGGTATCGCCAAAAAGATCGGGATAAGGCTGTTTTCAATGATTGCCCGGTTTTACACCGGGACAAATTTTACCGATCCAACTTCTGGATTTCAGTTGTTAAGCAGAAAAGTTTTCTCCTATCTTTCAAAGGCTGACAATTACCCTCTGGATTATCCCGATGTCAATATTATCATGGCACTTCATAAAATGAGATTTAGGGTGGTTGAAGCTCCGGTGAGAATGTCGGAAAAATCCAACGGAAGATCCATGCATAACGGGTTAAAACCTGTTTATTACATTATGAGGATGTCTTTGGCCATTGTCATGGTTTTGCTGAGAGGAAGGGAGGATTAATATATGGGCTTCAGCGTCAGACTCTTTATTCTTGTAATGGGCTTTCTGGTATTCATGATAATTTTTGAACTTGTGAGAAAAAGGAGATTCAGGGAAGAACTCTCTCTCATATGGCTGGTCATAGGGGTAGGGCTGATTTTCAGTTCCTTTGCTGACCGCATTATAGACCCGCTTGCCTTCAAGCTCGGAATCAAGTATCCTCCGGCGCTAATTTTTCTCATCGTCTTCTTTCTCCTGACGCTTACAACACTTTATTTCTCAATTGTGCTGTCAGATCTGAAAAGTAAGAACAAGGAGTTGATTCAGAAAATCGCATTGCTTGAATACAGAGTTAATAAACTCGGTCAGGCTGAAGGCCGGACGGGGAGCATTAATTCAGGGAATCGAGATCTTTGAACCGGTCATGAAAATCTTTGTATTTCTGCGCTTCTGAGAGGTAATACTGCATTTTTTCCATATCCCCCTTCAGAAAATATGCTCTGGCTTTGCTGAACGGAAGCAAGTGCACCGGCATATTATGTCTCAGTGCTTTCCTGTAATACTTCTCTGCTTCCTTCTCCTCCCCGTGTACGATGAGGACATTGGCCATAGTCAAATAAGGCTGATAGAAAGAAGGGGACTTCGAAATCGCCTTTTCGGCATAAAGGAAAGCATCCCGTTTTGAATTCTTTATAAGCATGAGGTCTGCTAAATCTGAAAGAACTAACGCATCATCAGGATTCGTATCAAGAGCTTTCTTGAAATATTCATAGGCATGCCGGGTGTCTCTTTTGCCCATGAAGGCAACACCTATCCCGTAATATGCGGATGTGAACCCCGGATCAAGGGCTATCGCTTTTTCATAGTGTTCTATCGCATCATCCCACAAGCCCTTTCTGTAGTATGCATCACCCATGAGTGTTACAACGACTACTCTGTCCAGCCCCTCTGTATGTTCCACAATTTGCCGGTAATCCTTAAGGGCTCCGTTTATGTCGTTATTCAGCACTTTGTAATAGGCCTTCAGGATTACTATTCGGTATGAATCGAAATAATCGAGCTTGTCAATCAGCTCTTTTGCCTTCCCCAGATCACCTTTAAAAAGATATACCATCCCGAGGCTGTATGCTGCATCGCTGAAGAACTGCATTCTTTTATCACGGCTGCCAATTTGTACAGCCTTTCGATAATATCTCTCGGCACCTTCGGCATCCGAGAGCCTCAGATAAGTGTTGCCCATGGCGATCATAGCCCTGAGGTTAGAGGGGCTTTTCTTTATCGTATCTTCCCAGAGCGTTACGGAATCCCTCCATACATGATTTCTCGAGAAAGTGAGCAAACCCAGTCCTGTGCAAAGCAAAACCGAAATTACCAGAAGAGTTTTTCCAAAAGTCCTGCCTTTCAGGGACATCACCACCTGCCCGGCTATACCGATCGCGAGTCCCGAAAGGGGCAGATAATTTCTGTGCTCGAAATACAGGTCTGAGCCAAGAGCAATAAAGCTTTCGAGAGATATGGCAATCAGATACCAGAGGATCCCGAAACAAAGCAGAGGAAACCTCTTGAATTTCCAGACTGAAAAGATTAAAAGTGAAGCCAGAAATATCATGGATATTAAGGTAGTAACCGGCTCTACCACACCTGCTGAAACCGGGAAACCCCACCAGTCAAAAACCAGGAATTGAGGGAGAGGCAAAAATATCAGGAGCGTATATCTCGAAACAATACGGAACTCAGTCAGAATATGCTGCAGCGGCGTCCAGTATACATCTGTGGCCATCCATCCATTTCCAGTTAAAGGCTGATTGGGGTTCAGGAATAATCTCGCTATATCAATGAATGCTGTGTGTAACTTCAGCAGGTACGACGCAAAAAAGATACAGATAAATCCTGCTAAGCCGATGACCAATATCCTTTTGCTAAGAGCTCTGACTTTAAATCTGGAGAGAAAGGCATAATCGTAAAGAATTACAAGCGGTATAGCCATCAATGCATTCTCTTTAGAAAATATTCCTGCCACCACACATACAGCGCTCAACACATAAAAAATCAGTCCTTTTACTTTGCTGTGCGCTTGAGTTGCTGCAATGTAGAAAAGGAGGGCGAGCAGGACAAAAAGTGTTGCGAGTGATGCCATCCTCTGAACAATATAGGCGACCGCGTTTATGTTTAAAGGATGAAGAGCGAATATGATAGCGCTGATAAATGCGGCGTAAAAAGTCTGATTCTCACCCCTCTTCAATCCCCCCCTTACTAAGGGGGGATTAAGGGGGGTTGTTGCCCTCACTAAGAGGGGACAGAGAAGGATTGTTTTATAAGCAATCACATAAACCAATATAACATTCAAAAAATGGATAAGAATGTTAAACAATCTGAAATTAGCCGGGCTGAAGGGTGCAATCAACTGATTCATGAGGAAAGTAACGTAGGTAACTTTCCTAAAACCTATTAGGTCGTGAATATCACTTATTCCCACAGGCTTATTCGCAACCACGTCATCCAGCGCCCACGTTCCGTTGAGAGAAGGTAGATAGGCAAGGAACATCATAACGCCGAGTAAAATGATTGAAAAAATATGTTTCTTCATTTCAATTGTTCATTGAGAAATTTTTTCTATTTGACTCCCGAAGGAAATCCGCAATGCCCCGGAAAAACATTTTCATTTTTGCCTGCTTATTATATTCAAGGAAAAGCACTTTAAAAAATTTTGCGAAAATTCTGCAACTCTCTGAATACAAAACAGACCTGTGATTCTTACCGTATGCAGATAACGTGAGCAGCCTGTTTCTTATCTGATAATAGAGCCTCGAAGGATCATTATGCTCCCGGAACTGAAAGAATAACCTACTTTTCTTTTCGCCTAATGAATGGTAAAGCAGGGCATTTCTACTCTGTAATATTTTATAGCCTTTACTCAAAATCCTGAAGCAGTAATCAAAATCTATAAAATCTATGAAGAAATATTCATTCATGAGCCCGATATTCTCAATAACGTCGTTTCTTATCATGCTTCCCGAAGTTATCTGGAAGTGGATAAAGGCGTCCCCGCTATGATTCTTGATTTTTTTGTTTAGCAGCTTTGTCGTGACGATGGCATGTATTTCTTTATTGAAGTCACTGTCATATATCAACGGCACAATGGCAGCCGTCCTGGCCCTCAAATCGTCCCTGAGATTATGATATGAGCGAATCATCTCATCTATCATGTTTTCTGTAAGCATACTATCCTGGTCAAGCAAAAGCGTCCAGAAATAGTTATTTTTCAGAGAATGTGTTATGCCCTGATTTAAAGCTGCCCCCAGACCCCTGTTTTCTCTGTTGAATATAAATCTCACTTTCTCAGAAGAAGCGATATTGCCGATCTTATCTTTAAGTTCCGGATTGGTGGTATTATCTACTACAATGATCTCATCGACTTGATATGAAGAATTATCAATACAATTCTTCAATTTTCCCGGTGAATTGAATGAAACTATTACCGCGCAAATGGATTTATTCATGGATTATGCAAAAATGAAAAAGATCAAGTCCCGTTCTTCATGTATGCATATTAATTTGCATTATATTTTTATGACAAAATTACCTTCGTCAGGGATAAGATTTGAATTATAATGGTCTTTTCCCATATATCTTTATCGCGCCGTTTGACGGATCATGATAACATAACTCGGTATGGGTTCATAAACTATGAGATAATTCCTGTTCGAAGTTTCAAGCAAAAGTCAACATCGCAAAAAAAACAAAATGACGATCAAATCCATTGACTTTATGGAATATCTCTTTTCTGGTCATCATACATGCCGCCGATACAACAGATACATTTCGTACATTTTATATCTGTCCCCATCCATTCATAAAGTCATTGAGAATTGTTCCTGATTCATATTTGCATAATTCATGTTACACTATCCAGGAGCAATCGGATACTATGATTACAAAGATTGAAGAAATACTTTCAATTCTGAGATGTCCCAGAACTCATACAAAATTGATTATGCACAATCGGAAATTAATTTCCGAAGGTGGAGAAGAATATCCAATTGTAAATGGCAAACCTATACTTGTTAAATATCTTAAGCCAATCCATTTAACGCCACCACCAGAAGACAAAACATCTCAGAATCAAACAAGTTATTCTGCGCCAGCAACTTATATCTCCCCATCTGATAGAATTTTGCATCTTGGTTCGGGTAATATTCCATGTGCCGATCATCGAGTGATTTCTCTCGATGTTTTACCCTGCCAACATGTTGATATTGTTTCTGAAGCAGAAGAACTTCCCTTTCAGGATAATACATTTGACTATGTAGAGTCTGGAGCTGTGTTTGAACATGTCTATGATCCCGCAGAGGCTATAAAAGAAGTAAAAAGAGTTTTAAAACATGATGGAATTTTTCGAATAGATACTGCATTTATGCAATCATTTCATGGTTTCCCAGAACATTACTTCAATATGACGCCCTTAGCCGTTGAGACTTTTTTGGCAGACGATTTTATTTTAGAGGAATCATATGTACCCGACTCGGCAACCCCCCTTAAGTCGTTAATTGATTTAGTTGAGCGGTTTATCTCTTTTCTATCCAATAAAGATAAACAATATTTCATGACCTGTTCCATGGAAAAGGCCATGGATATGATGAAGTCTGATCCATCACGTAAAAATGTACTGCTCTCGAATTTTTCTGAATATGCCCTTAGGAGTATGGCAGCAAGCTTTGTAGTCACGGCTCGAAAACCAGCCAAGTACCAGGAGACAATCGATATGATACGGCGTAATAGAACAACTTCAGACGAATGGGATATTTTGAAAAGAGATTACTACGCCTCAAGAATGGAATTAATGTTGAGACATCATGAAATCTTTTTTTATAAGCGTCTGTCTCTCGAAAAAGGGGCAAAACCGCCGGCAAATATATTTGATCCAGAGCCTCTTGATTCAATCTTGATGCGATGCAAGATACTCAACCCACTCTCAATTGCTCAATTAAAAAAATCCGTAGAACTTCTCCATCGCGAAGAAAAAAAACTTGAGAATATACGTGATCAATGGCTCTATATATATATGAGAAATCTTAATTTAATCGATGTGGCTTCAAAAAGCATTAGTGTGATAAAGAAGGCAGGATTTCGGAGTTTCCTCACAAAAGTTAGGAAGAAATTGAAGTTCATATGCGCAGCCTCAAATAGATTCGGGAAACAATCGAATTAAAATATTAAGAACAATTATTCGCAGATTTTAAGTTTGGATGTTCAAAAGTGATGCGACGAAT
>JBFLXE010000053.1:0-16287 GCA_040757455.1 Nitrospirota bacterium
TGGTGACAACGTAAATGTGACGGTGGAGTTGATAGCAGCGATTGCTATGGAGGAAGGTTTAAGGTTTGCCATAAGGGAAGGCGGAAGAACCGTTGGTGCTGGAGTGGTAACAGCGATCCTGGAGTAAATAGAGGCGGGGGATTTTGAATGAGAGACATTATACTGTTTCAATGCACAGAATGCAAAAATAGAAATTATTCAAGTATGAAAAATAAAAAGAATACACCTGATAAACTCCAAATTAAAAAGTACTGTAGACATTGCAGGAGGCATACTCTACATAAAGAGATCAAAGCATAGGCCAGTAGCTCTAACGGCTAGAGCATCGGACTCCAAATCCGAGGGTTGGGGGTTCAAATCCCTCCTGGCCTGCCATTTGGAAGCAAGCGGCAGATTTTATTACAAGGAAGAAATTTAATGATCAAAAGAATCAAGGATTTTTTCAAAGAGGTGAAGGTCGAGATAAAGAAAGTAGTTTTTCCATCGAGAGAAGAGCTTTTCGGTTCGACCTGGGTTGTGATAATAACGGTTATAATAGTTTCATTATTCCTGGGTGTCGTTGACCTGGGACTAACAAAACTGGTAGGGCTTGCACTGAGATAAATATATTATGTCAAAGAATTGGTATGTAGTTCACACTTATTCAGGTTTTGAAGAAAAAGTAAAACTTACCATCGAGGAGAAAAGAGACAAACTCAATCTCAAAGATAAGATATCGAGGATACTGATTCCAACAGAGAGGGTAATCGAACTTAAAGGAGGGAAAAAGAGGGAGAGTGATAAAAAATTTTATCCTGGTTACATCCTTGTGGAAATGGAACTTGATGATGAAACATGGCATCTTGTGAGAAGTAGTCCCCGCGTGACGGGATTCGTCGGCGGGGCAAAGCCGGTTCCGCTTTCCGAGGAAGAGGTTGAAGTTATCCTTCAACAATTGGAGAAAGGCCCTGCACCGCAGGTAAAGACGCAGTTCCAGAAAGGAGAAAGCGTTAGAATTATCGATGGGCCCTTCACAAATTTTGTCGGAACCGTGGAAGATGTTGATATAGACCACGGAAGACTTTGCGTGATGGTGAGCATATTCGGCAGGCAAACACCTGTTGAACTGAATTTCTTCCAGGTTGAGAAAGAAAAAGCATGAAATTAGCGAGGAGGTCAGATGGCAAAGAAGGAAGTTATCGCGCAGGTTAAACTCCAAATACCTGCCGGCAAAGCGAATCCTGCGCCGCCTGTCGGTCCGGCACTTGGACCTCATGGAGTCAACATTATGGAGTTTTGTAAGGCTTTCAATGCACAAACCCAGGCATTGGGAGATACCATAATTCCTGTTGTCCTTACAGTTTATGCCGACAGATCGTTTACCTTTATAACGAAGACACCCCCTGCGTCAGAACTGCTTAAGAAAGCCGCCGGGATCATTAAGGGATCGGGCACTCCAAATAAAGAGAAAGTTGGTAGGGTGACGGCGGAACAGGTCAGGGAAATTGCTCAAAAGAAGCTTCCTGACCTCAATGCTTATTCGATCGAGCAGGCGCTGGAGATCATAAAGGGCACAGCGAAGAGTATGGGAATTGAAATAACGGAATAAGAGGGAAAAATGGGAAAGAAGCACGATGCTGTAAAGGAAAAAATTGAAAAAGGCAAAGAATACCAGCTCGAAGAAGCGATTAGAATTTTGAAAGAGTCTTCATTTGCAAAGTTTGACGAGACTATAGACCTATCGATAAATCTTGGTATAGATCCGAGAAAATCAGACCAGATGGTAAGAGGCACGGTCGTTCTTCCGTATGGCACGGGAAAGAAAGTACGGGTTCTTGTTTTCGCAAAGGGAGAAAAAGAAATAGAAGCTCGCGAGGCAGGTGCCGATTACGTTGGGGCAGAGGATCTTGTGGAAAAAATAAGCAAAGGGTGGCTTGATTTCGACAAGGCGGTAGCGACTCCAGATGTAATGGGTATGGTGGGTAAACTTGGCAAAATATTGGGTCCTCGCGGTCTTATGCCAAATCCGAAACTCGGGACTGTGAACTTTGACATAGCAAAAGCAGTGAGAGAGATAAAGGCAGGAAAAGTTGAATACAAAACCGAAAAGGGTGGCATTGTACACGTCCCCGCAGGGAAGGTCTCTTTTGATATTGACAAGCTTGTTGAGAATGCCAAAGCTGTTATCGCCTCTGTAATTAAGGCCAAGCCCCCAACGAGCAAAGGCAAATATATAAAAAAGGTCTCTATCTCGTCTACCATGGGTCCGGGATTGGCGATTGACGTAGCATCTCTGGGAAAGGGGGTCTAAACTGAAAAGGGCAGAAAAAGAACAGGTCATAAACGAGTTGAGAGCGAACTTTGTAAAAGCAAAGGCAGTAATCTTTACTAATTACAGGGGATTGACTGTGGCTGAACTTTCTGAACTGCGACGGTCGCTCCGGGACGGCAACTTTGAATACAGAATTATCAAGAACACACTTGCAAAAATTGCTTCCGAAGGTACTCCGCTTTTCGGAGTGAAGGAATCCTTCAGAGGGCCCGTGGGTATTGCAATTAGTTACAGTGACCCTATAATTACTGTGAAGAAGATTCTCGATTATTCAAGGAAGAATGATAAGCTGAAAGTGGACGGAGCCGTGATAGAAGGCGCATTTTGCGCACCCGAAGAATTGAAGGCTGTTGCGGAGATACCATCAAGACAGGTTTTGCTTTCTATGCTCGCTGGGGGTCTGCAAGCACCCATCAGCAAATTTGCATGCGCCCTGAATGCCACGCTGAGTAAGTTTGTCCATGCTCTTGAAGCTCTGAAACAGAAAAAATAAAAGCATAAAACTAAAAATTGCTCGTGATTTTAAATAATACAGAAAAAGGAGGATTTGGGAATGCCTATCACTAAAGAACAGGTATTTGAGTTTATCGACAACATGACAGTTCTTGAGATGTCCAAGTTTATAAAGGAATTTGAAGAAAGATACGGAGTAACTGCGGCCGCACCTGTTGCGGTGGCTGCTGCACCGGGCACTGCCGGCGGGGCGGCGGCTGCTGAAGTTGAAGAGAAAACGGCTTTTGATGTGATACTTGCAGCAGCAGGCGAGAAAAAGATCCAGGTTATTAAGGTTGTTCGAGAACTTACCTCTCTGGGTCTTAAGGAGGCAAAAGACCTTGTTGACGGGGCTCCCAAGCCTGTTAAGACCGGTGTATCAAAGGAAGAGGCTGAAGCAATTAAAGCGAAGCTCGAAGAACAGGGAGCAAAAGTCGAAGTAAAATAAAAAGGAGAAGTATGGCAAAGATTCTTAGAAAAAGAGAAAATTTCGGGGAAGCTCCTTCCATTCTGGGGATTCCAAATTTGATAGAAATACAGAAAAAGTCTTATGAAAAGTTTCTGCAGAAAGAGGTTCCCGCGGAAAAAAGAGAGAACAGTGGCTTACAGGCCGCGTTTCTGAGTGTTTTTCCTATAGCGGACTACAACGAGACGGCCTCTATTGAGTTTCTTGGATATTCCATAGGCGAACCTAAGCTCACTGTTCGAGACTGCCTACAAAAAGGAATCACTTATGCGGCTCCTCTGAAGATAAAGGTGAAACTTAACCTCTGGGAATTTGAATCGAGAGGGAATCGGCGACTGAAGGAATCAAGGGAGGAGGATGTCTATATTGGCGAGATGCCATTAATGACTGACACAGGAACCTTTATTGTCAATGGCACCGAACGGGTGGTCGTGAGTCAGCTTCATCGCTCACCGGGGGTTTTCTTTAGTCACGATAAGGGAAAAACGCATGCCAGTGGAAGGCTTCTTTATTCGGCAAGGGTTATACCCTCACGCGGCTCATGGCTGGATTTCGAATTTGATACGAAAGATATCCTCTATGTGAGAATAGACAGGAGAAGGAAGCTTCCTGCGACTATAGTCCTTAAGGCCCTGGGATATACGAACGAAGATCTGTTAAAAATCTTTTACCCGGTGGAAGTAATCAATATTAGCGGAAACAAATTCACGCGGGATGTCAGCGAGGTTCTCATTGGACTGAAGTCCTCTTTGAACATCGTTGCCCCTGATACAAAAGAACTGATTGTCAAGGAAGGAAGTAAAATCACAAGAGGTGCCATCCGGAAAATGGAGGCATCAGGAATCAGGACGATCCCCGTAAGCAGGGAAGAGCTTATTGGCAGGATTACTCTCAAAGACATAATTGACCCATCGACCGGCGAAGTGATAGTTGAAGGGAATGAGGCTATCACTGAGGCCGCTTTAAACAGAATATTATCTCTAAAAATAGACTCCCTGAGTCTCCTGTTTATCGACAATGTTCATTATCTTCCTTCACTCAGAGATACGCTTTTGACGGACAAGGTTAATACACAGGACGAGGCACTTGTCGAAATATATAAAAAATTAAGACCGGGCGAACCGCCAACATTGGCTGCTGCAAGAGATCTTTTCAATGGGTTGTTCTTTGATCCTAAAAGGTATGACCTTTCGCCTGTTGGACGCTTGAAACTCAACAAAAGACTGAATCTCGACAGTCCTTTAGATACGAGGGTTCTGACGGATAGTGATATCGTTGAGATTGTCAAATATTTATTTAATCTGCGGACAGGTAAGGGAGAAATTGATGATATAGACCATCTCGGAAACAGGAGAGTTAGAAGAGTCGGCGAACTTCTTGAAAACCAGTTCCGCATAGGCCTTGTCAGAATGGAACGCACAATAAAGGAAAAGATGACCCTGACCGATCTTGAAACGGCAATGCCTCACGACTTAATAAATGCCAAACCTGTAATGGCTGCTGTAAAAGAGTTCTTTGGTTCTAGCCAGCTTAGTCAGTTTATGGATCAGACGAATCCACTCTCGGAGATTACACATAAGAGGAGGCTTTCTGCCCTTGGTCCAGGAGGACTCACCCGCGAAAGGGCAGGATTCGAGGTAAGGGACGTTCATCCTACTCATTATGGAAGAATTTGCCCAATAGAGACTCCTGAGGGACCCAATATTGGCCTTATAACGTCCCTTGCTACATACGCCAGAGTTAATGATTTTGGCTTTATAGAAGTTCCTTATAGAAGAGTTATAAACGGGAGGGTGACGAAAGACATCGAATATCTCTCTGCAATAGAAGGCGAGAAATATGTGATCGCTGAGGCAACATCCGCCATGGACGAAAAAGGGAATCTGGTGGGAGAGACCGTGTCCGCGAGGGTAGGTGGGGATTTTAAGTTGGTGACGCCTCTTGAAATTCAATACATGGACGTATCTCCCAAACAGATTGTAGGTGTTTCAGCGTCTCTTATACCTTTCCTTGAAAATGATGATGCCAACAGAGCTTTGATGGGTTCAAATATGCAGAGGCAGGCTGTTCCACTGCTTCGGTCAGAGGCTCCTTTAGTAGGGACGGGGATGGAAATTGTTGCAGCGAGAGACTCGGGAGCACTTGTGACAGCAAAGCGAGACGGTATTGTGGAGAGTGTTGACTCTTCAAGGATTGTTGTAAGGGCATCTGAGGATAAAGGAGGAGTTGACATCTACAACCTGATAAAATTCCAGAGGTCGAATCAGGCCACATGTATAAATCAGAAGGCTCTTGTTGATACCGGCGATGTGGTAAAAGCCGGTGATATTCTGGCGGATGGCCCTTGCACCGACCGGGGTGAACTTGCCCTGGGGAAGAATGTTCTCGTGGCTTTCATGCCCTGGGGAGGCTACAATTTTGAAGATGCTCTCCTTATTAGCGAGAGGCTGGTGAAAGAGGATGCTTTTACTTCGGTGCATATAGAGGAATTCAGCGTCGAGGCACGCGAGACCAAACTGGGGCCGGAGGAGATTACGCGTGACATACCAAATGTCGGGGAAGAAGCCCTGAAAAACCTTGACGAATGCGGAATAATCAGGATCGGGGCTGAGGTTAAACCGGGTGACATTCTTGTTGGTAAGGTCACGCCGAAAGGCGAAACACAACTTACGCCGGAAGAAAAACTCCTAAGGGCCATCTTCGGCGAAAAGGCGGAGGAAGTTAAAGAAAGTTGTCTTTACGTGCCCCCGGGTATCGAAGGGACTGTAGTAGACGCAAGGATATTTTCAAGAAAGGGAACCGAAAAAGACGAGAGGGCAAAAAGCATAGAAGAGGAAGACATACAGAGACTTCATAGGGATCTCGAAGAAGAGGTCAAGATTGTGAAGGAAGAAAAATTCAGAAAACTTAGAAGACTTCTCGTCGGACAGTCCGTCTCAGAGGATGTAAAAGAGCCAAAGACGAAGGAGTTGCTCTGTTCCAAAGGAAAGAAGCTCACGGAGAAGATTCTGGATCGAATCAGGGATGAGCAATTGTCGCGCATTAAACTGGAGGATGCTGCCGTACGCGAACATATGGAATCCGTAAATAGTGCGGTCAACCATTATGTCCGCTATCTCGAATCAAGATATGAAGAAATGATAGACAGGGTAAGAAAAGGGGATGAACTACCCCCGGGGGTAAATAAAGTTGTAAAAGTTTTCATCGCCATGAAGAGAAAAATTCAGATGGGCGACAAGATGGCAGGCAGGCATGGGAACAAAGGAGTTGTTGCAATGGTTCTGCCTGAAGAAGATATGCCGTATCTGCCGGATGGAACACCCGTGGATATCGTCCTGAATCCTCTCGGCGTTCCATCGAGAATGAACGTCGGACAGGTTCTGGAAACCCATCTCGGATGGGCCGCCAGAATCTTGGGGATTCATGTGGCAACTCCTGTTTTTGAAGGTGCAAAGGAGACAGAGATAAAAGAGTTACTAAAGAAGGCCAAGCTTCCAACAACCGGGCAGACGACGCTTTATGACGGGAAAACGGGTGCGCCCTTCGATAAGCCTGTCACAGTGGGCTTCATGTATATGATGAAACTTCATCACCTTGTTGACGATAAGATACATGCCCGTTCGATCGGTCCGTATTCTCTTGTGACCCAGCAACCTCTGGGTGGAAAGGCCCAATTCGGCGGCCAGAGGCTCGGTGAGATGGAAGTATGGGCGTTGGAGGCTTACGGTGCCGCATATACGCTGCAAGAATTTCTGACCGTCAAGAGCGATGATGTTACAGGGCGGGCACGCATGTATGAAGCGATTGTGAAAGGTGATGCGACTCTCGAGCCGGGGGTCCCTGAATCTTTCCATGTATTAATAAAGGAACTCCAGAGTCTCGGCCTTGACGTAGAGCTTCTGGAGAAAAAGACTAAGGGGGAGTAGTTTTGACAGAAGACATTTATGCAATTTTTCAGAAGCCAAAAGATCCTACCGATTTTGAGGCTGTGAGAATCAAGCTTGCCTCGCCGGAAAAGATAAGAGAATGGTCCTATGGCGAAGTGAAAAAACCTGAGACAATAAATTACCGGACGTTCAAGCCGGAAAGAGATGGACTTTTCTGCGCTAAAATTTTTGGGCCGATCAAAGACTGGGAATGCATATGTGGCAAATACAAGAGGATGAAGCACAGGGGCGTTGTATGCGATAAATGCGGCGTTGAAGTTATACAGTCCAAAGTACGGCGTGAACGCCTGGGGCATATCGAGCTTGCAAGCCCTGTTGCTCACATATGGTTTCTGAAGGGCTTACCGAGCAGGATCGGTACTCTTCTTGATATGACGATGAGGCAGTTAGAAAGAGTCTTATATTTCGAGAGCTATATCGTTATAGATAATGGTGACACGCCACTTAAGGAGAAAGAGTTACTTTCGGAGGAAGAATACAAGAAGAGGAGTACAGAATATGGATTAAGATTCAAGGCAGGCATGGGGGCAGAGGCTATAAGAGAGTTGCTGCGGAGAGTTGATCTTGAGGGGCTATATGGAGAACTCAAAAGTAAGATTGCCGAGGCCTCTTCGATTGGCATTAAGAAGAAACTGACGAAACGCCTCAAGGTTGTGGATGCATTCAGAAAATCCGGCAATAAGCCGGAATGGATGATCATGGATGCCATTCCGGTTCTGCCACCCGATCTTAGACCCCTCGTGCCACTGGAGGGTGGCCGTTTTGCAACCTCTGACCTAAATGATCTTTACAGGAGAGTAATAAATAGAAACAACAGGCTGAAAAGATTAATGGAATTGAAAGCACCGAGTGTCATCATAAAGAACGAGAAGAGGATGCTCCAGGAAGCTGTTGACGCCCTTTTTGACAACGGCAGGAGGAGCAGAGTCCTGAAGACGACGACGAAGAGGCCGCTAAAGTCTCTCAGTGATATGATAAAGGGGAAGCAGGGACGTTTCAGACAGAATCTGTTAGGTAAGCGCGTTGATTACTCGGGCAGGTCAGTTATTGTCGTGGGTCCCGAGCTGAAGCTTCATCAATGTGGTCTGCCGAAAAGAATGGCCTTGGAGCTGTTCAAACCTTTTATCTTTAACAAACTCGAAGAGAAAGGTCACGCTACGACGATTAAAGCAGCCAAGAAACTCGTGGAGAAAGAAACGCCTGAGGTCTGGGATGCCCTGGAAGAAGTTATCAGGGAGCACCCTGTACTTCTGAACCGTGCCCCTACCTTGCACAGACTTGGCATTCAGGCATTCGATCCTGTTCTTGTAGAGGGCAAGGCGATCAAATTGCATCCTCTTGTCTGCACAGCTTTCAATGCGGATTTCGACGGCGATCAGATGGCTGTACATGTTCCCCTTTCTATAGAAGCGCAGATCGAAGCGAGAGTCCTCATGATGTCGGTTAACAACGTCCTTTCTCCTGCTAACGGTAAGCCAATAGTCGTGCCTACACAAGATATGGTTCTTGGTATTTATTACCTCTTGAAGGAAAAGAAAGGCGCGGTGGGTGAAGGGAAGACGTTCGCAGATCCTGAAGATCTAAGGATAGCTTATGATGCGGGGATCGTGGATGAACATGCACTTATCGAAGTCAGGATGAATGGAGAGAGGGTCAAAACGACAGCGGGGAGGGTTCTCTTTAGCGAAATATTGCCCAAGGGGATCCCTTTTACAATGGTCAATAAAGATATGACGAAAAAGGAACTCGGCAAGTTGATCGAGTTCATATACAAGAACTCCGGGAAGAGAGATACCGTTGTTTTTCTTGATAACCTTGAATCGCTCGGTTTTCATTGTGCCACTAAGTCGGGTGTGTCGATTTCGATGGCGGACATGCATATACCTTCAAAGAAAGCCGAGCTTATTCGGCAGGCAGAGCAAGAGGTAATCGAGGTTCAGAAGCAATACGCAGAAGGTCTTATTACGCAGGGTGAACGTTACAACAAAGTCATTGATATCTGGGCAAATGTGACCGAAAAGGTGGCCGATGAAATGATGAAAGAGCTAGGCGCAGAAGAAGAGAAAACCTTTTCTGAAGAAGAACTCAGTGAAAGACGGTCATTCAACAGCATTTTCATGATGGCGGATTCTGGTGCGAGAGGAAGTACCGCACAGATAAGACAGCTTGCAGGAATGAGAGGATTGATGGCAAAACCTTCCGGCGAGATTATTGAAACGCCGATAACAGCAAACTTCAGGGAAGGGTTAACCCCTCTACAATACTTTATCTCTACGCATGGGGCGAGAAAAGGTCTTGCTGATACGGCTTTGAAGACGGCAAATTCAGGATACCTGACAAGGAGGCTTGTCGATGTGGCGCAAGATGTTATCGTTTCCGAGGATGACTGCGGCACGACGGACGGCATAACCGTTGTTTCCCTTGTGGAAGGCGGAGAGATAATTCAGCCACTGGAAGAGAGAATTCTGGGAAGACTGTCTGTTGAGGATATCAGAGATCCCTTGACCAAAGAACTCCTCGTGAGGCGGAATCAGGAAATAGACGAGGACCTGACCCAGAAGGTTATCGATGCTGGAATAGATAGGGTAAAAATAAGGTCTGTGCTTACATGCCAGTCTAAATTCGGAGTTTGTACGAAATGTTACGGACGTGATCTCGCCAGAGGAGAACCTGTTGAAATGGGTGAATCAGTCGGCATCATTGCAGCGCAGTCGATTGGAGAGCCCGGTACACAGCTTACAATGAGAACGTTCCATATCGGTGGAGCGGCGTCAAAGGTTGTGGAACGGACAATACTTGAAGCGAAAAACTCCGGGACTGTCAAATTCGTCAACATCAGTACAGTAAAAAACAGAGAGGGCCTTCTTGTTGTGATGAACAGGAATGGAAGCATAGCCATAGTAGATGCACGCGGAAGGGAGAGGGAAAAGTACTCGGTTGTTTACGGCGCTAAACTGATGGTCAAGAATGGACAGAAAGTCGATGCCGGGCAGAAGCTTGTCGAATGGGATCCCTATTCCACTCCAATTCTTACGGAGTTAGGTGGTAAAGTGGCCCTCGGGGATATTATCGAGGGGGTTACCGTCAGGGAAGAGGTTGACGAGATAACAGGTCTTTCCCATAAAGTGATAATCGACTATCCTGCTAACATGAGACCGAGGATTTCGATAAAAGATGTGCAGGGCAGAACGCAGAAGATTCCAGGAACAAATGCTCCTGCAAGATATCTCCTTCCTGCTGGCGCACATATACTCGTCGATCGAAGCGATGCGGTATACCCGGGCGATATCCTTGCCAAGATACCCCGTGAGACCACCAAAACCAAGGATATAACCGGCGGCCTCCCGAGGGTTGCTGAGCTCTTTGAGGCGCGACGTCCAAAGGAGCAGGCAATAGTGACAGAGATAGACGGCATGGTAGAGTTCAGAGGCGCTCACAAAGGTATGCGGGTGGTTGTCGTTAAAGGCGGGGATGAAATGAGGGAATATCTTATTCCTAAGGGGAAACATGTAAGTGTGCACGAAGGTGACTGGGTGAGGGCAGGAGAACCTCTTATGGATGGCGCAGTGAATCCTCACAACATTCTTGACATACTCGGCCCGCAGGAACTCCAAAGATATCTTGTTGATGAGGTTCAGAAGGTATACAGGCTGCAAGGGGTGTCGATCAATGACAAGCACATAGAGGTGATTGTGAGGCAGATGATGAAAAAGGTGAAGATCGAAGACCCTGGGGACACAACTTTTCTAATAGGGGAACAGGTCGATAGGAGAACATTCCAGGAGGAGAATGCGCTGGTGAAAGCAGAGGGCGGAAAACCGGCACAGGGTAAACCGCTATTGTTAGGTATAACCAAGGCCTCGCTGACGACTGATAGCTTTATATCGGCTGCCTCATTCCAGGAGACGACAAGAGTTCTAACTGAAGCTGCCATCAGTGGTGCTATTGATGAACTTAAGGGACTGAAAGAAAACGTTATCATGGGAAGAATGATTCCCGCGGGCACAGGAATGCCGAAGTACCGGAATACGTTTGTAAAGCGAGAATTCCAGCCTTCACTTCTCCCTGAACACCAGGGTGAAGAATCGAACCCGTGAGGCGTAAGGCGTGAAGCGTGAGGAGACAGAATCTACGCTTACGCCTGACACTGTACGAGATTTCCGTTTCATCGCTGACGTAATGCTGGGCAGGCTTGCCAGATGGTTAAGGTTCTTAGGATTTGATACAGTCTATCGTCCTGACACAGTTGACCGGGACTTGATCCGGATTGCTCGTCAAGAGGATAGATTCATATTGACGAAAGATACGGCTCTTCTTAAAAGGAAAGGTATCAGAGGATTTCTCCTTAACGCAGATGATTCCCTCGAGCAGTTACAGGAGGTGATTCATCGATTTAAGTTGAAGGAGTTCAACCTTTTCAGCAGATGTGTAAAGTGTAATGGCGAGCTTGCGAGAATCTCCAACAAAAGTGAGATTAAAGATTCAGTACCGGAATACGTCTATCTTAATTACAAGCTTTTTTCGAAATGTAAAGGCTGCGGAAAGGTTTACTGGGAAGGATCGCATCCACAGAAATTCAGAGAATTAGTGGAGGATATTCTCAAACCGGGTTGAAGATAGCAAGATCAGACTTATGTCTGATCTGAAATGGACCGACTTGGTTGAGTTGAAAAATCTCAATCTCTCTTGCCACCATACGGGTCTCTCCCGCACTTTACGCGTATCAAACAATTCCCTGCTTCAGGATGTCATGCAGGTGAATGATGCCGACGGGGTGTCTTTCCTCATCCGGGACGATGAGAGCAGTAATCGAAAAATTTTCCATAATCGACAATGCCTTTGCTGCGAGTTCATCCTCTGATATAGTTTTAGGATTTTTTGTCATGATTTTTTCTGCTGTCAGTTCAAAAAGCTTATCCTTCCATTTTTCCAATCCTCTTCTGACGTCTCCATCAGTAATAATACCTGCGATTCTGCCCTCATGGTCAGTCACTATGGCATGGCCGAGTCTCTTCGAGGACATCTCAATCACCGTTCTTGACATAGGAGTGTCTGGCGGGATCAACGGGAGATTCTCGCCAGTATGCATGAGATCTCTAACCTTTACAAAGAATTTCTTCCCTATACTTCCCCGTGGATGGAAAAAAGCGAAATTTTCCTCCTTGAATCCTCTCTTCAGAAGAAGGGCAATGGCGAGAGCGTCTCCCATTGCCATGGCGGCCGTCGTGGATGCGGTTGGTATGACTCCTATGGGGCATGCTTCTTCCTTGACAGATATGTCTATTATAATATCTGACGACTTAGCGAGCGTAGAGTGAATATTGCCAGTCATTGATATCAACTTTATATTGAACCTCTTCAAAAAGGGAATCAGGCCTTTTAGTTCATCGGTCTCGCCACTATTTGAGATGGCGATCACAATGTCATCATCTGTCACCATTCCGAGATCGCCATGGCTGGCTTCAGCTGGATGAAGAAAAAATGCTGGTGTGCCTGTAGAAGCCAGAGTGGCAGCTATCTTTTTGCCTACAAGTCCTGATTTGCCCATGCCCGTGACCACAATCCTGCCCTTACTATCGCGAATCATTTCGACAGCTTTTCCGAAATCACTATTCAGTTTCTCGATAAGGGAAGAAACGGCATCTGCCTCTGTCCTTAAGACTTTTCTCGCAGTTTCGAGGATATCATCCATATGAATGTAATTAATTAACCGTAATAGGATTAAAGGTTGCTATAGATAATGCAATGACACTTCGTTTAAAGCGTTTGTATTAATTCGATATTATATATAAAATTAGATTTGTTTTGTTTCATTTCTTTATCAATCTATCTATTGATTTAACCGAGATCAGTATCTTTTCAATATCGTCCAGTCTTATCATGTTCGGGCCGTCACACAATGCCTTATCAGGCTCGGGATGAACCTCCATAAACAGGCCATCGATATCAGCAGCAGCAGCAGCCCGTGCGAGGGGCTCC
Source organism: Nitrospirota bacterium (assembly GCA_040757455.1). Taxonomy (GTDB): domain Bacteria; phylum Nitrospirota; class Thermodesulfovibrionia; order Thermodesulfovibrionales; family SM23-35; genus Kmv42. Next base: position 13,196 of record JBFLXE010000053.1, read on the forward strand.
GCAAAAATCCTCTGGCCGCCTGAACTTTCTCCTCTCCCGCCCGGAAGCTGGAGACTGTGAGTGACATCGAAAACAACGGGGTATCCGAAAGACCTCATGATGGGAAAGCTTCTGAAATCGACTACAAGGTTATTATATCCGAAGGATGTTCCTCTTTCGGTAATGAAGAGGTCGTGATTGCCTGTCGATATAAATTTTTCGATGAGATTTTTAATTTCCCACGGTGCCAGAAATTGTCCTTTCTTTATATTCACTGGTTTACCCGTATTCGATGCAGAGAGAATCAAATCGGTCTGCCTGCATAAGAAAGCGGGAAGCTGGAGGGCGTCAAGGACATCTGATGCCGGTTTGACCTCTTCGACTGTGTGCACATCAGAGATAACCGGGATATTGAATTTGCTTCTCACATCAGAAAGTATCTTTAGACCTTTATTCAATCCCGGTCCCCTGAATGAAGACAGAGATGTCCTGTTTGCCTTGTCATAAGAACTCTTGAATAAAAGTTGAAGGCCGGTTTCATTACATATTTTTTTCAGAGTTTCTGCAGTATAAAATACAAGATCTTCGCTTTCAATAACGCACGGGCCTGCGATAATTAAAAGTGAATTGTTTCCACCAAACTTTATGCCTGATATATTTATTTCCCTTGTCAATGAATTCTCGGTGCTGAATAAGTTGTCTCTTAAATACCTTTACTTTCTTTCTTCTGTATTAACGCCACGTAAGGAAATAGAGATCTTTTTTCTCGGAGAGATGCTCCAATGAATGCCTTGAACAATGGATGGGGATCAGTTGGTCTGGATTTGAATTCAGGATGAAACTGACACCCAAGAAACCAGGGATGGTCTTCAATCTCAATTATCTCAACAAGCTCGCCATCCGGGCTGAGCCCGCTTATCTTAAGTCCATGCCTTTTCAGAAGGTCTCTGTAAGTATTATTAAATTCATACCTGTGCCTGTGTCTTTCCGAAATCTCCCTGACCTCATATGCCTTAAAAGCATGGCTTTGCTCTAACAGGATGCAGGGATAAGCTCCAAGCCTCATGGTGCCGCCTTTATTCGATCCTTCAGAGCGCTCTTCTATCCTCCCCTTTCTGAAGTCATACCATCTCTCCATAAGATAGATGACCGGGTCTTTTGTGTTCAGGTCGAATTCTGTACTATTTGCCGAAAGACCGCAGACATTTCGTGCGAACTCGATTACAGCACACTGCATTCCAAGGCATATTCCGAAATACGGAATTTTCTTCTCCCGCGCATATCTTATGGCCCTCACCTTTCCTTCAATACCCCTGTACCCAAACCCTCCGGGCACGAGGATGCCGTCTGCATCTGTCAGGTATCTTTCGGGGCCGCGTGCTTCTATATCTTCAGAATCTATCCACTGAAGATTGACACGCGCATCGTTTGCGATGCCGCCATGAATGAGTGCTTCTATAAGGCTCTTATAGGAGTCCTTCAATCCTGTATATTTTCCGACAATTGCGATATTCACTTCATTCTTTGGTTCTTTGACCTTCCGAACGATATCCTTCCAGAGTTCAAGGTCTGGCTGCCGTTCACCCAGATTGAGCTTTCTGCTGATAATATGATCGAGTCCTTCATTATGAAGGATGAGCGGGACTTCATAGATGGTTTCAACGTCTCGTGCGGATATTACTGCGTCAATATCGAGGTTGCAGTGAATTGCTATCTTTTTTTTCGAATCAGGAGGAAGGGGCGTCTCAGTCCTGCACAGGAGTACGTCAGGTTGAATACCTATCTCCCTGAACTCCTTAACGCTGTGCTGAGTTGGTTTTGTCTTGAGTTCGCCGGCTGTTTTCACATAAGGAATGAGTGTAAGGTGCATGTACAGAACGTTTTCTCTTCCGACATCATATCTGAACTGCCTTATTGCTTCGAGAAAAGGAAGGCTTTCAATATCACCAATAGTTCCTCCAATCTCCACAATTACTACATCATAATCGTTGCTGACAGATTTTATGGCCCTCTTTATTTCGTCTGTAATATGAGGGATGACCTGGACAGTTTCTCCGAGATATTCACCCTGTCTTTCCTTCACAATAACATTGAAGTAAATCTTACCAGTGGTGTAGTTATTTGCCTGCGATGTCCTTAATGACGTAAACCTTTCGTAATGCCCGAGATCGAGATCCGTCTCAACCCCGTCGTCAGTCACAAATACCTCTCCATGCTGGAAAGGGCTCAGAGTGCCAGGATCGACATTTATATAAGGGTCCAATTTTTGAAGTGTGACCTTCAGTCCCTTTGCCTCAAGGATAGCGCCGGTAGCTGCTGCGGCAATTCCCTTACCCAACGCCGAAACAACGCCACCTGTTACAAAGATGTACTTAGACATTTTTCTATCCTCTCTAAGTCTACGGGGGTATCAACGCCGTAAGTTGTGAAAGGGGTTTCCTTCACCTTTATCTTCATCCCGTTTTCGAGAGCACGCAATTGTTCAAGTTTTTCAGTCTTTTCTAATTCTGTTTGGGGCATGCCCGCAAACGAAAGAAGTGCTTCCCTCCGGTAACTGTAAATGCCTACATGCTTGTAAAAATTTAGGATTTCGAATTTAGAATCTCGAATTTCAGAAATACTCTTCCATTTGTCTCTATAGTATGGTATGGGTGCTCTCGAAAAATAGATCGCAAAATGTTCTTTGTCGAAAACCACTTTTACAACATTAGGGTCTAATATTTCGTCCAGGTCTTCGATTTTCCTTGTAAGAGTTCCAATATCAGCCCTTCTGTCATGCAGGATTGTAATCACATCATCAATCATCTGAGGACGTATAAGAGGTTCATCAGCCTGAACGTTCACGATTATATCACAGTTCATCGAAGCGGCAACCTCTGCAATCCTGTCTGTACCTGATGAATGCCTCTTGTCTGTCATGACAGCCTTCCCCCCAAAGGAATGGACCTTCTTTAAAATCTCCTCGCTGTCCGTTGCAACAAGCACATCGTCCGCCAGCCGCGAAAGTTTTGAATTGTCATAGACATGCTTTATCAAGGGTATTCCCTTAAGGGGGTAAAGAGGCTTTCCCGGAAAGCGGGTTGAGTTGTAACGGGCGGGAATTATGACTACTG
>JBFLXE010000054.1:0-16152 GCA_040757455.1 Nitrospirota bacterium
GGGGCTTCTTTTGCTTTAGCAATGAGGAAGCATAAACTCTGCAACAGGATCGCAGGCTTCGGAAGAAGTCTTCAGAATTTGAAGAAGGCTAAGGAAAAAGGAATTATCGATTATTACAAAAGAGAGCCTTCCTCAGCATGCCGCGATTCAGACCTTGTACTGATGGCGACCCCTGTTGGTACATTCGTGGATATCGCAAAGAAAATTCGTAATATGCTAAAGCCTGGAGCTCTTGTAACAGATGTAGGGAGTGTAAAGGGCAATCTTGTCAGAGATATGGAAGCATTGATGCCGGAGGGCGTTTACTTTGTGGGAAGCCATCCTATCGCAGGCAGTAACCGTTCGGGAGTCGACGCAGCATCGGCAGATATATTCAGAAATGTAAAGTGTATCATCACGCCAACAGAGAGGACGAATAAGTATGCACTTGAAAGGACGATTCTTATATGGCAGAAATTAGGGTCTCACATAAAGATTGTTGACCCTGATGAGCATGACCAGATATACGCTGCCGTGAGCCACTTGCCACATCTGATTGCATATGAATTGGTAAACGCGGTAGCGGATATAAACGACTCTTATTTTCAATTTTCGGGACAGGGTTTTTTAGACACTACAAGGATAGCCTCAAGTTCTTCAGAATTATGGCGCGATATCTGTATTCTCAACAAGGACAACATATTGAAGTCTATCGAGGCATTAAAGAATAACATTGATAGGGTGAGTCAGTATCTCAGGGCTCGGGATTATGAATCTCTGGAAATGGATTTCGCCAGGGCCCGGAAACTGAGGGAAGGTATTGGACAGAATTGAGCTCGCAAGGGCAAAGAGACTCAAAGGTAAATTTTCTCCTCCCCCCGACAAATCCATATCTCACAGGGCTGTAATATTCTCGTCTCTTTCACAAGGACAAAGTGTAATCAGAAATTTCCTGAGGGCAGAAGATACCATAAGCACTGTGAATGCCATGAAGATGCTTGGCATTGAAATTCAAGAAAATGTAATCCCCCCCTTCCCCCCTTTAGAAAAGGGGGGTAAGGGGGGATTTTCAGGCGAACTGGTAATCAATGGCAAAGGGCTATATGGCCTGAAAGAACCTTATAACGTGATAGATTGTGGAAACTCCGGAACGACTATCAGGATGCTCTCGGGAGTCCTCTCAGGCAACTCCTTTCTTTCTGTTCTCACAGGTGATGATTCTCTGAGGATGCGACCGATGGGAAGGGTTATTATTCCCCTGACGCAGATGGGAGCAAAGATTCTGGCGCGAGGCGAAAACAAGTTCCCCCCGGTAGTAGTAAAAGGAGGCAGTTTGAAACCGATCAAGTACATGATGCCTGTCGCCAGTGCGCAGGTGAAGTCAGCAATACTTCTTGCCGGCCTCTGCGCAGAAGGGGAGACCGAGATAACCGAACCCTTTAAATCAAGAGATCATACAGAACGTATGCTTTCCGCCTTCGGAGCTGAAATAAAGGTCGAAGGACTGAAGGTGAGTGTCAGAGGCGTGGCGGAATTGAAAGGCACCGAAGTGCAGGTGCCGGGAGATTTTTCTTCTGCTGCATTTTTCATAGTAGGTGCATCATTAATTGAGAATTCTGATCTCGACGTGAAAGAAGTCGGGATCAATCCAACGAGGACAGGCCTGATAGAGGCCCTCAGGGAAATGGGAGCTCAAATCGAAATTGTCAATGTAAAGGTTATATCTGGTGAGCCTGTTGCAGATATCCGGTGTACGGGTACAAAAGAATTAAGAGCCGTTACCATTGAAAGAGAAAAAGTTCCCGCGCTGATCGATGAATTCCCAATTCTATGCGTTGCAGCAACACAGGCGGAAGGTATTACGAGGATAAGAGGCGCTCAAGAACTCAGAGTGAAAGAGTCTGACAGGATCAAGGCCATGACATTGGAACTCAGAAAGATGGGCGCAGAAATAGAAGAGTTCGAAGACGGCCTGTCCATAAAGGGCAAGACAAGACTGAGGGGCGCTGCCCTGAACAGCTACGGAGACCATAGAATAGCGATGGCGTTGAGTATCGCAGCTTTGATCGCAGAAGGCCAAACCTTTATAGAAAGTGTGGATTCTGTGGATGTATCATTTCCTGGTTTTTTTGAGATTCTGAGGAAGCTCACGGAACAATGATAACTAAATTCTTTATTTTTATTGGTATATTAGATTTGTCCAGGTATAGAAAATTGATATGGCTGATGGTATGGGTAGGGTTATCGCAATAGATGGGCCTTCTGGTTCAGGAAAAACCACGGTGGCAAGACTGGTTGCAAAAGATCTCGGTCTTGGTTATCTGGACACCGGTTCTCTGTACAGGGCAATTGCCCTTGCCCTGAGAGAAAATCAGATAGTCCCGGAGGACAATGATGATAAAATTTCGCAGGTCCTCAAGCGGACACATATTGGCTTTCATCAAGGAAAGGTGCTTCTGAATGAGAGGGATGTTTCAGAAGAAATCAGAAACGCCGAGATCGACCACTATTCTTCGGTCTTCTCGGCCAGAAAAATCATCAGAGATTTTTTGCTTGACCTGCAGAGAAATGCAGGTGCAACGAATGATCTTGTCGTCGAGGGAAGAGACACGACAACTGTTGTTTTTCCCGATGCAGAGAAAAAGATTTTTTTAAGTGCGTCAACTGAAGAAAGGGCGCGAAGACGCTATATCCAGTTCAAAGAGAGAGGCATCGAGATATCCATGGATCAGGCAAGAAGAGGTATAATGGAAAGGGACGAAAGAGATACGAATCGCGACATAGCGCCGCTGAAAATAGCGCCGGACGCTCTAATAATAGACTCATCGAATCTGTCTGTTGAACAGGTTCGGGGAAAAATACTGGAATTCATAAGATCTGACCCTTGAAGTTTCTTTATATATTAAGCAAGACGATTTGCCATATTTTCTTCAGGACATTCAACAGGCTCGAGGTCATTGGTGCCGAGAATGTACCTGCGAGGGGCGGAGTTATCGTCGCATCAAATCATGCGAGTTATCTCGACCCCCCTCTTTTAGGTGTTGCTTTGAAAAGACGTCCGACGTATTTGGCAAAAGAAGGGCTTTTCACGGTTCCATTATTGGGAACATTTATTCAAATGTTTTCACTTCCTGTGAGACGTGAGAATCCTCAGCCTTCGGCAATCAAGGCGGTGCTGAGAAGGCTTCAAGAGGGTGAACTTGTTGTTATATTTCCCGAAGGAGGCCGCAGCGTTGATGGCAGTCTGCAGCCAGCAAAAAGGGGAATAGGAGTTCTGATTGCACTAAGCGGGGCTCCGGTGGTTCCTGTTTTTCTGAAAGGAACAGACCGGGCCCTGCCGGTGAACTCAAAATTGCCAAAGCCCTCAAAAATCAAGGTCGTATTTGGCAAGCCGATGTTGTTCGATAAGGAGATAGCTGGTAAACGGCTTCATGAACAAATGAGCACGGACATAATAGAGGCGATAAGAGATTTGAAGGCTGTAGTTGATGCGAATAACAATCTCTGATTTGCTTAGAGCGAAACCATGGAAATATTCATAGCAAAAAAAGCGGGCTTCTGTTTTGGCGTGAAGAGAGCAATAGACATAGCTTTTCGAATAGCTAAAGAAAAGCGTGAAGGAGTTTACACCCTTGGTCCTATTATACATAATCCCCAGGTTGTAGAAATGCTCAGGCAAAAAGGGATTGTGCCACTGGAAGATCTCAAGATGGGGAAAGACCTAAAGGCACTCATAATAAGGACGCACGGGATACCGTTTTATCTTTCAGAGAAAATATCTTCGATCGGCTGTGAGATAATCGACACGACCTGTCCATTTGTGAAAAAGGCACAATATTATGCTAAACTTCTAAGTGAAGAGGGTTACCAGGTAGTCATCGTAGGCGAGAAAAACCATCCGGAGGTGAAGAGCCTAAAGAGTTATGCTGCTGGTGACGTCGTTGTCGTCGATGGGAAAACATCTCTGCCGAAGCTAAAAACCAAACTTGGTTTGATCGTCCAGACCACCCAGCCACTTGAGGCTCTGAAAAATGTTTTATCCGACGCTCTGGAACTTGCAAAAGAGATAAAAGTATATAATACAATATGTAGTTCAACAGCCCTCAGACTAAAGGAAACAGGAGATATGGCCCGTAAGGTTGATGTGATGTTTGTCGTCGGCGGGAAAAACAGTGCGAACACGACGCAACTTGCAAGACTCTGTCAATCTCTTTTAGTACCGACTCATCATATTGAGACTGCAATCGAGATAAAGGAAGACTGGATCAAGGGGGCTAAAAAACTTGGCATTACTGCAGGCGCATCGACGCCTGAGTGGATTATTAAAGAAGTGGAAAAAAGAATTAGAGATATAGGGGGGTAATTTTTTCGTGGAATTTGGAAATAATGATTTGGAAAAGCTTTACGCCGAAACCTTTCAGAGCATCCGGGAGGGAATGGTCTTGAGAGGGAGGATATTGGCATTGAAGCATGACGGAGTTATTGTTGATGTCGGATACAAATCAGAGGGTATCATTCCGATTGAAGAGTTTTCAGAGGATGAAATTACTACTCTCCAGCCGGGGAACAAGATCGAGGTGTATGTCGAGAATCTTAGAGATTCTGACGGGATTATATGTCTGTCAAAAGAGCGGGCGGCAAAGATCAGAGTATGGGATGTTCTTGAAAAAGCCTATCAAGAAGGAAATCCTGTAGAAGGGAAGATTACGGGGAAAATAAAGGGTGGCTTTTCCGTGGACATTGCAGGAGTGAATGCCTTCCTTCCCGGCTCGCAGGTAGATGTGAAACCCGTTAAAGACGCTAATGGCCTGATCGGCAAGAAAATGATCTTTAAGGTTTTAAAGTTAAACAACAGACTCTCAAATGTTATCGTCTCGAGGAGAGCGATGCTTGAGAAGGAAATACAGGTGAAAAGGGCTCAGACCCTTGAGCGGCTTAAAGACGGGCAGCTTATGCGCGGCACGGTCAAGAATATCACCGATTACGGCGTTTTTGTTGATCTTGGTGGAATAGATGGACTGCTGCATATATCCGATATCTCATGGGGAAGAGTAAACCATCCGTCGGAATTTTTCTCTGTGGGGGAAGACATCGAGGTTATTGTTCTGAAATATGACACTGAATCCGAAAAGGTGACACTGGGCTATAAACAGAAGAAACCTGATCCGTGGACGATTGTTGATGACAAATATACTGTTGGCAAACGGGTAAAGGGAAAAGTGGTGAGCATAACCGACTACGGGGCTTTTATCGAACTGGAAGAAGGCCTTGAAGGCCTTGTGCATATCTCTGAAATCGATTGGTCTCCGAGGCCAAAACATCCTTCAAAATACCTCTCCCTCGGAGACGTGGTTGAAGCCATCGTGCTGAAGGTTGACCGAGACGAGAGAAGATTGTCGCTGAGCCTAAAGCAGGTGAGACCAAGCCCCTGGGAAGTAATTTCACAAAAATACAGGGTGGGACAGAAGATTGCAGGGAGAGTAAAGACTATCACCGACTTTGGAGTTTTCGTCGGTCTTCCCGAGGGCGTGGATGCTCTCATACATATATCTGATCTTTCGTGGACTAGACATATTAAGCATCCGTCAGAAGTTCTAAGGAAAGGTCAGAAAATAGAGGCCATCGTCCTCTCCATAGACGCGGCTTCGGAGAAAATGGCACTCGGGCTGAAACAGATTGAACCCGATCCATGGTTACGCGTAATACCGGAAAAGTTTAAACTCGGGGATGAAGTGGGGGGCAGGGCTCTCATGATCACAGATTTTGGCATATTTGTGGAACTCGAAGGAGGAGTCGAAGGCCTTGTTTATTCTTCGGAGATTTTCAAACCGGCGTCAGGAAAAATTGAGGATGTCATAAAAATTGGCGACTCCTTGAATGTTCGAATAATAAAAATAGATTGTGAAGAAAGAAAAATCGGCTTGAGCATGAAAAATCTCAAAGGGTCTCAGGAGTGAAGAAGATACTATTCATATTTCTCACTCTTTTCGTTGTCCTGATAATTATCACAGTTCTTATTTTAGTGTTGGAGCGTGACATTGCAGTGAGCGAAAAAGTCGCTCTGATAAGAGTAGAAGGGCCAATTTTTGATTCAAAAGATGTCATTGATGAGCTTAAGGGCCATATGAAAAACTCCTCCGTAAAGGCTGTTATATTGCGTATCGATAGTCCTGGTGGAGCAGTTGCCCCGGCCCAGGAAATTTATGAGGAGATTAAAAAGTCTGTCTCAAAGAAGAAAATCGTGGTCTCAATGGGTTCTATTGCGGCCTCCGGAGGTTATTATATCGCGGCTCCTGCAAGCAGAATTGTCGCAAATCCCGGTACGCTGACGGGCTCAATAGGTGTAATAATGGAGATCCCCAATATCGAAGGACTTATGAATAAAATCGGGGTGAAGACAGAGGTCATAAAGAGCGGGGAACACAAAGATATAGCCTCCATTTTTCGCGGGATAAGAAAAGAGGAGCGGGAGATACTGCAGAATGTGCTTGAAAATGTGCACGAGCAGTTCATCGAAGCTGTTGCTGAAGGAAGAAAGATAGAAGTGGAACAGGTGAAAAAATTCGCCGATGGTCGAATCTTTACCGGTGAACAGGCATTAAAGGAGGGACTTGTGGATGAACTCGGGAACCTTGAAGATGCAATCAAAGTGGCGGCAAGACTTGCAGGGATCAAAGGCGAACCTGTTGTAATAAGCAAAAAAGAAAAATTTTCGTTGATCAACCTGCTAAGAAATAGTGTGCCGAAAGAACTGGCAGAGATTTCCCCTACCCTGAGAGTAAAGTATATGTTTTTACCTTAGCTGAACTAAAAAGGAGGGATCATGACAAAGTCAGTCCTGATAGAAAGAGTGGCAGAAAAAGTGGGAAGTCTGACCAGTAAACAGACAGAAATTGTTGTGGAGGCTGTTTTTGACAGTATAAGAGAAGCTCTTATTAAAGGTGAGAAGATCGAAATAAGAGGTTTCGGAAATTTCAAGCCGAAGAGCAGGAGGGCCAGGCGTGCAAGGAATCCGAAAACAGGAGAGAAAGTTGACGTTCCGTCAAAAAGGGTCTTACACTTCAAGGTTGGCAAAGCCCTCAGAGAGGCCATGAACTCTAAGGGGTAAGATTTTTCTTGGATCTTCATTAATTTAGTTTCTTCGGAAGAGAGTAAATTTCAATAACTTCAAAAAAAGAAAATTGGCAAAGGGCAAAGTCTACTTGGTCGGTGCTGGTCCCGGAGATATCGGGCTTCTAACCATAAAAGGTTTACGATGTCTTCAAAAAGCGGAAGTCGTCATTTATGACTTCCACCTTAACGCTCAAGTCCTCAATTTCATAAACCACGAAGCCGAGTACATATATGCCGGCAAGCGCGGAGGGCATCATGCCCTGGCACAAGACGAAATCAACAAAATTCTTATAAAGAAGGCGAAAGAAGGAAAGATCATTTGCAGGTTAAAAGGTGGTGATCCTTTCGTCTTTGGTCGCGGAGGTGAAGAGGCGGAGATTCTCGCGAAGGAGGGCATTGAGTTTGAGGTTGTACCAGGTGTGAGTTCTTCTATTGCCGCACCTGCCTATGCGGGAATCCCTCTCACACACAGACTTTATTCATCCTCTTTCGCTGTTGTGCCAGGATATGAAGACCATACAAAGAATAAAAGTTCCATAGACTGGGCCCGGCTTTCTACAGGCGTGGGAACGCTTGTATTTCTTATGGCTGTGAAGAACGTTGATTTTATTACACGGAAATTGATCGAGCACGGACGTTCTCCCTCCACACCGGTGGCGGTAATCAGATGGGGAACCAGACCTGATCAGACAACAGTTGTCGGAACTCTGGAGAACATCTCTCACCTCATGAAGGCAAAGGAGATCAAGCCGCCTGCCGTTATGGTAGTCGGAGAAGTGGTGAAACTCAGAGAATGCCTCAACTGGTATGAAAAAAAGCCTATGTTCGGACACAGAATTCTGACTACGGGAAAAGGGCTACACGAATATGAGCCTCTCGAGGAAATGGGAGCGGAGATTATTGAGTTCCCCACCATAGAGATTGTACCGCCTAAAAGTTACGAAGAACTCGACCGGACAATCAGCCAGATTGATAACTACCACTGGCTGATATTTACGAGTAAGAACGCCGTGAAATATTTCCTGAGACGATTTTTCGAGAAAGACAGGGATATCAGGGACTTAAAGGGAATAAGGATCTGCGCTATAGGTCTAAGAACTGCAGATGAGGTCAGGAAATACGGCTTGAGGGTTGATCTAATCCCTGAGGAATTTCGGGCGGAGGGATTGATTAAGGCGTTCATATCAGAGCAAGGAGCAATCCGCCAAAGGCGGAGCAAAGAGCAAAGACTTAAAGGCATAAGATTTCTCCTTCCCAGAGCGGAGGTGGCAAGGGAGATATTTCCCCAAAAAGTGAGGGAACTTGGTGGAGAGATAGATGTTCCCGCAGCTTATAGAACTGTCAAGCCCGAATCTCGAGGAAAGAGGTTGAAGAGGTTTCTAAAAGAGGGGAGGATTTCGATCGCTACCTTTACAAGCACCTCCGCCTTTAACAATTTCCTTGAGATTATGGGAGAAGATGCTCGAAGCCTTCTCGGGGAAGTGACCATCGCTGCGATCGGTCCTGTGACGGCTGAGGCGATAGAAAAAGCAGGACTCAGGGTCGCGATAATACCCAGAGAATCGACCATTGAGGCAATGGTGGAGGAGATAATAAAATTCGCCGGCAGGAAAAATAAGAGTTGAGTACTGTACTCAATGAGCCTTTCTGAAATTGACACCCTCCTGTTTCTTTTCCTAAATAAAGAAATTCAGAACAGCTTTTTGGATTTTCTTATGCCCCTTATAACAGGCAAGGCTTATCTTTTTTTCCTTTTTCCTTTCTTATGGTTTCTTTTCAAGGACAGAAAGAATGCCCTGTTGGCAACCTTCCTCGCTTTCGCAACCATCCTGATCGCTGACTGGTCTTCAAATACGCTCAAACACTTTTTTGAACGCAGTAGGCCTTGCAATGAACTCGAAGGAGTGAGGCTTCTTGTTGGGTGTGGGAGATCCTTTTCGATGCCCTCAAACCATGCAGTGAATGCCTTTGCTTTCGCAATTCCATTTTATATCTTTCTTCGAAGCAGGATCAGATACGTCTTTGTCGCCCTTGCAGCACTTGTGGCTTTCTCCAGAATCTACGTGGGTGTCCACTATCCTTCGGATGTGGTTGCCGGAGGAGTACTCGGGTCTTGTTTGGCTTTTGGCATCGTCTCTTTCTACAACTGGTCTCACAAAAGATATGAAAGTAAACCATGCACCACTTTGCTTTTTGTTGCCATCCTGGCGATAAGCCTGTTTCGCGTATATTACATTCAAAATGGCCCACTCGATCTCAGCCCTGATGAAGCTCACTACTGGGAATGGTCCCGGAGGCTCGATCTAAGTTATTACTCAAAGGGGCCGATGATCGCTCACCTTATTTTCTTTGGAACTTCAATTTTCGGCGATACAGTATTCGGGATCAGAATGATGGCCGTTGTCTTCTCCGCTCTCAGCAGTGTGGTACTTTACATTCTCGGCAGAACTCTTTATGACGAAAAGGTCGGTTTATATTCGGCGGTTGTTTTTCAAATCATCCCTCTTTTTTCTGCTTATGGGGTCATATTCACGATAGATTCGCCTTTCATATTTTTCTGGGTTTTATCTCTTTTTTTGTTCTGGAAAGCGTTGAGCGGCGAAACTCAAATCTCAAAACTCAAATCTCAAATGTACTGGAGTCTTCTCGGGGTTTCTGTCGGCGCAGGCTTACTGACCAAATATACGATGGCCTTCTTCTATCTCTGTGGTTTTCTTTTTCTCCTCGCATTCAGAGAGCGCCGGCAGCTTTTACTTTCAGTCGGCCCCTATCTGTCTTTTTTAATCAGCCTCATTGTCTTCAATCCTGTTATCGTCTGGAATGCAAGCCATGATTGGCTCACTTTAAGACACACTGCCGGACACGCAGGCATAGCGGAGGGATTCCTGATTTCGGGTAAGAGTTTCGTCGAGTTTCTGGGCTCGCAAATAGGTGTCGTTACGCCTTTTGTATTTGTGCTCATTATGATCGCGTTGTGGAGGCTGAGAAAAACCGGAAACGGCGTTTTTTTGAACTGGTTTTCTCTTCCGGTTCTCGCCTTCTTTGTGATGAAAAGTTTACAGGCAAAGGTTCAGGCAAACTGGGCCCTGCCTGGATATATAACCGGCGTTATTGCTTTTTCTGCGTTCTATTTACGAAATAGCCGGATGTCACTTGCAAATTCAGGATTTGCCGGGGCCAAAGGAAATGAGGACAACGGATTCAAAATAATAGATAGGAAAATCCTCGCAGTGATGGCGGTTGCGATGTCTCTAATGATAACAGTAATAGCTCACTATCCTTCAATACTTAAAATACCTGTGAGACTTGATCCAACGATGCGTCTTCAAGGCTGGAAAGAGCTCGGCAGCGAGGTTTCAAAGACATATGAGCAGATATCCTCGCAGCATCCCGTATTCATTTTTTCTGACAGTTACCAGGTCTCGAGTGAGCTCGCTTTCTACGTAAAAGGACAGCCTGTTACATATTGCATCAATTCAGGACGTAGAATGAATCAGTATGATTTGTGGCCAGGCATCGATAACCTTCTTGGCTATAATGCCATCTTCGTGCGAATGGGGGACAAGAAAATACCGAAGAAAGTGGCAGCCGCTTTTGATAAGGTTGAGAAAAGGATCTTCAGCGCTTATACTAAAAATCATGTTAGGATTAGGAATTATACGATATTTATTTGTTATAACTTTAAAGGCATGAGTGAAACAAAGCCGGTGACTTATTGAAATGTCTCTATCAATAGTTATACCAGTTTACAACGAAGAGGAAAATGTCAGGCTGCTCCATCAAAAATTGAGAGAGGTGCTGGATTCTCTTGAAGAGGACTATGAAATATTGTTTGTTGACGATGGGAGCACCGATAGAACACTTTCTCTTCTTGAAGAAATTCATTCAGAGGATGACAGGGTTGTCGTTCTCAGCCTGAGGCGCAACTTCGGTCAGACCGCAGCATTCGCTGCGGGGTTTGATTTTGCACGCGGAGATATAGTCATCACGATGGACGGTGACCTTCAGAATGATCCCGCCGACATTCCGAAACTCCTTAACGAGATACAGGACAATGACCTTGTTAGCGGATGGCGAAAGAAGAGAAAAGACCCCTTTTTTTCGAGGAGATTGCCTTCGATCATCGCCAACTGGCTTATCAGCAATGTGACAGGCGTCAAATTACATGATTATGGATGTTCACTTAAGGCTTACAGGAGAGAGGTAATTAAGAATCTCAAACTCTACGGCGAAATGCACAGGTTCATCCCGGCTGTTGCAAGCTGGTATGGGGTGCGTGTTGCCGAGGTCGAAACAGTCCATCACGCTCGACTGAGAGGCAAATCAAAATATGGTATTTCCCGGACCGTCAGAGTGGTTCTGGACCTTATTACCGTCAAATTCCTCCAGAGTTTCTCCACAAAACCAATACAGTTTTTTGGACCCCTGGGCGTTATCAGCAGCTTCCTGGGTTTCCTCATATCCCTTTACCTTACTTTTGATAAGATTTTTTTTGGCCGTGATATAGGAGGCAGGCCGCTCCTTTTGCTCGGTGCCTTACTCATCATAGTAGGCATTCAGCTTATAGGTATGGGATTGCTGGGGGAGATGATCGTGAGAGTCTACCACGAGAGTCAGCGAAAACCTATTTACGCCATTAAGAAAATCCTTGGCCCTGAAAGCAAATAAAACAGCCCTTTTTATTCTGAAGATAGTCGTCAGCTCCTTATTGCTTTATCTTGTTCTGTCAAGAACAGGGGTAGGCAATGTACTCGCCCTGTTAAAAAGCGTTAATCTTTTCTATTTTTTCGTTGCAGTACTTTTCTACATATTGGCCCAATTCTTATCCACATTGAGATGGAGGCTTCTCCTGCCCTTTACATTTAAAATGAGAGAGCTCTTCTCTCTTTACATGATCGGAACATTTTTCAATACTCTTCTGCCCGGCATTATTGGCGGCGATGCAGTAAAAGGTTTTTATCTGTATCAGGCAACGGGTCGCGGCGGACTTTCTTTGGCATCTATATTCATGGACAGATATCTTGGTTTCTCGACGCTCATCGGAATATGTGTCTTTGCGTATCCCTTTGGACATCAATATTTTCGTGGTTCAAACATAGAGTGGATATTGCTCCTTGTAGTTCTCGTGTTTCTCGCTGGAAGTTTTGCAGTATTCGGACTCCAAATCGGCAAAAAAATAAGCATACTCTCTGATTTTTATGAGTACTCTCAAACTTACTTGCGTCAAAGAAAGACCATTATTAAGGCCCTTTTGCTTTCTCTTCTTGTGCAGCTATCGGTCATCTCAGGAGTATTTATTATCAGTATCGGAATGGGATATCACATTCCTTTTATTTCTTATCTCCTTTTTTTACCTTTAATAATCCTTTTTTCCTCACTGCCTATCTCTGTCTCAGGTCTCGGCGTGAGAGAAGGAGCCTTTGTATTATTTTTCGGTCTCATCGGAATAAAGGCAGATGTTGCAACAGCCATCTCTCTTTGCTGGTTCGTCACAGTTGTTACTGCCGGCCTCATCGGATTTGTTGAATATTTAAAATATAAGAAGAGGAAAGTGATTTCATCTCATAATCAACAAAAGGAGGATTGAAATGTTTCTCTATCTTGTGCAGCACGCAGAGGCTAAAAGAGAAGAGCAGGATCCATCTCGCCCCCTTTCTGAAAAAGGGCGTGCGGATATCAAAAAAATGGCTTCTTACCTTTTAACTCTCAATGTTAAAGTATACAAGATATTCCACAGCAGCAAATTAAGAGCAAAACAGACAGCTGAGGTTTTGTCGGAAAGTCTCAAACCTGTTGCCGGGATGACAGAAGTGGATGGACTTGCGCCGCTGGATGATCCGGGGATCTGGGCGGAGCGGCTCAAAGACATACCGGAAGACATAATGCTTGTAGGGCATTTACCTCATTTGGGCAAATTGGCCTCACTTCTACTCAGCGGAGATCCCGATAGAGACCTTGTTTCATTCAGAATGGCCGGGGTTGCCTGCCTCAAAAAAGACGAAAGTGGATCGTGGTCACTTCAGTGGCTGCTGACGCCTGATGTGGTCGCAGGAGAAAGGAATTGTTGTAATGGGCTATAGATAGTTTTTATCGTCACCGCATTAGTTCTTACTCAATCGAAGGGGGTAATATTTGATACTTAAATTTCTCGGAGCAGCCAGAACTGTGACCGGATCATGTTTTTTTGGCGAGTGCAACGAGATCAGGTTCCTTGTTGACTGCGGATTGTACCAGGGAGAAGACACGGATAAATTGAACAGGGCTCCTTTCGATTTTGATCCCAAAAAGATAGATTACATCTTCCTCACCCATGCCCACCTTGACCATTCAGGAATGCTTCCACGAGTTGTCAAAGAAGGCTTCAGAGGCAGAATTTTAACCACACCTGCAACCAGGGACCTTCTCGAAATAATGCTTTACGATTCCGCAGATATCCAGGAAAACGACGCGGAATGGCTGACGAGAAAAGCCCTCAGGGCAGGCAGGCTACCGGTGCCGCCGCTTTACACAAGGGATGACGCAAGAGACGTGTTTCCCCTTGTCGACATTAGGAAATACGATCAGGTCTTCAATCTGGAAAGAGGCATCAAATATAGATTCCTGGATGCCGGCCATATTCTCGGTTCGGGGACTCTCGAATTATGGTTTCAGGATAGAGAACAACAGAAAAAAATTGTGTTTTCCGGCGATATAGGGAAGAAGGGCAATCCTATTGTGAAGGATCCCTTCAGGCCTGTCGAAGCTGATTTTATCGTCATGGAATCCACATATGGAAACAGGAATCACAAGCCTTTTAAGGAGAGTGTAAATGAACTTGCAGACGCTGTAAAATCGACTTTCAAGAGGGGAGGTAATGTGTTTATCCCGTCTTTTGCAGTGGGAAGGACACAGGATCTTCTATATATTCTGAACGGCCTCGTGAGAGAAAAAAGGCTTTACAAGATAAATGTATATCTTGACAGCCCCCTTGCAGAAGAAGCAACAAAGATCTACCTTGCCCATCCCGAATGCTTCGATAAAGATGCAATGAGGCGTTTCATCTCAGAAGACTTTGGTGATTCAATGAAATTACATTTTGTACAGAGTGTCCAGGAATCAATGTCATTAAACAGAATAAAATCGGGCATCATTGTGATTGCCGGAAGCGGGATGTGTGAAGGCGGAAGGATCAGGCACCATCTGAAACATAATCTTTGGAGACCCGAGTGTAGCGTTATATTTGTGGGATTTCAGGGAAAAGGAACGCTGGGTCGAAAAATAATAGACGGGGCTAAGACGGTTAACATACTCGGGGAGGGGATTGCTGTCAGGGCATCTATTTACACAATAAACGGGTTTTCAGCGCACGCCGGTCAAACAGAACTCATAGAATGGCTATCGGCTTTCAAGGATTCACCGGAGGTCTTTATAGTCCATGGTGAAGAAGAGGTTGCTATTTCTTTCAGTGAACTCGTAAATGAAAAATTCGGGTTTAAAACGCATGTGCCAGAAAAAGGGGAAGTTTTTGAACTTTAACAGAATGGCTAATCGCGGAATCGAATTGATGAAATGACACAGCTAACAGAAGAAACCTTTGAACAGGTTTTAAAGTACTCCGGTGACTCAGCGATCATAGATCTCGGCGAGATCACTTTTATAGACCCCTATGGCATGGTCGGACTTCTTGAGATTGGAGAGATTTCAATGCCTAATGATGATCGAAAAACTTTACATCTCCCCGTATCTGAAGAGGTCCTTAAATACCTCGAAAGAATGGACTTTCTCAGATTTGCAGGCAGGTATTTCAACCTCCATCCCCCGCAACCGGAAATATCAGGAAAATATTTGCGGAGCTCCGATTCAGATGTCCTTCTTGAAATAACCCCGATAGAAAAGTCGGACGATATCCATTTTATAGTGGGAAAAGTTAGAGACAGAAGCCATGCAATACTCACAAAACACTTGCATTATGGCAAAAATGCAATAAACAGCTTTATTGTTGCGCTTTCTGAGGTATGCCAGAACATAATCGAGCACAGTGAATATAAGGGATTTGTAGGCATACAAAAGTATCATTTTCAGAATTTGAACAGGAATGTTGTAAAGATTGCGGTTATGGATGTCGGAAGAGGTTTTCGAATGTCTTTATCAGAGAGGTTTGCGTTGAGAGACGATCTTGAAGCTATAGAAAAAGGGCTCCTGCACGGCGCATCCAGATTTGCTGATAAAGGCAGAGGACACGGTCTTTCGGCAGTGAGGAGATTTGTCAAACAATGGGACGGCAAAATCTCTATCCGGTCAGGAACGGCAAAACTTTCGATAATACCTGAATGGTCAAAAGGCAAGGCAAAAGAACGAAATCTTGTAAACTTCCCCGGAGCACAGATCAATATCATGCTGCCAGAGGTTTAAGCTCGGATTATTCATAAAGTATGTTTATGGGTTTCGCTTGTAGTTCATGACCCATTTTTTCTTCTTATTATTTAACCTTAAGACAGTGCAGAAAGACTTGGGAAAGGAGTAATAGATATTGTAAATTAGTATTCTTTATGGTATTCTCAATTTGAGAAAATGGTATTATGAAGATTAGGTAATTAAATGCCAGTTATGAAACTTGGGATAAGTTTTCCAGCAGAACTTATTGAAGAAATGGACAGGCTGTCAAAAGTCTTAAAGAAGAGCAGAAGTGAAGTTATCAGAGACGCAATTACAAAGATGATAAATGATTATAAAAAGCAGCAGGCTATTGAGAAGGCAGAGAAGATTTATAAAGAGATTGCAGAAGAAGATAAGCGTCTTGCCGAGGATTTTCTGAGTATTTGTGCAGAACCTGTTGCACCATATAAAGCTGGCAGAAAAATTAAGAGAAAATGAAGCAACCTAAGAGAGGTGAGATTTACTTTCTTGATTTCAGTCCTTCAAGAGGCAGGGAAATGAAAGGCCCTCATCCAGCCTGTAGATTGTCAAGACATTTGACCCCTTTTCAGCAAATAGAATTGACCCCCTCCTGGCATAATTGATATCCATATACTGAAAAACCGAGGTTGAGTAGAAAATCGGCTTCGTCAGAAGCCCCACAAT
>JBFLXE010000055.1:0-16105 GCA_040757455.1 Nitrospirota bacterium
GGTGTAGAAGGGCTTATAGTGAGACAAAAATGACAGTGACGTGCAAGGAAAAACATTTTTCTATTCTGGTGGCGGCTTACCTCTTGAAATCGCAGCTTGAAAAAAGTTATTTCTCGAATCCCTTAATATTATTGCGTCTTGACGTCTTGCCATCATGATGGTATATTAACAATATGAAAACAATAGCCAAAAAATCTACAATTTATTTTGATCCCCAGATCCATAAGGCTCTTCGTCTGAAAGCTGCTGAAACTGATAGTTCTGTCTCTGATATCGTCAATAAGGCGATCCGAATCGTTTTTGCAGAAGATGCAGAAGATATCGCAGCATTTGCAGAAAGGGCTCATGAGCCTAACCTGTCGTTTGAGGAAGTTCTCAAGGATCTGAAAAGGCGTGGCAAAATATAAAATCCTCATCAAGCCTTCGGCTGTTAAAGAGATTGAAAACATTCCACGAAAAGATCGCCTACGGATAATTCAAAAGATTCAGGACTTGGCAAACAATCCCCGGCCTCAAGGATGTGAAAAACTTACCGGAGAAAACAGATATAGAATTCGCCAGGGAGTTTACAGAATAGTCTATTTAGTTTCCGATAGGGAACTGCATATTATAGTTGTGAAAGTTGGACACAGATGAGATGTATACAAATAAAGCACATAACGAATCACTCAAGCCGAAGGTGAAGAACAATACTGGGGTCATAACCGAATACAAGATTATCGCTCCCCCCGCTGATTTAACGTGATATGTTTTTGCAGAGCAGGTACATCAGATGAAAATGGATAGGTTCAGAATACTTTTAACAGATGAAGAATGGGGAAGCAATAAAAGGAATCATTATGAAGAAGGAAGAAAAACAGACCGGTCCATTAGATAAAAAACTCGCCGCTGTTTGCGGCCTGTTTTGCCCTGCCTGCACCGTGTTTATTGGAACGAAAGAAGATCAGGAAAGACTGAAAGTAATAGCACAACGTGTTCAGCGTCCGGTTGAAGAATTACTATGTCACGGATGCCGATCGGAAAAACAGTGCTATTACTCTAAAAGCATCTGCACAATGGCAAAATGCGCTATTGATAAAGGGATAGACTTTTGCGGCCAGTGCCCGGAGTATCCTTGTAAAAACTTGAGATCGTTTCAAGCAGAGTTGCCACATAGAATCGAACTGTGGAAATCGCAGGAACGAATCAAGGAAGCTGGATATGAAAAGTCGTATGCGGAGATGACAGAGTATTATTCCTGTCCTGTCTGCGGGGCGATGAATTCTGCATACGACCTGAAATGTCGAAAGTGCGGCAAGGAGCCAAGCTGCAATTACGTTAGCAAACGCAGGCAGGCGATCGAGCAGTATTTGAAGAATAGATGATCAAAAGCTAGGCGACGCTTTACAGCGCTCCTGAGTGGCTCTATTTATTTTCATCAAGATGCTGTGTTAATTTAAAGCTGTGTTAATTTAAAAAGGAACAAAATTCAAAGAAGGGAGTTAAAGCATTATGACAGAAATTTCTAAGAAAACCTTTTTAAATGTTTCCATCGTTGTTGTTACAATTGCAGTCTTAACACTTTTGGCCCATCCAGTCTTTGCTTCGACCTTAGATCTCCTGGGGATCGGTTGGAACAAATCAGAGGTTACAGTCTTGATAAAACCCGCAAAGGGTGTAACTTCACAGGCTGTCGCTGATGTTGAAACAGCTATCTCTGATTGGAATAACGCCGTTCAAGGGATAGCTGGCGCTCCATATCTCACCATAATGGAGAACATGACGGCCAGAGACAAGAAGGCGGACGAGGAGGCTGATATAGTCATCCATATGAAAGTTGGCGGTGGGGCTGTTCTTGGCTATGCCTTACCGAAAACCATAAGTCCGTTCAGTTGCGTCTTAAAGAGCGTCCGTATTCAGCTCAGTGGTAAGGCCTTTGGTGAAAATTTAAGTAGCGCCGGGATTCGGAATGTTGCTCGCCACGAGCTTGGACACGCTTTCGGGGTTGGCCATTGTGATGACCCAAAAGATCTCATGTACGCGACTGCAGATTCCTCAGAAATCTTCGGTAATAGTGACGTTTATATCGCAGACTGTGACATAAACGGTATAGATGCAGTTTATCCACTTCCAGTATTCTGTACATTACCAGATTCCGTAGCATGCCTATAAGGCATAAAGTTAGGAGATGCTTTTACATCTCCTTTATCTAAGCTATTACACAATCTAATAGAAGAAGGAGATAATGTATCAGACAAAAAAGTGTGAACATTGCGGGAAGAAAATAAATAGAAAATATCGGATCTGTCCATTATGTGGAGCCGGTCAATCTGATGAAGTTGAATTGATCCCGGCTGTTTGTCCGCGATGCAAAGTCAATCTTGAGATATATATTCAGAAGGGCGAGGAGTATGATATCTGTCCCTCCTGCGGTGGCTTGTGGCTGGACAGGGATGAATTCCGCCGTGCGACGGCCGAATTAAGTGCATACAGGGATAAAGAGGTTAAGGGGGATTATAAACAGGGCTCTGCCAGCGATTCTGTAAAATATTTACCGTGCGTACGGTGCAGCAAAATAATGAATCGCAAAAATTTTGCGAAGATCTCCGGCGTTATAGTAGACGAGTGCGCAAACCACGGGGTATGGCTGGATGCCGGTGAGCTGGAAAAAATAAGGAACTTCGTAGCTGACGGCGGTCTTGAAAGGGCACAGGACCGGGAAATAGAAAAGAACCGTAACGAATTGAGAGACCTTGCAACGCGGGTTGAGCAGACAGCTTTCACTCACAAGATCATACATTTCTGGAATTTGAAGCGGTGGCTTTTCGGTGGATGAGCTTCTCAGACGTGGAAAAATTCCTTCATATTATCATCGATTTTTAGTCCTTCACACAGTGCTCGGGTCGTGTCGGCCATTCTCATATGAATACCTCTGAGATCCGCATTGGAAAGGTTTGCTGAAATCAGGACGGCCTCAATTATCTCAGATTCTCTCAAATCGGCGTGAGTCAGGTTTGCCCCTGTTAGGTCGGTAGCCCGAAGGCTGGCGCCCCTCAAATCCGCACCGGAAAGGTCAGACCCTATCATGCTCGTGGCATATGCATTCACCTTTTGCAGAATCGCGCTAACGAGCGTGATCGAGACTGCCTCGGCCATCTGGAGATTCGCCATTGAGAGGTCGGCCTTTTCCAGCTTTGCACATGATATTTTTGAATTTGTAAAATCCGCTTCTCTAAGGTTCGCTCCCGTAAAATCAGAACCGATAAATGAAGAGAAACTGAGGTCTGATTTTTCAAGATTGACTCTCCTGAAATTCGACCGGATGAAATTGGAGCTGCTCAGGTCACAGCCAGACATGTCCGAGTTTTCGAAGTCAGACATGCTCATATTCGAGCCGCTTAGATTTGCTCCCCGGAAAACACAGCCTCTGAACTTTAATGCTATCAAATCGAGACTACTCAAATTTGCATCTGTTAGGTCATATCCCGAAAAGTCTACGGAGGACCTGATCAATCGGATAACGTCATTTCGTGAAAGCTTGTCCACTCTATGCAAAAATTCTACCTGTCACGCATGCCCTTGTCAATCCTCATTTTTCAAGGATATAATAGTCTCCATGCGTGTGCCTTATGAATGGCTCAAAGAATTCATTGATATCACTGCAACAGCCGAAGAGGTTTGTTCAAAGCTCACCATGATCGGGCTTGAGGTAGAAAGTGTTGAGTCTATTGAAGGTGACGTTGTTTTCGAAGTCAACATCACCCCGAATCGACCTGACTGCCTCAGCATGCTTGGCATAGCGAGGGAGTTGTCTGCCATTTTCCATCTGTCTTTAAGAATGCCCTCGCATCGAATAAGTGAGGATCAGCCTGAATCAGATTTCTCGATAGAAATATTGAATCCCAACCTCTGCAATCGGTATGCGGGAAGGTTGATAAAGGACGTGAGAATCTCTGATTCACCTGAATGGATCAAGAAACGACTGGAAAAATGTGGCGTGAGGGCGATCAATAATGTTGTGGATATCACAAATTACGTTCTCCTTGAGTTTGGGCATCCACTCCACGCATTCGATGCTGACACGATCGAGGGAAAGAAAATAAAGGTTGATATTGCTGGTGAAGCGAGGAAGATACGAACTCTTGACGGGGACGAGAGACGATTGCCTTTTGATGCTTTACTGATATGGGACAGTGTTGTACCAATAGCTATTGCGGGCATCATGGGGGGTTTTGACACCGAGGTCACAGACAGGACGAGAAATGTGTTTCTTGAAAGTGCGTATTTTGATCCGGTATCTGTGAGAAGAACGTCCAAGGCTTTGAATCTGAAGACCGAATCATCGTACCGGTTTGAAAGAGGTGCCGACATAGAAATTCTTGGGAAAGCGCTGGACCGGGCGGCGATATTGATAAAAGAAATAGCTGGCGGGACCATCCATAAAATGATTGACGCCTATCCCGTGAAGTATGAGCCACAACCTCTTGAGATCAGACATGAGAGGATAAACAGGCTCCTGGGTACGAATCTCACGCGCTCGGATATGGAGGAGATTCTGAATAGACTCGGCATCCCCGCTGAAGACAGAGCAGAAGCATTTGTCGTATATCCGCCGGCGCACAGACGAGACATAAGAACCAACAATGATGTTGCCGAGGAGATAGCGCGGATTTATGGATATGACAGGATTTCCGCCACCATCCCGAAAACTCCTCTTCCTGCAGGCCGGATTGATAAAAAGGCCGTAAATACCAGAAAAGTGAAGGAGGCCATGAGGAAGGCAGGTTTTACAGAGGTGATCAATTACAGTTTTATGGGCACTTCAAGTCTGGATATGCTTTCCATTCCGGATGGCGATGTAAGAAGGAAGACAATCGCGATAGTTAACCCCCTCATTCGGGAAGAGGGCTTGCTGAGGACCACTCTGGCTCCGGCTTTGATAGGAAATCTCCTATATAATCTCGATAGAGGGATCCAGGATATACGATTTTTCGAAATGTCACGTATATTCATCAACAGGGATCAGCCTTTGCCGTTGGAGGAACTGAGACTCGGGGGCATTTTCTTTAAAGAGAGGTTCCCCGCTCTATGGCGGGAGGAGGTTCCCGGATTTTTTGTTGTGAAAGGTGCTCTGGAGGCGATGTTCGAAGAGCTCAAGGTTTCTGAGTATAGATTCATACCGTCATCCGAGCCTTTTCTGCAAAGCGGCCAGTCAGCAGACATTTATATTTTGGATTCTCCGGTGGGATATGTGGGTATTCTCGAGCCCGAGATAGTGGAAAGGTTGGACCTCAAGAAACAGAAACCAGAAGTCGTCCTCTTTGAACTCAACCTTGATTTATTTCTCACTTTCGTACCTGTCGCCCTACATTATCTTCCGATTCCTAAATATCCCCCGGTCGAGCGTGACATCGCTTTTGTTGTTGACGAAAGCATACCTTCTTCAAAAATTAAAGAACTGATAATGTCTTATTCGTCGGAGATCATAGAGGAAGTATCAATTTTTGATTTTTATAGAGGAGGCAATATTCCCGAGGGCAAAAAGAGCCTTGCCTTCAGCATCACTTATCGTTCTAAGGAAAAAACCCTTACCGACGAAGAAGTCGAGACCATTCATAATTCTCTCGTCAATTTCTTGATTGAACAAACAGGCGGCATGCTGAGGAAATAACCAGATCATCAATTGCAGTTTTTGGGTTGACAATTCTTCATTTATTCTGTCTTAATAGAAATGATTTCTATTTGCGAAAATTATTCATATGCCTGATGACTTTCCATTTATTCTCAAAAAGTTGAAACTTAAAGTGACTCCGAAAAGAGTGGCTATTCTGGATATCCTGATGAAAGAGACTATCTACCTGAGTCCTGAAGAAATATGGGAAAGGATGAAGATGCGATTCAACAAGATAGGCCTTCCGACAGTGTACCGCAATCTGGAAGAACTTGTCGAAGGAAATGTGATCTGGAAGATCTCTCATCCGAATCGTAATCTGTACTATTTTTTCTGCCGGAATCGATCGCATCACCACCACTTCATCTGTCTGTCATGCCGTAATGTGGAGGATATCAATCTTTGTAGATTGCGTGAACTGGAAAAGTTGGTGAAAGAGGAATTGAAAGGAAAAGTGGTTTCCCATATCCTTCAGGTCAATGGTCTCTGTAGCAGATGCAAGAAAAACAAGAAGGGATAAAACGACATGAAAATCAGAATTTTTCTTATTGCCCTTTTTCCCCTTTTTGTGACCCTCTTGCTATATGCATGCAAGAGAAACGAGGATCGCCAAACACCAAAGAAACTCAGGGTTGTAGCGAGTATTTTCCCAGTTTATGATTTTGCAAGAAATGTTGGAAAAGATAGAGCAGATGTTTCTCTCCTCTTACCCCCGGGTGTTGAGACGCACAGTTTCGAGCCAAAACCCGGGGACGTAACAAGGATCAATGAATCAGATATTTTCATTTATACAGGAAGTCATATGGAACCATGGGCTGGTGATATTGCCAGCGGCATCAAGGGCGGGGCTCTTTTGATAATCGAGGCGGGCGAAGGAGTTGTTCTTGAGAAGTGGCGCATTGAAGCTTCAGAAGAGAAGGGCAGAGACAAATATCCTGTCAGAGAGGCCGATAAACTTACACATGAACATGACATGATTGACCCTCACATCTGGCTTGATTTTTCGAATGCAGAAAAAATGGTGAATAATATTCTGGAGGGTTTTGTTAAGAAAGATCCGGAGGACAGTGATTTTTATATCAAAAATGCGGAAACTTATAGGTCAAAACTTAGAGATCTCGATGGGACTTATGAAAAGGCTCTTTCTAACTGCAAGAAGACCGTCTTCATTCATGGAGGACATTTTGCCTTCAGTTATTTAGCCAGAAGATACGGCCTAAAATATCTGTCGGCTTACAGGGGTTTTTCGCCGAACGCAGAGCCCACGCCGAAAGATTTAGTAGACCTGATCGAGAGAATGAAAAAAGATAACATTAAATATATCTTTTATGAAGAATTGATTGAACCCCGCATTGCGGAGATGATATCAAGAGAGACTGGTGCAAAGCTCCTTCGGCTTCACGGTGCTCATAATGTGTCAAAAGATGAACTGGACCGAGATGTGACATTCATTTCATTGATGACAGAGAATCTGGAAAACCTCAAGATCGGGCTTGAATGTCAATGAGCATTATTTACGTTGAGAATCTGTCTTTCAGATATAACTCTGTGGAAGTGCTGAGTAACATCTCTTTTAATGTGGAGTATGGAGATTATGTCGGACTCGTGGGACCGAATGGCTCCGGAAAAACCACGCTGATTAAGATAATCCTGGGTTTGGTGAGGGCTGAAAAAGGTAAACTCTCCCTATTCGGTGAAAGACCCGATAACTTCAAAGAATGGTTCAGAGTCGGGTATCTGCCGCAGAAACTGGCGCATTTTAACCCATATTTTCCTGCTACGGTCAAAGAAGTGGTTTCACTGGGGCTGTTTTCAAAAAAAGTATTCCCGAAAAGAGTTAAAGAAGAGGACGAAAAAGCTTTAGAGGAAGCTATGAAATTAATGGATGTACTTGACATCAAGAACAAATTGATCGGCGAGCTTTCAGGCGGCCAGCAGCAGAGGGTATTAGTTGCAAGAGCAGTAGTCAACAAACCGGAGTTGCTGATCCTTGACGAACCGACAACAGCGCTTGACCCTGAGGCAAGAGAGATTTTCTTTCAGACTGTGGGCGAACTCAACCGGATCAAAAGGGTGACAGTCGTCCTGGTTACCCACGACATAGCGAATATCGGGAAATATGCCTCAAAGCTCATGTATCTTGATAAAAAACTGGTCTTTTACGGAAGCTTTGAAGAGTTCTGTATTTCTCAAAGCATGACCGACTACTTCGGTGAATTTACCCAACACCTCATTTGTCACAGGCATAATTGATATGGAGTTATTCAGTTTCCTGAAATACGAATTTGTGCAGAGGGCCATTATTGCCGGCTCATTTATCGCATTGGTATGTTCGATATTGGGAGTACTTCTCGTCTTGAGAGGCTTATCACTGATAGGAGACGGGCTTGCACATGTAACTTTCGGGGGCGTGGCCATAGGTCTTCTCCTTGAGCAGCAGCCTGTTTATACTGCGATTCCGGTTGTTGTGCTGAGCTCCCTCGGAATACTCAAAATAATAGAGAAAACTAAGCTTTATGGAGATGCTGCCATTGGAATAGTTTCTTCGTTAGGTATCGCTGGAGGAGTGCTTATCGCGAGTATCGCGGGCGGCTTCAACGTGGATATATTCAGTTTTCTTTTCGGCAATATACTCGCTATAAGCAAAACCGAGGTTCTAACGTCGATAGTCCTTTCTTTGGTTGTTCTCCTGATGATAACTTTGTTTTATCACGAACATCTCTCGACAGCATTTGACGAAGAATTTGCCAGGGCATCAGGAATTAATACCAGGAGTATAAATTCGTTACTTGTTATCCTGACAGGAATCACAGTTGTTCTCACAATGAAAGTCGTCGGTATAATGCTTACTTCTTCGCTTTTGATTCTGCCCGCGGTTACCGGCTTTCAGATTGCAAGGAGCTTCAAGAGTTCGATGGTGACATCAGCGATTTTCGCAGTGACAGCAGTGTTAACAGGCACATCCCTTTCCGTCATTCTGAACTTTCCAACAGGTGCCTGTATTGTCATGATGAATTTTATATTTTTCCTTGTTGGCTCTTTTTACAGAAATGCGGTATTAAAAAGGTAGTTATTCGATACATCCATAAAACTCAAAATGGAAGGTCAAGTTCCATGACTCTGAAAAAAGTCTTTCTGTGGATAGGGGACGGGCCGTAAAGGCGTATCTTATGAAGATGATCTCTTGTGGAATAACCTTTATGTTTGTCGAAATTATATTCGGGATATTGGCGGTGATAGCCGTACATGATCTCATCGCGCGTTACCTTCGCAACAATAGAGGCAGCTGCAACAGAGGCGCTCACATTTTCGGCCTTTATAGGGGAAAGTTGTGCGATGGACAACCCAGGGAGGGACAAAGCGTCAATAATAAGGATATCGGGGCGCCGGCAAAGCTTTTCAACGGCTCTTTGCATGGCGAGTCTTGTAGCCCTCAGGACATTAAGTCTGTCTATATCCTCAGGCTCAACGATACCTATGCCAATATCCAGAGAAGAATTCCGGATCTCGTTATATAAGCGTCTCCTCTCCTTCTCCGCAACTATTTTGGAATCTCTCAGGCCGCTAATCCTTACATTCTCTTTAAGGATAACTGCCGCGGCTACGACGGGGCCTGCAAGTGGACCTCTCCCGGCCTCATCAATACCTACAATCTGCGAAAAACCTCTTTTTCTAACAGACTCATCATATTGATAAATATCCATGGTCCCTGTTGTCCAACATATCAATTTTCTTTGTGGACAAGTCTGATCAATGCTGGTATCGTCACGACACTACTGGCTGGCGGAATCCTTCTCCGGAGATATCCTTTCCTTCTCTTTGATCTTGGCGGCCTTACCTTTCTTGCCTCTCAGGTAGTATAATTTTGCCTTTCTCACAGTGCCTTTTTTAAGAACTTCTATTTTTTCAATAGAGGGTGAAAGAATAGGAAAAATTCTTTCCACACCAACACCGAAGGACATCTTACGGACAGTGAAGGTTTCTCTTGTGCCGCCACCACGCTTTGCTATGACGACGCCGTCGAAAGGCTGTATTCTCTCTTTATCACCTTCCACAACCTTCACCAGAATCCTGACGGTATCACCGACACCAAAGTCGGGCATCTCTTTCCTGAAGCCCTCCTCTATGGCTCTTATAAAATTCATTGTGATTCCTCCCTTATCTCCTTAATCAATTCAAAGTCTTGTTCATTCAGTTCAATCTTTGCGAGAAGTTCTGGTCTTCTTTCCAGAGTCCGGCGGAGCGCCGCCTTACGTCTCCATCGCTGGATATCTCGATGGTTACCCGAAAGCAGGACCTCCGGAACCTCCATGTTCCTGAATACAGGGGGCCTTGTGTAATGAGGGTAGTCAAGTATCCCCCATGAAAAAGATTCCACCTCTGCAGAATGTTCGTCGCCAAGTACGCCCGGTATAAGTCGCGTGACGGCGTCTATTATAACCAAAGCCGGCAATTCTCCGCCGGTCAGGACGTAATCGCCGATTGAGATTTCCTCGTCAGCCAGATATGCTTTAACTCTCTCATCGATCGCTTCGTATCTTCCGCACAACAAAAATATCTTTCTTTTTTCTTCCGAAAATTCCAGAGCCATCTTCTGATCAAATTTTTTTCCTGCCGGGCTGAGTAAAATAACCCTTCTCTGTGCTTTATCGGGACAGAGTTTCTCGACGGCTAAGAAAAAAGGCTCGGGTTTCATAACCATTCCTGAGCCTCCTCCATAAGGATAGTCATCCACCGTTCTATGCTTGTCCCGTGTAAAATCTCTGAGATTATGGATGCCTATCCACACCAGTCCTCTCTGCAGCGCTTTCCTGATTATTCCTTCACCCACATAAGCGTGGAAGACTGCAGGGAATATCGTAATTATCTCAAAAGTCATCCCCGTTACGCTACAAGGAACTGAAAAGGGAACAAAGGATCAGGGGTAGATATTTCATATCCCACCCCATTTCTTCTTAAGCTAAAGAATTGTGTTCAGGAAATCAAACTCCGATACGTTCCTGCTGAGATTCTATTTTTACTCGAGTATTTCGAGTACGCAACGCTTACCGATTTTTGTACCTGAGGCGCTTAGAATAGTCCTCATCGCCCGGGCGGTTTTACCTTGTTTTCCGATAACCTTTCCGAGATCACTAGGCGCAACCCTGAGTTCAAAGACAGTAGTCTTCTCGCCGTCAACCTCTGTAACATTCACCTCTTCAGGCCTGTCAACGAGGGCCTTAGCCATCTTTTCGACTAACTCTTTCATTCGTATCCACCTCCATGCGAGTTCGGACTGATTATAAACCAGCCCTTTGCATTAGCTTTTTAACTTTATCCGTAGGTTGAGCTCCCTTTTGTAACCAAAATTTTGCCTTATCCAGATTGAGACTTATTCCGGCAGGATCTTTCAAGGGATCATACGTCCCGAGTATCTCTATAAAAGGGCCGTCCCTTCTTGACCTGGAATCGGCGACGATAATTCTGTAGAAAGGTCTCTTGTGCGCTCCCAAACGTGTAAGCCTTATTTTTACCAAGTGCGTCACCTCCTCGAAAAGTTCATAATTTTAATACATAGCTGAACATAAAGTAAATAGGGTTACGTACGTCATTAAGAATTATACCGCGTTTGATTTTTCGCCATATTTTTCGTTATTATCACACGATAATGGAGATCAAGAAATTTTTTGAGGAATCTAATCGCTATATCATGAACACTTACACCAGATATCCTGTAGTCTTGAGAAAGGGACGCGGCATAAAGGTGTGGGGATCAGACGGGAAGGAATATATTGATTTTGTAGGAGGGATTGCAGTTAATATTCTGGGGCACTGCCATCCACGTGTCGTCGTTGCACTTCAGAAACAGGCACAGAGACTTGTACACGTCTCGAATTACTATCATATAGAACCACAGATAAAACTCGCTAAACTTCTTGTGGAACACTCCTTCGCAGACAAGGTTTTTTTCTGCAACTCGGGTGCCGAAGCCAATGAAGCAGCGATCAAACTCGTTCGAAAATATGCGAAGGAGAAGATAGATCCGGGAAGGTTCGAGATTATTACAGCAGAAAACTCTTTTCACGGAAGAACACTTGCAACACTCACCGCAACAGGCCAGGAGAGATTTCAGAAGGGATTTGAGCCTCTGGTGCCGGGCTTCACATATGTTCCGTTTAATGATATCAGAGCACTCAATAAAGCGATTACAGCGAACACGTGTGCCATTCTGTTAGAACCAATACAGGGAGAAGGGGGTGTCGTTTTGCCCGACCCCGACTATCTGAAAGAGGTGAGATCCCTTTGTGATGAAAATAATCTGGCTCTTATTTTAGATGAGGTGCAGACCGGAATGGGGAGAACGGGGAAACTTTTTGCACATGAACATTTTAGTATGGTACCTGATGTGATGACACTGGCAAAGGGCCTCGGCAATGGCGTACCCATAGGCGCCATGCTTGCCACCGACAGGACAGCGTCGGCTTTTCAACCTGGCAGCCATGCGTCGACTTTTGGTGGTAACCCCCTTGTTTGTGCGGCAGCTGTTGCGACTCTGGAAACACTTCTGGAGGATGGGTTTATACTGGATCAGTGTGAAAGAATGGGTAAATATTTTGCGGAGAAGCTTGAATACCTCAAATCAAAATTTCCGCGGCTGATAAAAGAAGTGAGGGGCATCGGGCTGATGCTGGGAGCGGAGCTGACACGAGACTGTGACGTAATCGTAAGGGCATGTATGGAAAAGGGGGTTCTCGTGAATTGTACTGCCGGGAAAGTCTTGAGATTCACGCCGCCTTTAATCATTCAAAAGAAGGATATAGATCATCTCATCGGTGTTCTCGATGAAATTTTTTTGAAATTATAAGGTTATGAGAAGCGGTTGAGCAAGCGAGATTATTTGAGGGTATGGGATCTGACATCCGAAGAAATAGACCTTCTTCTTAGGAGGGCTATTGAACTTAAATCGGGCAAAGATAAAGACAAGTGTCCCCTGATCGGGAAGAGTATAGGCCTGCTTTTTGAAAAGGCATCGACCAGAACGAGGGTGGCTTTCGAAGTCGGTATCTATCAACTGGGAGGGCAGCCGATCTATATGAATGCTAAAGAGATACAGATAGGGAGGGGAGAGACAGTTCGAGATACCGCGCGAGTGCTTTCACGATATCTGAATGCCCTCATCTTGAGGACTTTCGAGCACGATACAATTGATGAATTCGCACTTCATTCTTCTGTCCCTATAATCAACGGTCTCAGTGATCTTCATCATCCTTGCCAGGCACTTGCCGATCTGATGACGATTCTCGAAAAGAAAGGCCGGCTTGAGGGTATTAGATTGGCCTATGTCGGTGACGGCAATAATGTCGCAAATTCTCTTATTGAGGCCGCTTCGCGTATGGCAGTGAATATAGCTCTTGCCTGTCCTGAAGGCTTTGAACCAGACTCTGATGTCCTTGCTGAGGCGAAACGGTTCGCGAAAAATGAGGTCGTCCTTGTGAAAGACCCAAAAGAAGCCGCGCGGAATGCCGATGTTGTTTATACTGATGTCTGGGTTAGCATGGGGCAGGAGAAGAAGGCGGCAAAAAAGAAACCGAAATTCAAGAAGTACCAGCTGAACAACAGACTTCTCTCATATGCAAGTTCGGATGCCATTGTGCTCCATTGTCTGCCTGCCCACAGGGGGGAAGAAATAACTGATGAGGTAATAGACGGCCCCCGCAGCGTCGTGTTTGATCAGGCTGAAAACAGACTTCATACGCAAAAAGCGCTTCTTGAATTTCTTCTGACCCCGCAGTAGAAATAACACCGGATTGATCTCAAGTGCATTTGAAGGTATCTTCGGGTGAAAAATAAGATAATCGTTCTCGCAATTTTCGGTATTGCCATGGGATTTCTGGAGGCAGCGGTGGTCGTTTACCTGCGACAGTTATACTATCCTGAGGGTTTTGCATTTCCATTAAAACAGATGGCTCTTCAGGAGCTTTCGATTGAATATCTGCGTGAGATTTCAACCATAACAATGCTTGTCTCCATTGGTATCTTAAGCGGCAGGAATTTCTACGATCGTTTTTCATATTTTGTTGTCTCCTTTGGCATCTGGGACATTTTTTATTACGTATGGCTGAAGTTGTTGCTCGACTGGCCCGAGTCTTTGCTCACATGGGATATCCTTTTTCTCGTACCCATTATATGGGCGGGTCCTGTCTTGGCACCCCTCATTTGTGCAGCAACGATGATTGTCATCGGAGGGGTCACACTCTATCTCCTTAAGAGGAGATACCCTGTAAGGATCATGACCTCTGAGGCGTTGTTGCTGCTTACAGGGGCTTTTGTCATCTTTCTCGCATTTGTCTGGAACTACGCGGCGATAATAATCCATGGAGGTTTTATCACAGAAATATTCTCACTGGGATCGAATCCGGATTTTCATAGAGAAGTGTCTCGTTACGTACCGTCTTCATTCAAATGGACTCTCTTTGCTTTCGGAGAAACACTGTTTCTTTGCTTTCTGGTCATATTTGTGAAGAGAGTCAGGTCACGCCCTCGATATAAATAATACCTGAAAGCGTTCAACTCTCTGGCCCGTTATAATATTATTATAATATTATAATGTGTATAATTGAATATAATTGACGTCACCGGAGTTTTACAATAGCGGAAAACAGGATCAGGAAAAAAGTTATCTGGATTAACCAGCCTATTATGCAGACCGCGACCGCGCGGAGCGTACTTTTATAGTCGAGAGCCTGTCTGACGGCAATGACCATGGCCACGAGCATCCAGACGGATGCACCAAACATCACTATGCCTGTCAATCCGGGTATTATGCCCAGCACTCTGATCAGGCCCGGCGAACTTGAAAATCCGATAGTTCGCAATAGTTCACTGGGAGTAGCTCTCGTTTGCTCTTCCGGCAATAATTTGGTGCCTATAAAATATGTGAGATAAGCCCATATAAACCAGCCGATAAGCGCGCCGGTTGTAGATATCAGAATTCCGCCCAAGCCCCCTTTTTGTAACGCGCCGATTCCTGCTGCGATACTCGAAAGAAATACGACCGCCATAGCTTGTCCCAATGCTTGAGTGTCAGCCTCGACTTCTTCATAAAGATGGATGTCCAATCTGGCGGCCCGGATTATTCTGTCTTTAAAACTGGACATGTACAACCTCCTTTCAGAGAATTAAGACAATTATACCGCACGCACGCCCGACATCATGCATTTTGCGTGAATCGAATCTATTTGATTTCACAAATTTTAAGAGTGTAAAATTATAAATAATTAGTCTTCAGGGCACGCAGATTGGAATATTGTGGAAGAAATAGATGAATTAATCAGGCATTATAACCTTGAACAAGACGCGGAACATGTTATTATTCCTTTTACTGACAAAAATGGAGGGAAGAAACGCTGCTATTTACTGAAGAGAAGGTTTATCAGGATCGTGTATGCGGAGGATTATTATGTTGACTACCCCCTCCAGGATGCGATAGAAGCAACCGTGAGATATCCGGAACTATTGTTGAGCGAGGCGCTCTATTTAACATATAAAGAGGCCCGTCGAAATCTTTCCGAGTCCAGCCTTAATAAGACAGACATTGTCGGGTAGGGCCTGAACTTTAGTTTTAAAATTTTTTAATACCTTTTTTCTAATTATTTGAACTATGCGTTAATTGTTTTTTCCACCATTTTTCGCTATAAAACATATAGATGATTTAATTCTTTCCTTGTAAAAAATGAAAAGCCCGAATATCAACAGACGTACTGTCCCTGACAGGCGCAAGAAGTCAACACCGCTCATGAGTAAATATACCTTTTTGGGGGGGCGGAGAAAGTTCACCCGGAGAAGCGATGACCGGGATAGATTTTATTTCATGGATCGCTACAGTGCAAAATTATTTGTTGTGCTTCTTTTTCTGTTGGTTCTAAGCTTGCTCGATGCTTTTTTTACCTTATTACTTATGCAGGAAAGAAACGTTATTGAAATCAATCCTTTTATGGCGACACTTTTGCAAAGCGGCGTCACGCCTTTCATCGTAATCAAATTTATGATTACTTCAATTGCGCTTTTTGTATTCTGCCTGTGCAAAAATTTTGTTGTCACCAGAGTTTTTTTGGGTCTGGTCATCTTCGTCTATCTTACAGTCATTCTGTATGAGGTGCTGATAATGTACACGATTCCTTCCGGGGTTTTCGTCCTTTCGTTTTCGCGCTAGCGACAGGCGGATAAGATACTGCAAAAATAGACTTGTCCAAATGAGAAAATTAATATGGCTGGACACCTCATAAACACAATGAATCGACATAAATATTTATATGGCAAACCTCTTCATGGTTCGACAGGCTCACCATGACAGGCTCACCATGACAGGCTCACCATGACACCTGGATAATGCTCAGATATCCGAATACGGATATTCTTACGTGGATTAATTTTACAAGGTGTCGTCATTGTGTTTCTTCGGCATCCAGCCATATT
>JBFLXE010000056.1:0-15989 GCA_040757455.1 Nitrospirota bacterium
AATCCGCGGGGGTGGTCAGTCAAAGAACTCTCCGAAGACGATGTATCATTGTTCAGATTATCCAGGACGAACTTCGATATATCACCAGTCTATGTGCACTCGTCTTACCTTATAAATATGGCAGCAAAAGACAACACATTGCGAAGGAAATCTATCGATCTGCTCACTCTGGAGATGGGAAGAGCTGACGCTATTGGTGCCGATTTTGTTATTCTCCACACAGGGAGCGCATCGGGAAATGATCAACATACAGCCACGAAGAGGGCAATTGATGCGCTGAATGAAGTCGCCCGGAGAGGAGATTGGAAAGCAGGGTTGCTTGTGGAGAACACTGCTGGAGAGAGAGGTGACATATGCTCCTCTATCGAAGAATTGTCAGAAATCACGAATCTCGTGAAAGGGCGTTTGATATCTGGCATCTGTGTCGATACATGTCATGCCTTCGCAGCCGGATACAACATTTGCAGCAATGAAATAATAAAGGAAATTTCGAGCAAAATAGAACATTACATGGGCCGCGATAAGACGAAACTGATACATCTCAATGACTCAAAAGGGGAAGTCGGCTCGCGCATAGACAGACATGAACATATCGGTTTCGGCAAAATAGGAATAAAGGGATTGAGCACTTTCATCAACTATCATTCTTTCAGGAATATACCGATTATCCTCGAGACACCCAAAAAGAGGCCATTCGATGACCCAATGAATCTGAATAAAGTTAGAGAGATGATATTTTAAAGGTTCAAGATTTTAGAACGATTGTTCTCAATATAAGATCGTTCACAAAAATGCATTAATTGTTCTCAAAAATGATTTTTTTGTTGACAAATGTGATTTTTTTATGTATAAACTGAGACAAGGATAGAATATGTTAAAAAGTTTGTTTTCATCATCGGTAAGAGCAGATGTTTTGTCGCTGCTTCTTAACAGCCCGGATGAACAGTTTTATATAAGAGAGATCGCCAAGTTACTAAGGAAAAATCCGTCGGGTATCAAGAGAGAGCTCGATAATCTCGAAAAAATGGGAATAGTGGCCAGCGAGAAAATTGTGAACCTCAGATATTTCCAGGCGAACAAGGATTCACCTCTGTATGCCGAGCTGAAAAATCTCATAACAAAATCTCTGGGTCTGCCAGGTGCTCTTAAGGCTGTCTTAAGAGCCTCCGGTGCGAAAGCCGCCTTTATTTATGGTCCTTATGCAGAGGGAAATGAGGTGGACACGGTGGATCTTTTTGTCATAGGTGCCTCCTCATCACTTCCCCGGGAGCTTAAGGACCTCGAAAAAAGGTTTGATCGAAAAATCAATTGTTCTATCATGGATGAAGAAGAATACAGGGCCAAGAGGAAAAAGGGTGACGCCGGTCTCAAAAAGATTTTATCGGGCAAAAGAATTACTCTTATAGGCAGACTCTGAGTATTTGAGATCCCGCATATCTTCGGGAATGTGCGGGCAGAAAGGGGGTGAATTTTAATGGCAACCAAGAAAGCAGCGACGAAGAAAAAAGCAGCGAAGAAGACCGCAAAAAAGAAATAATTATCCCTTCACGCTAAAAACATATTATTGGCTGGAGAAGAAATTCTCCAGCCCTTCTTTTTGCGGTCTTCACCAGATATGAAACTCTATTTCCCCCAAAAAATTCAAGTGGAAATTTGTAACTTTTTGAAAAATAAGACTTTTTTAAATATAAGAGAAGACAGGCTGTTCCTCAGCCTCGGCAGCAAGCTCCCAGTACTCGGGATGTGAAAGCATCTTCTTTAGAAATTTGATATTTGTCGTATGTCCGGACTTATTTGCCACTATATGAGCATAAATTGGAAATCCTGAAAGAGATAAGTCCCCCATTAGATCGAGTATTTTGTGCCGGACAAATTCATCCTTGAATCTCAGACCTGAAGAGTTCAACACGCCGCTTTCCCCGAGGATAATAGCATTATCTATGGAGCCTCCCTTTGCAAATCCGTTGGACTTCAAGCATTCCACGTCTTTCAGAAATCCAAAAGTACGCGCAGGAGCTATCTGCATTACGAAGTTTTCCTCTGTCAACTCAATGCTCATTTTTTGCTCTCCAAGGAGTTGATGATTAAACTGAATTCTATAGGTTATATGTTTTCCATTAAATGGGAAGGCGGCAATTTCAGCATGGCCATCCGCGAGAACAAAAGGGGTTGTGATTCTAATAAAAGGTCTTTTCTTCCCTTGTTTTGCAATGCCACTCTTCAATATTAGCCTTGTCAATTCTATTGAACTACCATCAAGAATCGGAATTTCGGGACCACTCACCTCAATGATCAGATTGTCGATACCAAGTCCGGAGAGGGCAGCCAGGATATGCTCAACAGTGCGTATCTTTGTACCATTGTAACCGAGAGTGGTAGCGAAGGCGGTATCCGTAACCGAGCCGATATTTGCTTTTATCGCTATATCCCGGTCTGTTCTTATGAATATAAGACCGGTATCACGCGGAGCCGGCTTGAGACAGACCTTCGAGTAATGGCCTGTATGAAGCCCGATGCCGTCGAAGCAGACTTGCCTTTTTAATGTTCGCTGTAGTCGCATATCCGGATAGAAAATTAAGGAATCTCATACGGAAAGCAAATATAGTGCCAGCGTTACCCTGCCGAATCCTAATGTTATTTGGTGATCCACTATCCTGGATATTGGCTTGCGGGGCTGTTCTCGTAAAAAGTGTGAGAAAATTCATCAGTCCCGGGAATTCATAGCTCCCTGCTGTGTTGTCGTCAGACAATAGAGTGTGTTTTTTTTGACACAATGATCCATTTTTTAATATGTTAGAATTGAGTGGTTATTAGTCATATTTTAGGATTACCGATTGATTCGAGATGAAAAAATTTGTCTCCAGTCAGTCAGATGAATTTGGCCCAGAGACCGGATGCCTGTAGAGGAGACCATTAAGTGATCGGAATCATAGGAGGAAGCGGATTTTATGAGCTTGAGGGGTTCAATGTCCAGAATTTAAGAGAGATTTTAACACCTTTCGGCTTCCCCTCCGGTTCCTATGTCATTGGGGAACTCTCTGACAGGGAAGTCGTTTTTCTGCCCAGGCACGGATTAGAGCATAACATTCCTCCCCACAAAATAAATTATAGAGCTAATGTATGGGGCTTCAGGGAACTCGGAGTGGAAAGACTCGTTTCTGTTGGCGCTGTTGGTGGCATCAGTCACCGCATGGTGCCGGGAAAAGTTGTTCTTCTCGATCAGATCATAGACATGACCAAAGCCAGAGATTCCACTTTTTTTGATGGTGCTGACGGCGCTGATTCCGTCGTACACATCGATTTTACCGAGCCTTTTTGTCCGGAGTTGAGACAAGCTCTGTGGGAGGCAGGAGAGAAGACGGAGATAGAATTTGAGGGAGCGGGCACGTATATTTGCGTGAATGGCCCCAGGCTTGAGACACGGGCAGAAATAAGGATGTTTGCCATGCTTGGTGCCGATGTCGTCGGAATGACTGCGATGCCTGAAGCCTCACTTGCGCGGGAAGCGGAGATCTGCTATGCGGGGGTTAGCGTTGTGACGAACTACGCAGCTGGCATCATGAAGAAGAAATTAACTACGACAGAAGTTAAAGACGTCATTCGTGGTACGACGCACGTTCTCAAAGAACTTTTAAAAGGGGCGCTTAAGCTAATACCTGCCGAAAGAAAATGCGCTTGTAAAGAAGCTCTTCAAGAGGCAAAGATGTAGATGGAGACTATACTCGTTGTAGAAGACAAAGAATCAATGGCTACGATGCTGAAGGAAACCCTTGAGTCTGAAGGATACAAGGTTTTTCTTGCAGAAGACGGAAATGAAGGAATTGCTTGTCTGAAAGAACACAAGATAGACCTTATCCTGACTGACCTGCGGCTGCCCGACAAGGACGGTATAGACGTATTGAAAGCTTCGAGAGAAGAAAATCAGCTCAGGCCGGTCATCATCATGACAGCCTTTGGTTCTATCGAGAAGGCGGTTGAGGCTATGAAAGAAGGAGCTTTCGATTTCATTGCAAAGCCTTTTGATACTGACTATCTTTTAATGCTGATCAAAAGGGCTATCGAGACGCAGAGGCTTATTACAGAGAACATACTTTTAAAAGAGGAATTCGCTTCAAAACTTGGCCTGCCGAGGATCATTGGCAAAAGCGAAAAAATTGTACATGTCGCTCAGATTGTGCAGAAGGTTGCTCCCACGAAAACTACGGTTCTTCTTTTAGGAGAGAGCGGTACTGGCAAAGAATTATTCGCTAGAGCCATACACAATCTCAGTAACAGGCAGAACTATCCGTTTGTGCCGATCAATTGTGCGGCCATTCCCAGAGATCTTCTTGAGTCCGAGCTTTTCGGGCACGAGAAAGGTTCGTTTACGAGTGCGGATTCACGAAAGCCCGGGAAGTTCGAACTCGCTGACAAGGGGACTATATTCCTGGATGAAATTGGCGATATGGATTTTGGGATACAGTCGAAGCTCCTGAGGGCAATCGAAACAGGAGAGATAGAGAGAGTAGGTGCGGTGAGACCAATAAAGGTTGATGTTCGGATCATTGCTGCCAGCAATAAGGATCTGGAAAAAGCGGTTGAAGACAAGACATTCCGGGAAGACCTCTATTACAGGTTAAATGTATTCCCCGTCAAGATTCCACCATTACGGGAGAGGAAAGAAGATATCCCCCTGCTCGTGGAATATTTTGTGAGCAAATATTGCCTCGAAATGAAAACGCAGTTGAAAAGTGTCTCTAAGGAAGCTATTAATATGCTCATGAACTTTTATTGGAAAGGAAATGTCCGAGAACTTGAGAATGCAATAGAAAGAGCGGTGATACTCTCTGAAGGCGAGTTGATTACTCCTGAGCATCTTGGTCCCGGCAAAAGTCCCGTTTCAGGAGCCCACGAAAAATTGGCGCCTGCCGGAGTATCTCTTGAGTCTGTCTCAAAGGAGGCATCGAAAATAGCCGAAACTCAGAGAATCCTCGAAGTTCTCAGAGAGACAAGAGGTAACAAAAGCAAAGCTGCGGAAATCCTTGAGGTGAGTTATAAAACCCTTCTCACAAAGATTAAGGAATACGGCATTGAAGCTTGACAGCCCATTTTCGAGAGCATTATCATTAAAAATACCCATTTTTTTCTAAAAATATATCGTATGAATCGAGGAGAGCGTGTCAGGACACTCTAAATGGGCGCAGATCAAACATAAGAAAGCCCACATTGATGCAAAAAAGGGAAGACTTTTCAGTAAGATTGTCAAAGAGATCGCGGTTGCTGCACGCCTTGGCGGCGGTGATCCCGCGGGAAATCCGAGACTCCGGGTGGCCATCGAAAAGGCAAAGGAAGTAAATATGCCCGGTGAGAATATAAAGAGGGCGATCATGAAGGGCACAGGCGAGCTTCCTGGCGTATCATATGAAGAAACCTTGTATGAAGGGTACGGACCGGGGGGTGTTGCCATCATGCTGGAGGCGCTAACGGACAACAAGAACAGAACGACTTCGGAAATAAGACACATTATGACCAAGCTGGGCGGTAGCCTGGGGGAAGCGGGTTGCGTATCATGGATGTTTGATAAAAAAGGATACATTCTTGTTGAAAAAAATAAAACCGATGAAGATACTCTGATGGCAATAGCCCTCGAAGCAGGAGCGGAAGACATGAAGAATGATCCAAAGGAGGATAATTACGAGATTATCACCACACCGGAGAATATGAACAATGTCCGCATAGCAATAGAGGAAGCGGGAATCCCGGTCGGTTTGGCGGAAGTCACAATGTTGCCGAGAAGTTATGTTGCGCTTGATGAAAAACAGTCAGATCAGATGATGCGGCTGACAGAGGCGCTTGAAGAACACGATGATATCCAGAATGTATATACCAATTTTGATGTGCCTGACGAGGTAATTGCGAAGGTTGAGAAGTAGTATTTTCGCCTATTCTCTGAAAATAACTATGGTAAAGATATGAATATAGAGGTGGTTGTATTGTCCGCAGGTCTTGGAACGCGAATGCGCTCCTCCCTGCCCAAAGTTCTCCACAGAATCTGCGGTGTCCCCATGCTTCAGCATGTTTTAAATGCGCTTTACAGACTCGGCCCCCGAAAAATCGTGATTGTTGTCGGGGAACATATTCAAGAGATTAAAGATTGCCTGGTTCTTTCTGACAGTGTGGTCTTCGCTTATCAAGAGAAGGCGAGAGGTACGGCGGATGCGCTCAGGAAAGCGCTGCCGTTACTTAGCGAGTTCAACGAGACAATCCTTGTAATAAATGGTGATGCTCCCCTGATAACGGCCGAGACGCTCAGGAAATTTCTTTCGTTGCACAAAAGGGAAAATAACAGTCTCTCCGTTCTCTCTTTCGAATCTGAAAAGCCGGGTACGTATGGAAGAATTGTAAGAGATTACGACGGCAGGCTGATTTCCATAAAAGAAAACAGGGATGTAACAGCCATGGAAAGATCGATAAGGGAAGTGAACAGCGGGATATATGCTTTTGAGCGCGATGCGGCGAAGCTTCTGGGAAGAGTACAATTGAATAAATCTAAAGGTGAATACTATCTGACTGACGTTGTGAGAATTACGGTTAAGGAAGGTGTTAAGACCGCTGCTTTTTGCATAGGCTCAGAAGATGAATTCATGGGGATCAATACTCAGGA
This sequence comes from Nitrospirota bacterium, assembly GCA_040757455.1. Classification (GTDB taxonomy): domain Bacteria; phylum Nitrospirota; class Thermodesulfovibrionia; order Thermodesulfovibrionales; family SM23-35; genus Kmv42. Next base: position 6,644 of record JBFLXE010000056.1, read on the forward strand.
GGAACTGGAAAGGGCCCGGCAATTTATGAGACACAAGATCATAAGAGGTCACATGGCAAGGGGTGTAAACTTTGTCGACGGGAATTCAGCTTTTATAGATATGGATATTGAGATCGGAAGCGACACGGTTATCTATCCGAATGTATATCTTGAGGGAAATACCAGAATTGGAAAAGGATGTATTCTTTATCCTAATGTGAGGATTTTCGATAGCGTCGTTGAACATGGCGCGGTCATCAAGGATTCGACTCTGATTGAAAATGCTGTTGTGAAAAGGAGAGCGACAATTGGGCCATTTGCGCATCTGCGGCCTGGAACCGAGATCGGCAAAGATGCGAAGATTGGAAATTTTGTCGAGGTCAAGAAATCCGTAGTCGGACCGCGCACAAAGGCGCTGCATCTCACTTATCTCGGTGACTCTATGATAGGTGCGAATGTCAACGTGGGCGCTGGTACGATTACCTGTAACTATGACGGGTACCAAAAAAATACCACGACCATCGAGGATAACGTGTTTGTAGGAAGCGATTCCCAGCTTATCGCTCCTGTCAGGATAGGAAAAGGTGCATATGTGGGCGCCGGCGCAACCATAACAAAGGATGTACCTGATAATGCGCTCGCACTGAGCCGCGTGCCACAAAAGAACATTGAGGGCTGGGTACTTAAAAGAAAGTTAAAGGTCAAAAGTGAAAAGTTAAATGTGAAGAAAAAAAAGAAAACATAATATGAATTTTTTTATCTGTCATTGGTCATCAGTCACTGGTCATTGGTTTTTTACTAATGACTATTGACTGATGACTGCTGACTAATAATATGTGTGGGATAATAGGATACATTGGAAAAAGAAATGCCGTCTCTATCGTACTTGAAGGATTAAAGCGCCTTGAATATAGAGGCTATGACTCTGCCGGAGTGGCTTTTTTCTCTGACGGCGGAATCCAGGTCAGAAGGTGCCAAGGTAAGATAAAGAACCTTATTACACTTCTTGAGCAAGAGAACCCCTCAAGCCATAACTCCATAGGTCACACAAGATGGGCCACCCACGGAAAGCCCTCTGAAGAAAATGCCCATCCCCATAGGTCTCAGGGAATCGTTCTTGTGCATAACGGAATCATAGAGAACTACCTGCAGCTTAAAAAGAAGCTAATTCAAAGGGGATACCGTTTTACCTCAGAAACAGATACGGAAGTTCTGTGCCATCTTATCGCGGACTGCTCGAAAAGCCTGCCCCTTGAAGAGGCGGTGAGAGAGGCGTTGAAAGAGGTGAATGGGGCTTACGCAATTGCGGTCGTTAAGGAAGGTGAACCCGGCAAAATAATCGGGGTCAGGAAGGACAGCCCTCTTGTTATCGGTCTTGGTGAGGGCGAATCATTTGTAGCCTCCGACGTCCCCGCTTTCTTAAGTTATTCAAGAGATGTGATATTTCTTGATGATGGGGAGATGGCAATCCTGACAAGCGATGGCGTTGGCGTCAAGAGACTCAATGGTACTACTGTCAGAAAAAATGTGAAATCCGTATCATGGAACCCCTCAATGGCTGAAAAGAGCGGATACAAACACTTTATGTTAAAAGAGATATATGAACAGCCTCGCGCGATAGCCGATACTTTGAGGGGAAGGCTGAATGTCGAAACCGGCGAGGTGAATCTTAAGGAGTTTGGTCTGCGGGCGAGTGATCTCAGGTCTGTGGAAAAGGTTTTTATCGTTGCTTGCGGAACTTCCTATCATTCTTCCGTTGTTGGCAAATATATCATAGAGGACCTCGTGAGGATACCCGTTGAGATTGACATAGCTTCAGAATTCCGTTATAGAAAGCCTCTTATTGGACCAGAAGATCTGGCGATCGTGATTACTCAGTCAGGTGAGACAGCAGATACGATTGCCGCCCAGAGAGAAGCTAACCGTATGGGAGCGAAAGTGCTTTCGATATGTAATGTTGTGGGGAGTACTTCCTCTCGCGAGGCCCACGCCGTTTTTTATACCCATTCAGGGCCTGAGATAGGTGTCGCGTCGACAAAGGCTTTCACAACTCAGATTGCCGGGCTTTATCTTTTTGCGATCGGCCTTGGAAGGGCGCGCGCGGCTATTTCTAAAAGGCATTCTCGGGAGTTGCTTAAGGAATTGCTGATGATACCCGGAAAAGTCGAAAGTGCATTGGAAGAAGACCGGCGAATAAAGGATATCGCAAAGGAATTTTTTAGGGCGAGAGGGTTCCTCTATCTTGGCAGAGGACCTGCTTTCCCCATTGCACTGGAAGGAGCTCTAAAGCTGAAGGAGATATCCTACATCTATGCTGAGGGATACCCAGCAGGTGAAATGAAGCATGGTCCCATAGCGCTGATAGATGAAGAATTGCCTGTTGTCATACTGGCTCCCGCAGACGACCTGCATGAGAAGATATTGTCGAACATTCAGGAGGTGAAGAGCAGAGGGGGCAAAGTGATATCTATAACAGACGATGCAAAGAGTCCTTCCTGCGAAATATCCGATAAATATATTGTCATTCCCGGATCGAACAAATATCTCACTACGATATTAATGGCTATTCCCGTACAACTCCTGGCCTATCATATTGGAGTCTTAAGGGGATGTGATGTTGATCAGCCCAGGAATCTGGCTAAAAGCGTTACCGTTGAATAAACGAGCGGCGAATGATTCCCCGTGGTCTTGCCGCAGGAAATATTCAAAATATTAAAATATTTTTAAGGATTTATTTTAAAAATTAATAAATTAATTTAAATTAGCTGTCTTAATTTGTTGAAACTATTATGGATTTAACCAATTAAAATCTGTTAACATTTTAAAGGAGCCTTTAATGCACAATCTGAATCCCCAGCAGAAAGAAGCCCTCATGTATTCCGATGGACCGTTACTTGTCTTTGCTGGCGCAGGGAGCGGAAAAACGAGGATTATCTCCCACAAGTTTCATTATCTGACCAAGGCTAAAAAACTCTCCCAAGATTCTATATTGACGGTTACATTTACAAACAAAGCGGCTGACGAAATGAGGGAGAGGATAAGCAATCTCCTCTGTAAAAATATGAATTCTTCCTGGATAGGAACATTCCATTCGCAATGTAATCGGATACTTCGAAAGGAAATAAAGGCCCTTGGTTATATGAGCAATTTTTCTATATACGATGAGGATGACCAGTACAACCTTACGAGGCACATTCTGAAGGAACTCAAAATGTATGAAGCTTTGTATAAAGGCATCGTTTCACGCATAAGTTTTTTGAAGTCTTCTTTGATAGGACCCCAGGAATTTATCTCATCGGGCGATGGCTTTGGTTTTGATGAAAAGCTGGCGAGAGTGTATGTCAGATATCAGGATGAGCTCGCAAGGAGTAACGCTCTTGATTTTGATGATCTCATAATGTTAACGGCGAAGCTGTTCGAAGAAAATCCGAAGATACTTAAAAAATACCAGGATCAGTTTTCTTACTTCCTTGTAGATGAATTTCAGGATACCAATCTTGCTCAATATCATCTTCTTAAATTACTGGCGTCGGCTCACAGGAAAATATGTGTTGTTGGCGACGACGACCAGAGTATCTATAAGTTCAGAGGTGCCAATGTCAACAACATCCTGAACTTTAGCAGAGATTTTCCGGATGCAAAACTGGTTAAACTGGAGCAGAACTATCGTTCGACACAGAACATTCTCAACGTCTCCGGAGCCGTCATCTCGAAGAATGCAGGGAGAAAAGCAAAGAAACTCTGGACAGAAAGAGGGCTTGGAGAAAAGGTTCACTTCTGTCTGCTAAACACGTATGAGGATGAGGCAAAATATATCTCAAAAATTATAAAGGAGTATTATCTCAAAGGAATATACGGTTATAGAGATTTTGCAGTATTCTATCGCGTGAACCTTCAGTCGCGCGTGATCGAAGACGCTTTGCGCAACGAAGGTATACCTTATCGTGTCCTGGGTGGCATCAGCTTTTATCAGAGGAAGGAGATTAAAGACATAATCGCTTACATGCGGCTGTCACTGAATCATGGTGATAACGTCAGTTTTAGAAGAATTATCAATTTTCCTGCACGGGGAATCGGCGTTGTAGCCTTGGCCAGAATCGAACAGGAGGCAAGAAAGAAGTCTCTCTCTCTGTTTGATACCCTTAAGACGGCTCTGCGTGGAGAGAGTTTTTCGAACACGGTAAAAGAAAGATTGGTAGAATTCGTCAGACTCATCGAGAGTTTCTCTTCCAGAAAATTTAAATCAGCAGCTGAAATGTTGAAAAATATATTTGAGAAATCGGGGTGTGGGGAACTCCTTGATGATGAAAGGCGGAAAAATGTTCTTGAACTCATTTCTTCGGCTGAAGATATGGATATCAAGGATTTTATCGATAAGATATCGCTTGTTACCAACCTTGATGAGGCATGTGGAGGCGACTGTGTATTACTCATGACGCTACATAATGCGAAGGGTCTGGAATTTCCTGTCGTTTTCATCACAGGGATCGAGGAAGGTGTATTACCTTTCTGCAAAGCGATTGACCATGACGATGAGATTGCCGAAGAACGTAGGCTTTTCTACGTGGGGATGACACGCGCAGAGGATATATTATGGTTGACTGCTGCGAGCAAGAGAAAATTATACTCGAAGTTGCAGGAACAGGAGCCTTCGAGATTCCTTGACGATATCCCGAAGGAACATTGCCACTGGATGGAGAAGGTCACAAGCAAGCATGCACTGAAGTATGCTTCCTTAAAAAAGAGGATTAAGGGCCACGAAGACTTTGGTCTTTATACAACAGGCTGCCGGGTAAAACATCCTGCCTGGGGTATAGGGGTTGTAAGAGACTGTTACGGCGATGGAGAGGATCTTAAGGTAATGGTGAACTTTCCGAACATCGGCATAAAGAGGCTCGCAGTAAGGTTCGCAAATCTCGAGAGGATATAGCACATGAAGATTACGAGAGAAGAAATAGAACATATCGCGATGCTTGCGAGGCTGCGGTTTTCCAAGGAGGAAAAAGACGTTTATGGTTCTCAACTGAGCAGTATCCTCGATTATATGGATAAATTAAATGAACTTGATACGAATGACGTAGAGCCAACCTCCCATGTTCTTGCCCTGAGTAATGTGATGAGGGACGACGTACCACGGGACTCAATTTCCAGGGAAGATACTCTCATGAACGCTCCGGATTGCACGGAAAAATTTTTCCGGGTACCAAGGATAATAGAATAGCGGAAGCAGGTATATCGAGATGCTGAGGTGCATTCTCAGAGCAAAAATTCATGGAGCAACGGTCACTGAGTCGAACCTTTCTTACGATGGCAGTATCACCATTGATGAAATGATACTGGAAAAAGCGGGGATGCTGCCTTATGAACAAGTAATGGTCAGCAACCTGAACAACGGGGAACGATTCGAGACTTACGTGATCCCGGGGAAAAAGAATTCGGGTGAAATCTGCCTTAATGGACCCACAGCACGTAAGGGCGTTGTGGGAGACAAAATTATCATTTTCTGCTATAACTATATTGAGGATGAAAAAATCAAGGGATTCAATCCCAAGATAATCCTTCTCGGCGAGAAGAATAAAATTATCAGCGCTAAATAGCCTGCCTCGCAACCCACAAATACTATAGCAGCCGTTACTGCAACTGCGTTATGCCGACCATCACCCATAATCCGTAAAGAAATGGAGGGCCTGGATTGCGGCAAAATTCACGGGTCTCGGCAGGGAGCAGTTGCCCTGGAGGCAATTGCAGATTAGCAAATAGTTTAAAACCTCACTCAACAGGTGACCCTATGAATATACCTAGAGGTAGTTTAATTTTGCCGAAAGACAGGCCTCCATTTCCAGACTGAGAAAGATGATTACGATTATGGATCACTTGACAGCAAGATAAACATTCACATATCATAGATGTTAGTAAGTCCTAACATTCATTAATTTAATTATTGGGGAAATCCGAGAGTCTGACTGTTTGGAAAGAAGCTATGTATTCCACAAAGAATAAAATCCTTGAGACTGCTCTGGAGCTCTTCTCAAAAAAAGGCTATCTCGGGGCAACGACAAAGGAAATTGCGAAAGAAGCAGGAATTGCTGAAGTGACGCTCTTCAGGCACTTTCCCTCAAAGGAGAAACTTTTTGAGGAAGTTATTAATACGTACTCATTTCTCCCCATCCTCAAGGGTCTCCTTCCTGAAATTTCAAAAATTCCTTATGAGAAAGCCTTGTCGGTGATCGCAAAAAGATTTCTCGATACCCTTGATTCAAGGAAGGCAATGATACAGATAATGCATTCAGAAGTCCGCAGATATCCCGAAAAGATTCACAAGATTTACCATGGCCTTATTGATGAGATGATCAAGACCCTTGCATTGTATTTTCAAGAGATGCACAAGAAGGGAATTGTGAAAGAATTCGATATCGAATGTGGGGCGCGGGCATTCCTCGGTATGTTTTTTTCCTATTTCAATGCAAAAGAATTTCACAAGTTCAAGAAATTTAGAGATATCGATACCGACAAGATTATCAAAGAATTCGTGAATATCTTTTCAAGGGGGACATCGAAATGAATTCATATTTTAAACCCATTGCCATATTGCATGTTTTCATCATATGTATATTATTCATATCTCAAAATGCTTCGGCCGTCGAAGAATATTCCCTTGAGGATCTTTATCGTATAGCCCTTGAACGCTCTGAAAGAATAATGATATCGGAAGAAGACCTTTATATTTCAGAAAGGGGCAAAGATAAGGCCCTCTCGGCACTCCTTCCCACACTTTCTGCATTCTGGGATTATACGAAATACAGTGAAGGCAAAACTTCCTCATTTGGAGACAGTTTGATTGTACTTCAGCCAGAATACTCCGCGTTATGGGGCTTGAGACTTGACCAATCAATGTCTTTAGGCGGTAGAGAGCTGACTGCTTTCAGGATCTCAAGGGAAAATATTGAGAAGAGCAAATATGATTTATACGCTGTGAGGGAAGACTATCTTTTTAACGTTGCTTCAGCCTACTATGACGTCCTGAGGGCCCAAAAGGCCCTGGAGATTGCTAGAGTAAACGTTGAGAGACTGAGAAAACACAGGGATGCTGCTTCTATAAGACTGAAAGTTGGTGAAGTGACAAAGACCGATCTTCTGAGAGCCGAGGCTGAGTTATCAGGAGCGCAATCGGAACTGGTGAGAACAGAGAACGGTCTGAAATTGGCAAAGGCTGTACTGGCGAGAATTGTCGGGTTAAGCGGGGACTATGATCTAAAGGAACCCGACATAAAGAGCCAGCCGACAGAAGAGTATGTACTTTTGTCTTTGAAGGAGAAAGCCCTATTTGAACGTGCGGAACTAAAATCCGTGAATCTCCAGAAAAAAATTTCCGAAGACCAGGTTAAGTATGCGCAAGGTGCGTACTGGCCAATACTCTCTCTTGGGGGTGTCTATTCAAGGAGAGAAGAAGACCCTGCCTCCCCATTTTTCCTTAAGGAGAGCATCTACGGCGTGCTCAACGTAACATTTCCCTTTTTTGAAGGTGGTCTTAGAAGGGCAGAAGTAGGGGAGGCGAAGGCAAGACTGAGGCAAGCGCAGCTTATCTACGAAGATTTGAAAAAGACAATAAATATAGAGGTTGAAAATGCCTATCTTGATTTTCAGACACAAAAAGGAGTTTTGAAGTCCCTCGAAGACGAGGTCACATTTGCAAGGGACAACTTCAATTCTATTTCAAGGCAGTATGAATTTGGCCTGGCCGATAGCATAGATGTTATTGATGCCAATACATTACTGCTCATATCAGAAAGGCAATTGGCAGATGCGAGATACAACTATCAGTTATCTATCTTGAGATTGGAACGGGTGACGGGGGTACTGTTAAAGACAGTCATTGGACAGGAATCAAGAGTCGAAAGTCGGAAGCCAGAATAAAATATTAGGAGCCAATATAAAATGACACATTCATTCGAACAAGTTCGCTCAAAAGGTCATGAAAATTTAATCCCCCCTCACCCCCCTTTAGAAAAGGGGGGTGAGGGGGGATTTGAAAGAGATTATCGGATTAATTATCTATTAATCCTGTGTTGGTGTTTACTTTTTATAGTATGCTGTCTACTTTTTTTACATGCTTGTAAGAAAAAAGAAGAGAAGACAACGACAGAAAAGGTCATCAATGTGCAGGTTCTGGCTGCAGAGAAAAAGTCTCTGTGACCTTTTGTTAAAACGATCGGCACCCTGAATCCCTATGAAGAAGTCATTCTGAGCGCCGAGGTAGATGGGATATTGAAATCGGTGAGAGTTGACGAAGGAACCGTAGTTTCAAAAGGATCAGTTCTGGCGACAATTGATGATACCGACTATAGTCTTGAGGTCAAGAGAGCTGAAGCTGCTTTAAAGCAGGCGGAGGCAACTCTTGCAAATACGCGACTGGAGTTCCAGCGAAAGGAATCTCGTTATAAAGAAGAGCTTGTGACCAGACAGCAGTTCGATGACGTATCGACAAGACTTTCCCTTGCTGAAACCGAACTTGAAAGACTGAAAATTGCGCTCTCCCTTGCGAAAGAAAGACTGAAAAAGACAAAAATATATTCACCCCTTTCAGGTGTCGTAAAAGAAAAAAAGATTTCGGCTGGAGATTACGTTAAAAATGGCACAAATCTTTTTGTCATAATTCAGAACAATCCCATAAAACTCAATTTCACCGTCCCGGAAAAAGATGTGGGGAAATTAAATAAAGGACAGGATGTTTTTTTAAGTGTAGACGCTTTTCCGGATAAAGAATTTAGCGGAAAGGTCAGCATTATTTATCCGTGTCTGGAAGAGAGGACAAGAACTCTTCAGGTTGAAGCCTTGGTGCCAAATCCTCATGAGTTTTTAAAACCAAGTTTTTTCGCTCATGTCACACTTTATACGGGAGATGCAAAAGATACAATCGTTGTCCCCGTTACTTCTCTTCTCTATGAAGCGGACAAAGTAAAAGTATTTGTTATTGAAGGAGATAGGGCGAAGGAGAGGGAAGTTAAGCTTGGAAGTAAGTACAGTGAAGCGATGGAGATCGTGGAGGGACTGAGGGAAGGGGAATCAGTCGTTATTGTCGGGCAGCAGAATTTGTTTGAAGGAGCAAGAGTGAATGTGGCTCGCTGATACATCGATAAAGCGTCCGGTCTTCGCGACAATGGTCATTATGTTTCTTGTGATACTCGGCCTTGTGAGTTATCCAAGGATTGGTGTTGACCTCTTTCCAAAGGTGGAATTTCCCATCGTTAACATCACTACTACACTGAAGGGTGCAAGTCCTGAAATTATGGATATAGATGTGACTGATAAGATAGAAGGCGCTGTCAACACTATAAATGGCGTAAAAAGTATTAATTCGTCAAGCACA
>JBFLXE010000057.1:0-15928 GCA_040757455.1 Nitrospirota bacterium
CGGGTCTGAGATTAATGTACTGGTCAAGTTCGAACCTCAGCTTCAGAAGAATCCCCTTTTCCAGAATTCCAGGCTTGACATCAGGATGGCCTATGGCACCCAGGTAAATCGCGTCATATTTCTTCAGCTCTCCCATCACGCCTTCGGGGAGAATTTCACCCGTCCTCAGGTATCGCTCGCCGCCAAAATCATAGTAACTAAAATTGAATTTGATCCCGAGCCTGAGAGAGACGGCCTGGAGGACTTTAATCCCTTCATTTATCACTTCAGGTCCAGTGCCGTCCCCGGGAATAACCGCGATGTTGTAAGAATTCATTTACTTGAATATCCCCTCTTTACCTTCTTTCAATTTCTTTTTTGTCCATTCGATCAAGCCGCCCGCTGCAACAAGCTCCTGCATGAAGGGCGGTATCGGATTTGATCTGTATTCCTGCTTTCTCGTCAGGTTCCTGATTATTCCGCTGTCCGCATCAATCTCCACCTGATCACCTTCCGAGATATTCTCTGAAGCCCCTGGCGACTCGAATATCAAAAGACCGATATTGAAGGCATTTCTATAAAATATTCTTGCAAAACTTTTAGCAATAACAGCTCTCACACCGGCTCCTTTTATCGCAATAGGCGCATGCTCTCTCGAGGAGCCGCAGCCAAAATTTTTGCCCGCAACTATAATGTCCCCTGCTTTCACTTTTGCCGCAAAACCTCTGTCGATTCCTTCCATCACGTGCTTTGCCAATTCATCTGGATCAGAGGTGTTCAGATACCGTGCAGGTATGATAACATCCGTATCAATGTCGTTTCCAAAATTCCACACTCTGCCTCTAATCAATATGCAACCTCCCAAATAATTATGTAGACTGAGTGATTATTATAGGCAATATTTTGCGGGATTAACAAGTATGAATTAACCCTAAAAATGCCGATGGCAGCGCTTATTCAAAATTGACTAAAATAATTAGATATGCCAGGACACGAAGATATTTTGCGCAAATTCTTCGAAAGGCTATATGACTTTTTCGGCCCCCGTCAGTGGTGGCCCGGGGAGACTCCCTTTGAGGTAGCTGTTGGTGCTATTCTCACCCAGAACACAAACTGGGGGAATGTCGAGAAAGCGATAAACAATCTAAAAAGGCAAAGGTTACTATCGGCACGTGCTTTAAACAAGATGACGGAAGGGAATCTTTCCCGGGTCATAAAGCCCGCGGGATACTATAATGTAAAGTCCAAAAGACTCAAATCGTTCGTTAGTTTTCTTGTGGGCGAATATCGCGGCAGCATGAGGAGGATGGCTAAAGAGAAAACCGATGTCCTGAGAGAAAAGCTTCTCAGAATCAATGGCATCGGCCCCGAGACCGCCGACTCCATTCTTCTGTATGCCCTTGAGAAGCCGGTTTTCGTCATAGATGCCTATACCAAAAGGATTCTTTCACGGCATTGCATTATCGGATATGACAATTCGTATGATGAATTTCAGGAACTTTTCCATAAATCCTTACAGAAGGATGTTAAACTTTATAATGAGTATCATGCACTCCTTGTGGAGACAGGAAAAGTTTTCTGTAAACCCGGGGTGCCGCTTTGCAGCCAATGTCCTTTGAACGTCTTTTTACGATGAAGTAGCATGATAAGTAAAAAAGAATATGATCGAGACAAATATTAGGGACAGATTCAGACTTGTGACAAATTTCATGCCCAGGGGCGATCAGCCAAAGGCTATAAGTGAACTCTCGAAAGCAATTGAAAAAGGTACGAAACATCAGGTGCTGTTGGGGGTCACAGGTTCAGGCAAGACCTTCACTATCGCAAATGTGGTTGCGAATGTGAACAAACCCACCCTCGTGATCGCGCACAACAAAACTCTGGCGGCACAACTTTATGGAGAATTCAAGGAACTTTTTCCGGAGAATGCTGTTGAGTTTTTCGTGAGCTATTATGATTACTATCAGCCGGAGGCCTATATTCCCACGACAGACACGTATATCGAAAAGGACGCACTCATCAATGATGATATAGACAGGATGAGGCATTCAGCGACACGGGCAGTTCTTGAGAGAAGGGATACGATCGTCATCGCATCCGTTTCCTGTATCTATGGTATAGGTTCTCCACAGGATTATATGGATATGCACCTTGTGGTTGAGGAGGGCATGCACACTGACCGTAATGAAATTCTAAAGAGACTCATTGAGATGCAATATACCCGCAGTGATATCGATTTCAGGAGGGGGACTTTCAGGGTTCGAGGCGACATAGTTGAAATTTATCCTTCTTTCTCCCTCGATAAGGGGATACGGGTGGAATTCTTCGGTGATGACATCGATGCCCTTTTTGAGTTTGATCCTCTCACTGGCAATAGAATAAGGAGGCTTAACAGAATCGCAATTTTTCCGAATAGCCACTGGATAACACCGAGAAATAGACTTGAAAGGGCATTAAAAACCATAGAAAAAGAGCTTGAGGAAAGGATTGAATATTTCCTGAACGAGGGGAAAACGCTGGAGGCAAACAGGATTGAGCAGAGAACCAGATTTGATCTCGAAATGCTGCAGGAATTTGGCTACTGCCATGGAATAGAAAATTATTCGAGGCATCTGAGCGGCAGGGCTCCTGGCGAGCCACCTTACACGTTGATAGACTATTTTTCAGAAGATTTCCTGATCGTAATCGATGAATCTCACGCAACAATCCCTCAGCTCAGAGGTATGTATGAAGGGGACCATTCGAGAAAACAGACACTCGTTGATTACGGGTTCAGGCTTCCCTCTGCTCTCGATAACAGGCCGCTGACCTTCAGGGAATTCGAGCACCGGGTGAATCAGGCCATTTATGTATCGGCAACCCCGGGCCCCTATGAACTCGAAAGAATAAAAGGCGCCGTCGTGGAACAAATAATAAGGCCGACGGGTCTGACGGATCCGGTGATGATCGTAAAGCCTGCTAAAGGTCAGGTCGATGACCTTCTTCATGAAATTCGCAATCGGGCAGATAAAGGCGAATGTGTTCTGGTCACTACACTTACGAAAAAGATGGCCGAGGATTTGACCGATTATTATATTGATTTGGGAGTCAGGGCAAGATATCTTCATTCTGATATCGATACCCTGGAAAGAGTCGAGATACTGAGGGATCTGAGGCTGAGGAAATTTGACGTACTGATTGGTGTAAATCTGCTGAGAGAAGGGCTTGATTTGCCCGAGGTCTCACTGGTCGCAATCTTCGATGCCGATAAGGAGGGGTTTCTCCGTTCAGAGCGTTCGTTAATCCAGACCGCCGGACGTGCAGCAAGAAATGTCAATGGACAGGTGATTCTTTATGCCGATACGATCACAGAGTCCATGAGGAAAGCTATAGATGAAACCAACCGGAGGAGAAAGATCCAGAAGGACTATAATGATAGGATGGGAATCACGCCAGAAACGGTAAAGTCAAATATAAAAGATATATTAAGTTCTATCTATGAGGCTGATTACTGGACAGTACCTTTGGCTGCGGAGGAAAAAGAGGAATATGTTTATGATGAAAAGATTATTAAGAAGCTCGAAGCCGAGATGAAAGAGGCGGCAAAGATGCTCGAATTCGAGCGAGCAGCAAAAATCAGAGATAGAATCAAAGATATTAAGAGCAGAATGATCGAAGTGGGAATTGAGAAATAAAAGAGACTGAGAGACTATGAGACTATGAGACTGGGAGACTATGAGACTGAGAGACTGTGAGACTGTGAGACTGAAAAATATTTTGAGACGGGAGGGCAGGATGATCGCAATAGCAGATAACCTTAATACCAGAAACAAAGTTTATACCGAAGCACTGAAAAAGAAGGACAGGGCTTTGATCGAAGAACTTATGAGGAAGATCAAGGAGTCAGGCGCAGACATGATTAACGTGCAATGCTCCCTCGATGGCGTTGGTGACGAAGAGATATTGCCATGGGTGGCGGAAATTCTTTCCGGAATCACAGACGCCGCATGCCTTGATTCAAGGAATCTGGAGGCACTCAAAAAAGCGATTCCCATCTGCAAGAAACCGCCTCTGATAAATTTCATATCAGAGACGGAGCCGGAATACCAGAAAACTTTGTTGTCTGTCGCAGCGGCTTCGGGGTCATCGCTGGTACTGAGAGCGTCAAGAGGTACCATACCCACATCTCTGGAAGCAAAATTGCAGATCATCGAGAAGCTCCTCGAGATGGCAAATGAAGCAGATATTCCGAACGAGAGGCTCTTTGCGGACCCTTCGATAGTTCACTTGAGCCGGGGCATGGGGCAGAAGCATCTGGTCAACTCCTACGACTGCATACGGGTGCTTGGCGATCTCGTCGAACCACCCATTAATACAATAGCCTGGATCTCGAACATCTCGACTGGCTTGCCAAAATCATTGAGGAAGCCCCTTGAGGCATCTTTCCTGACTTATCTCGCGGGTGCAGGTCTTGACGCCGCGATGGTAGACGTGCTCGACGAGAACATCAGAAGAGCAATATATATCATAAAGTCGTTCAGGGATGAGATAGTTTTTTCGCAGGCTGATCTGAGTTAAAAGAAAAATAAAGGCCAGACAGGCATCAAAAACTTTATAAAGCGATGAGTTATTTTTAAAAGGAACTTGCGATCTTTTATTAATAAAAAAGTATGACTTTTAAAACTTTAAATCTGGTTAGCCAAGACTTCAATGTATCGCTGATAAAGTTTTTTCAGCCTATCTGCCTTTCCAAATTTTATCTACGCAGAGAAGGCAGGAAAATTACATGAAGGTTCTCCTTATCAATCCGAACAGATATAAATCACCTCCGGTTCCACCTATCGGCCTGGAATATATAGCTGGCTTCCTCGAAAGGGAAAGCGAAGGACATGATATTGAGATTACTGATCTCTGTTTCTCAGAAAACCCTGAAAAAGACATCGGCGATGCAGTAACATCTTTCAAGCCTGAAGTCGTTGGAATAACAGTGAGAAATGTGGACAGCGTACTCTACCACACGAATGAATTCTTTTTAGACGAGATCAGGGATATCGTCAGGCATATCAAGAAAAACTATGGCCTTAAAGTAATAATTGGAGGATCAAGTGTATTGACGAACCCGCAGGGGGTTCTCAATTATCTTGATGCTGATTATGCTGTTGTCGGTCCTGGTGAAAGCATCATAAATAAACTTCTGAACGAAGTATCAAGATCGGAGAATGAACAAATTATATTCTCTGGCAGATTCAGGACAGACACCCCCTGCCGGCGGAATCCCTTTAAGACAGATTACCGCACATATTTTGACAAAGGCGGCATCGCAGGCTTCGAGACGCACAAGGGGTGCAGTTCTTCATGTGTTTATTGTTTAGAGGCAAATTCAGGGGTCTTCTTCAGGAACATTGATTCAGTAATATCAGAAATCCGGTTGCTGGTAGAAAGAGGATTCAGACATTTTCACCTCTGCGACTCCGAGTTTAATGAAGATCTTCTTTACTCGATAGAATTCTGTACTTCACTCATCAAGGCCAATCTTGACATTATATGGACCGCCTACATGAAGCCCGGAGAGTTCAACAAAAAGCTTCTGAAATTGATGAAAGAATCAGGCGTCTATCTGATAACTTTAACGGTCGATTCATATCAGAAATGTCCGGCCTACTGGTCAGATATCGAAAAGTTCGTGTTTACGGCAAAGCCACTGGGTCTAAAGGTGGCCGTCGATTTTCTCACGGGATTTCCCTATGAGAGCGAAAAGCATGTGCTGGAGTGCCTCGAGATATTGAAAAGGCTTCAGCCCGACAGTGTGAGCGTAAACACATATATCAGACTTTACAAAAGACTCGCCATAACCAACATCGTCATGAAAGATAAGAGACTGAAGGAAAATCTTATCGGCGACATTCATGACCATACGCTTGTCAAACCCGTCTTTTATAACAGCATTGGAACAGAGAAACTTGAAAGAATGATCAGTGCTGGATATCCTTTTTTCAGGATCGAGGGATTGGAAAAGGTAGTGAACTATATAAGGATATAAATATTTTTTCAAAAAAAGTTGAATCCCTCATATCTGGCAAAAAATTTGCTTAAGTACATGGGAAGATGAATAACAGAACCACAAACGAATGGATACCGGGGATCACCCGTCAGGGTCCAGCCACCCCGTCCGGACTCCGGCTGGGAGAAATATTGATTGCGACAGACCAGATCACTCCAGACCAACTCAGGGAAACACTTGAAGCACAGAGAGTTTCCGGGAAGAGGATAGGAGATATTCTCGTTGAAAGTGGCTGTCTTGAGCCGCAGCAGGTTTCCTGCGCACTGACGCTACAGAAGAGTTTGATGACTGCTGTTCTCCTTGCACTGTTATCCGTGGCTCCGGCGGCTGACGCTGTCTCTAACGGTTGTCTCCAACAAGGAGCCGATCCCACGGGTCTCGCACTAAATAATAAGCCACAAACTCTCACATTCCTGAGGGTGATATATCAGACATCTGAAATTGTCATCACGCAGGCGGATATTACGAGGGGCTATGTGGATGTGCCGGTTGCAGCCAAAATGGAGATACAGAATAACAACCTGTCCGGATACTTGATCGTTTTCGGAGGGCTGAACGGTCCCTTCAAAGAGGCTGCCGTGGAAGGTCTGGGAAAGGAGATTCGCATTACCTCCGCGGGAGGATGGATTGCCGAGCCTTACAACGGCAGGGATCCTTTTATCATAGAACTGAGCTATAAGTTTATATTGTCTGAAAATGCATACCCTGGCACCTATGCCTGGCCACTGACAATTTCTGTTAGTCCGATAATCCCGGTTTGACAGCTTAGAGGTCTATCCGAACAGAATGGGATCAAATAAAAAAGGCCTTTGATCACTCAAAGGCCCGTCAGAAAATACAAAGACTGAGTTTACCTTCCCACCATTATGGATTCGCTCGGTTTCTTGATGACAATCTCGGCAATAATACCCTTGTCGCTCGCAGTGGTTCTGGTGACCTTCTTGAGACTCTGATCGCTCCCTAAGAGCTTATCGCAAATTTTCTCAATAGCCGCTGCTGAAAATTCCTGAGACGTGCTTGTCCACGTTGCTGGACCTATTATGACAGGTTGTCCCTCGCAATAACCTACAAACATAGCCGTCACCTTCCCCTGCTGGCTGTCAAAGGTTGCAGATAATGTTCCTACTGCGGTCAGCTCGGAATCAGCATATGCCGCCCCCGTCATTATCATCACAGGAATAAAAAGCAGGACTGCAAAAAGAATAGCTCTCGACAAATATTTTTTTTCCATTTTGAATTCCTCCCGGTAAATTATATTTGAAACCTCCTCTTTTCTTTTAAAGCAAATGCGAAATTCTCTCACCTCCTTCCGCGAATTTTGATCTTAGCTGAAAGCTCGGAATAAGCCGGATAATCTAGCACTGAAAGAATGTAACCTTGCTACTTTCCCCCGGAATCTTTTCTCCGTTACAACTTTTTAGAATAGCTCCACATCCAACGATTGTCAAGAAAATAAATCTTTTGCTTAAAATAACCAGATTCTTTCGGTAAAAGTATGTCACAGCATAAGTCACAGATTGGTCACAAATTAATAATTAAACCTTCTTCTCTCTGCTTTCCCATTTCCCCCTGAAGGTAATCCAGAAGGAGAGAAAAATGAGCTTAAGATCGAGGAGAAAGGATTGGTTCTTGATGTATTGTAGATCTAATTTAAATTTCTCTCTGCGGAGGGCGTCTGTGGGAAGGTAGACCTGGGCCATCCCGGTTAAACCCGGCCTGACAGCCAGCCTCTCTTTATATCCAGGGATATCTTCAATGTTTACCTGTCCCGGGTTCCCGTGAACTTCCTTCTCCCTGGGCCTCAATGCCCTGGGACCGACGAAGCTCATGTCACCTTTCAGGATATTCACGATTTGGGGAAGCTCGTCCATTGCCGTAGCCCTTAACAGCCTACCGACTTTTGTAACCCTCGGATCGTTCTCGACAGCTTGAACAGGACCTGTATCTTTCTCGGCATCTTTAACCATTGACCGAAATTTCATTGCTCTGAATATCCTGCCCTTCTTACCCACCCGCTCCTGAAAGTGAAAAATAGGCCATCCGTCCTCCAAAAGAATAGCAAGTGAGAATAAAATCCAGAGTGGAGATGAACCTATAATGCCGGCTGATGAGAGACAGATATCAAAAAGCCGTTTTAGCATTGTTTTGATTCACCGATTCACCATTTCACCGTTTTTTTAAAAAAACCATAATCGGATTGAGGAGGTAATAGGCATAGGCTTTCTTTGAACTGGAGGGAAGTCCATAACGGAGGCGGATTTCGCCCATACCGGGGAAAAACCTTTTTGTCATTACTTTTGCAAATTCCCCTGGAGTGTCAAGCAAAAAGGTATAGAGAAACATCTGAAAGTGGGGTCTCCCAACTCCTCCGAATATCCCCGCAAGTATCCTCTTTTTGAAGTATTCATATCCGCGGACATGTATCCTCAAAATATCATCGGGAATCTGCGTTCGAAAGAGTTCATGAACAAGCTGGAGTGTAAAGACTGTTAGCCTTTCCATTCTGCATGTACCAGAAAGTCGCCGAAACTTTTCCCAGTCTATCTCCTTTTCATATTTCTGTATAAGCCTGGAGACGAAAACAAAGAACTTCAGCGGCTTGAACCCGTGGTCGAAAAGACGAAAGATCGCATACATCAGATATCTTTCGGGTGACAGGATATTCAATGAAATACCCGCGTAGTCAATGCGTCGTGACTCTTCCCACCAGAAGTCAGGGGGGATGTGATAATACCGTTTTGCAAGATTCCAGTGGAGTTCGAGAAAATGGCTGTCTTTCCTGTAGACAAGGTGGTAGTGGCTCAAAAGCAGATCCTCGTCACTAAGCCCCTCGTTCTTTGAATATCCTGCCTCAACGACAATCGTCTCCGCTCTTTCAAGGTCCCCTGGTCGCACCAGGATGTCGATATCTGTTGCCGGATAGATGCCTGGATTCCCAAAAATGAGCTCGGACGCAAGCGAGCCCTTCAGCGGTATAGCCTCCACTCCACCTTTTGCCAGAGAACGGAGAATCCTCAGCATCTCCTCTGAATTCAAGACATTGTTTCTGACGGAACGCAGATATGCATTTCTGAGCTTCACAGTTATTTCCAACGGAACATTATCAAAAGTTCTCAGGTTTTCGTAACAAATTGTTGCAACCTCATTCGCCGCTGCGCATTCAAGAATCCGGACGAAGTCAATAGCATATTTTTTGTCCTGCATTAGTTCTCTTATTCTGCTGAGGGCCTCACCGGACGGATTCGCTACCGAAAGGGACAAGATAACTTTTTGTTCTTCGTTCTCGATTTCCCGGGTTCCTATCATCGCCGATTCACCCATTGACCCATTCGCCGATTGATCATTTCAACCATTCACCATTTCACAAAACAACCTTTCATATTCATCCGTAATCCTTTCCCACGAATATTCATCATTAATTCTCTGTACTGCTTTAAGCTTTTTTTCTCTAACCATTGCATCGTTATCCATCAGGGATATCATTTTATCCTTCAGGTCTTCTTTACCGCTATAATAAAATCCCGCGTCTGACAATACCTCCCTATGTTCCGGGACATCATTGGCAAGTACGCAGTTGCCGGCACCCACTGCTTCAACAAGCGCAGGATGTGTTCCTCCAACCTCAGTCGCCTGAATATAGAAATAAGCATTTGACAACAGCTCCTTATATGAATCGCCGAACAGATAACCTGTGAAAATTATATTCGGATTCCTGGTGTTCTTTACTTTTTTAATATACTCATCTGCGTGCGGCGCATCTCCAACCATGACAATTTTTTTTGCAGGGCTTGCAATTTCATCATAGGCTTCCCTTACAAGAAGCGAGTTATTTTCGGGTTCAAAACGGCTAACATAGAGTATATACCCATCAGGTTTCAATCCCAGTCTCCTCAAAGTTTCATCAGGAGGATAATAAATCGTGTCAGCACCATAGGCAATATATATTGAATCTTTCCCATATCTCTTTTTATAGTACTTTTTAATCCACTTTGAATCCGTAACCACTTTATCTGCCGCATCACCTGCCATCCTCTCGGCAAATTTCAAATACCAGGATACCAGCCAGCCCCACTTTTTTCTCTGCCACTCAAGACCATCTATATTGATGATAACCTTCTTACCGAAAAGGCGTGGGATGAAACATAAAAAAGAGACGCTCACTCCCAACATGAGGATAATGTCAAATTTATTCAACGATACATGGATAATTGAAAAAAGACAGAAGACAGGTTTTTCGAGTACCTTTGTTCTTATGGTAGGAAGGATGAGCCTCTTGACACCCTTATAAACCCTCTCATCGTCCTGTGTATACGGCCTGCAGCAATAGACGGTTACGTCATGACCTCTCTTCACAAGGCGGGTGGAGATTTCTTCTGCAAGCGTTTCAAAGCCGCCGTAATTAACAGGTATTCCCCTTGATCCAAGAATAGCAATCTTCATCTCTATACCTTACTTACACCTCCGAGGTGTAAGTTTTTGGTTAGTATGCAAAGGTCTTGAATAATTGCATATTTTCTTATCCACCTGTTTTTCGCCGACATACTCTTTATAAGAAGAGAAACCCCAGTCTTGGGGATCTTCGACAAGATTAGCGGTTACAGGATTTAAATGAAGATAGCGGGTCAAATGAAGTAAATGTTCATCTGTTCCAACTTCAACATTTTTGAACTTACTCTCCCACAGGGGACCCCTTCTTTTATTTTTGAGATTAAAATAACGTGTATAGCTGTTCGAACCTTACCCATAAAAATAGAAATACCGTCTTTTTTCATCTGTTTCAAAATCAGATGGATATGAGTAGGCATAAAGCAATATGCAATAATTTCAACTATATTGTCTTGTGAATTAAAATACTTTTGATAAAAACTTTCCTTATTTTTAATGTCAGAAAAAATCGAGAACTTTACCGGCGGATTTTCAACCTTGTAATAGCTCAGCATACTGCTCATCCTCTGAGAATCTGACTCATTTTTGAATACTACAAACCCTGCGATGCTTTTTGTAAATACATGATAGACCTTTCCGTCGATTAAAGGATATTTCCGCATGGTCGATATATTACCTACCTATACACCTCGGAGGTGGAGGTTTTTGATTATCTTGTCATGAGTTTTTCATATATTTTGCTGACCTCATCCGCGACGATATCCCAGTTGTAATTTTTCAAGAGAAATTGTGAATAATCCTTCTTTTTATTCTTTGAGATTTTCTGATTTATTTTATTCGACAGATCATCTATATCCTGTGCCTTAAAATAATCGTCTTGTTCTAGACCGATTGCCACGTGCGAGTCAATATCGCTTGCCAAAATATCACAATTGAAACTCATCGCTTCTAATAATGCATTCGGAAGGCCCTCATAGAGAGACGAAAGAACAAAAAGTCGACAACTGGAATAAAGTACCGACAGGTCATTTTTATTCAATTGCCCAGTAAAGATAACCTTATCATTTGATATCCGTTTCAGTTTTTCAAAGTATTGTTCCTGAAATTCGGCACTTCCTACAACTACTAATTTCATTTCATTATGATTTGTTTTATTAAATGCTTCTATAAGTGTCAAAACATCTTTTTCTGGCGTTATACGTCCCACGGTCAAAATATAGCCATTTTCTCTTAGCTTCCATTTGTCAAGTATTGTATTCTCATCTTTAACGTTCCACCCATTAATTAAAGTGACTCCGTTAGGTAGATAACTGATTTCTTGTAATCTTCCCAGTTCATTGAAATGTTTTAAATATGGCTTTGACACAGTGATGATATAGTCTGCTGATAAAAATTGTTTTTCAGAATGTCTCAACATCGCCTTCACAAGTCCATTCCATTTTGGATAGAGATAATCCATGGAATGAAAGGTTGCAACAACTTTTAATCCGAATAGCCTGAAGAGCCATATGAAAAGTCCTGCATTTAAACCATGAATATGAATAATATCAGGTTTTCGGAGAATGCAATATGATGCAGATATTAAATTATAGATGGGTTTCTGAAAAGTCTTTGATGAAGCCGAAGGAATTCTGATAAATGAAATGCCTTTCCAATTGTTTGTTTTAGTGTATTGCTTAATTGTAAGAGCTGTCACCTCACATCTTTTCCTAACAAGCCTCGAATAAAGCTCTTCACAGTGACTTTCAATGCCTCCCTGTACATTTGGGAACCCCCGTGCACCAATAACAAATATTTTCATTTAGAAAATTTCTTCTTGAGAATTTCCAATCCGACCTTTAGCTTTTTGTTACTTATCTCAGACTTGGAAGTGCATACCATCCAGCATTTTTTGCATTTTCTGGCTTTTTCAAAAATATCCCTTCTCTTCTCGTTGTCCCAGAGTTCTTTAAAAGTATCGTAAGCCCTAAGATTGCCGAGATAATTTTCTATAATGTGACAACCATAAACATTGCCTACTGAATCCATATAGAAGAATCCATTGCCAGCATCACAGCCAAAGGGTCTCTTTTTATCTCTGACGAAATCCACCAATAAATCCTCAAACCATGCTCTTGCCCATTCTTTCGGTTGTAATGTCTTCGTCCTTTCCCTGGCTATCATACATACCTGTTGTTTGAAGTCCTGAAAATTAAACTCTTTTATAGATTCATCAATATTTCCAAAATAGATATCTGAATCAGATGTTGCTGTCATAGTCATTTGAACATTCAGTTTTTTTGAAAGTTTAAATACATCATAAATCTGGCTCACGTTCAGACTCGAAATTGTCATGCTGATTCCCAAATCCTTTATCCCGATCTTTTTTGTTCTTGTCAAAGTTTCCAATGCTCTTTGAAAACCATCTTTTAAACCTCTAATTTTGTTATGTGTCTCTTCTAATCCGTCGATGGATATTCGCAATGCCGATTTTAGATCAATTTTTAAAATCTCTTTCATTTTCGATTCGATCTTACTATATAGATAACCATTAGAGGAAATCACAAGACGTGCATTTTTGCATGTTTGCTTGATGTTTTTGACAACCTGGTCGATGTCATTCCTCAGAAAGGGTTCTCCTCCGGTAATATTGATTTCCCGTAAAGAAGAAGGAAGTTTTAAATATTCTTCCGGCTTCAGTTCATCCGTGATCTTATTTTTCCAGATGTTGCACATAACACATCTGGCATTGCAATTGAGGGTAACCGCAATGACGGCTGTTTTAGGGAGCATTAACTGTCAGTGAAGGATTTAGTTGATTTAAGACTTTTTCGTATAATGCAATCAATCTCTGATAATGAAGCTCTGCATTATATTCCTTTTCAACCTTTTGTCTTGCGTTTCTGCCCATTTCAAGCACTTTTGATGGATTATTAAGAAGATAATTTATTTTTTGTCTTAAATCTTCATGATTTCCCGGCTCAAAGAGTAATCCTGTCTCTTCACCTATAACCATCTCAGGGATGCCGCCGATATTAGCGCCGATAACAGGCTTACCATTGGCAAAAGCTTCCAAAACAGCAAGTGGCGCATTTTCATAGCACTCAGTCGGTAAAACAACAAACTTTGTTCCTTTTAATGCCTTAAACATCTCTTCGCTATTCAAGTGTCCAAGAAATCTTACATTATTTATGTTATTCTTTTTGGCATAATCTTCCAATTCGCTTCTCAATTCTCCATTTCCTGCAATATGTAATTGAGATTTCTTGATGTTTTTGAAAGCTCGCAACAGAGTAAAAACTCCTTTCACATGAAGCAGTTTGCCAAGATAGAGAAAATAATCGTCCTCGGTATTTGATGAATAATCAACATTACCATTTATAAAATTGGGGATATATTCAATCTTTTTTTCAGGTATGCCAAATTCAATCATTTTGTTTTTCAAAAAAAGACTCGGTGCAATAAAATAGCTGATATTGTTCACATAGGTTCTTAGGAGTGAATGGACAGACGATTCAGCAGCATAGACCAGTGAAGCCAAATAGGATTCTTTTACGCATTTTCTTATAAAGGCGTTATAGAACCGCCCGCCTCTGCATCGCTCACATGGCTTTCCACTGGACGTCATATCATAAGCAGGGCATATCAGCTTATAGTCATGGAGGGTCATTATGACAGGAACCTTGTTTTTTTTTAGTGCATACAGGATTGAAGGAGTTAGTCTGCCATATATATTATGCAAATGTGCGATATCCGGTCTCGTTTTCTGAATCAGAGCATCAATCTTTTTTTTTGCCTCGAATGAATAAATCATTCTCATGGCAGTTTTAAGATTTCCGCGTGAAGGCTTTATTGTGCTATAGTCTATTTCATTTACAAAATATTCTTTATAAGCTGAGTCATAGTTACGCTTATCTTTCATTGAAAATGGTACGACCGTATGACCATGCTTTTCAAGAAGTTTCATTGTCTCAAAAAAAACCCGATCCGCCCCGCCACCTACAAAATACCAATTATGCGCCATCAGGATTTTCATGATTAAATTATGTTGAGGGCTTTACAAGCTTCATAAAGACCTTCAGCCATATGTTTTTCATTAAATTTACTTTCTACAGTCTTCCTGGCATTTTTGCCCAGCCTTGCTACTTCATCAGGATTATTCAAGAGAAACTCTATTTTATTTCTCATATCCTCAACGTCATTAAGTCTTACAAAAAAAGCGTCTTCTTTATCATTTATATAATCGACCGTTGAAGGCATTTTTGTAACAATAACAGCTTTTCCCATAGCCATAGATTGTAAAAGAGTCATCTGTCCATGGGCGTATGGGAGATCTACTAAAGGTAGAACAATAAATTTTGCTTTGGCTATCAATTCTTTAAGAATATTTATTGGCACATAGAGTTGAAGATTAACATTATTTGGCAATTCGATATTTAAATCTTCAGGACCAACTATTTTTAAAGCAGTATTAGTTTTTATTTGGGAATATGCATTGATTAATGTCAACCAGTCTCGAAATTTATAGCCAATTGATAAGATGTAATCTTCTTGCTTAACATTTAATGGCTTGAAAAATTCAGTATCAACTCCGAATGGAACAAAAAAAACCTTTTTTGATAGAAATGGAAAAAATTTATCATAGTGTGATTTCTGTGAAGTCGCATGATATATAAGACCAGATACTGAACGCATTGCAAACTGGAATATTGAAAGTTCAGGTTGGTTTGAGCGCCCACCATTGAGGCAACCCACATCTATAATAATATGCGGTGGATTTTTTAAATTAAATATTGAACGAATAAAGGCTAAAAAAATGGCACTCTGTGCACCATGTGAAATAAGGAGATCATAACGCCTGAGTTTTGTGGATGCTTTTAACGCTTGAACAACATAGAATCGTAAGAGGTCTTTTTCGATTCTATGGATAACCGAAAGCTTAGAACAATCTATAACATCAACCTGAACATTTTTTTCAGGCCAGTATTGGAAAAACCAATAGGCTTTATTCTTTTCTAATATATTTGGTGACTGTAATTCTTGGAAACTTTTGCTATCTGCTTTATGGACATCCCAATTAACAAGCATCAACATTTTTTTATTCATTCGACTTAACAAGATAACCGAAGATGAAATTAAAGTTTTCTGGCTTTAACAATAATAAAACGTGAATGGATTTTGTTAATTCTTGAGAAAAAAGAAGGTAGAGGAGCAAAACCTGCACCAAGAACAGCCTCAATTTTAAAACCATATTTTTCTAAAAATGCCGGGAGTCCTCTAATACTAAATATTCTTTTATGTGTAGAAAATTTATCTGTAAATTCTTTTCCCGAAAAAGAACTTAATGGATTGCCCACATGAAACCTATCACTGATATTCTGTGAAAATGCTTGGTATCCTAATAATAAAGCAAAAATATTCGCGTAATATGATATGTTTTCAGTTGCAATTATTGAATACCCCCCCTTTTTTAAAATTCTAAAAATCATTTCGCAAAAAGTATCTGTATTGATTAAATGTTCAATTACTTGATTAGAAACTATG
>JBFLXE010000058.1:0-15585 GCA_040757455.1 Nitrospirota bacterium
AGTGATAGAATCTGGCTGAAAATGCTGCTAAACTTATTCATATACACCTCCGGTCTGGGTTTTGTTAATTGCATAACTATATTACCCAGATCGGAGTTTATCTAAAACTTATTTTGGACAAGTCTGACATATCGTATAAAAAAATAGAGGAGCTTTACAGGGCACTCCTGAAGATTGCTCTGAGCCATCGGTTTTTTGTGATGATACTGGCGACAGGTATCGTTTTATTTAGTCTCATTATACCGATACATTTTCTCGGAAAAGAGTTTTCTCCTTCTGAAGATCAATCAAGGTTTCTTGTGAGACTCAAGGCGCCCATTGATTATTCTGTTGATGAGGTGGACAGGATTTTTAGAAAGGCGGAAGATATTGTGAGATCAACACCGGAGGTGCGGACCTGTTTTTATGCCCAGGGGCTCATGACAACGACTAATAGAGGAATAATGTTTATTTCCCTTAAACCAAAGTCCGAGAGGAAAAGAACACAGCAGGAGATAATGGCAGAGGTACGAAAGAAATTTAAAAACATTGTTGGTCTCGAAGGGTCTGCTGAGGATGTTTCATTGATCGGAGGAGGCATACGAAATGTCCCGATACAATATTCTGTACGGGGAAGTGATTTAAGAGCGGTTGAATCTTATGCAAAGGAAATCGTCTCCAAATTTTCAAATATTCCGGGCATAGTTGATGTCGATACTTCTCTTGAAGTGGGGAAACCTGAGATAAGGGTTTATATAGATAGGGATAAAGCCGCCGACTTAGGCGTCGATGTTGCTGCTGTAGCAGAGGCTGCTAATTTTCTAATTGGCGGAGAGTTTGATGTTGCCAAATTCAAAGATGAAACTAGGGGAAGAAGGTACGATGTCAGAGCAAGACTTGCACCGAAGGATAGGACTGATCCTGATGACATCGGCAGAATTTATGTAAGGGCCCATGACGGAAGGCTTGTAGAGCTTTCAAATATTGTCAGAATTGATGAGACAGGAGGCCCGAGCATTATTAACAGGGTCGACAGGTTGAGAGCTGTGACCGTGTTTGCAAATCTTGAAGGAAAGCCCCTTGGAGAGGCAAAACAAGAACTCGATTCAATAGCTGGCAGGATACTGCCACCCGGCTATTCCGGGATTTACAAAGGGGTGGCTGATATTATGGGTGAATCTTTTTATTATCTGATATTTGCCATTATTCTCGGTGCTGTTTTGGCTTATATGATACTTGCTGCACAATTTGAGAGTTTTGTCCATCCTATTACAGTGCTTCTTTCCATGCCCCTCTCGTTTATTGGCGCCTTCGGAGCACTCTTGTTGACAGGAAATACGATGAATCTTTTTAGTCTCATAGGTCTCATACTTCTTATGGGTCTTGTCAAGAAGAATGCAATACTGCTTGTTGACTATACAAATACTTTGAGGGCAAGAGGCATTGATAGGAGGGAAGCAATTTTGACTGCTGGGCCGGTCAGGTTAAGGCCGATTCTCATGACTACCTTTGCTATTGTTTTCGGGATGATTCCCATAGCCATTGGCATCGGTGAAGGCGCCGAGACACGCGCGCCGATGGCAATTGCAACCATTGGCGGACTTCTTACATCACTTTTCTTAACCCTTATTGTTGTTCCCGTGGTGTATGATATTTTCGATGATTTACAAGCAAAGGTCTCCAGACGGGGGCCGAAAGTCTAAATCAGAAGAAGACGGGCAGACTTTGAAGGGAGATTAAAGGTGAATGGCGAATGAGAACATTCCTGATTTTCTTTTTTGCGCTTTACGGGTCTTTACATCTCTATGCTTTTCTGAAAATAAAGAACGCTTTCGACCTTTCTAAACAGAGTGGTCTTTTCATAGCTCTTTTCATGGCTGTCATGATTGTTGCCCCGATCATCGTGCGCCTGTCAGAAAAAGCGGGTCATGAATTTTTTGCCCGGGTAATGTCTTATATAGGCTATTTCTGGATGGGGATACTTTTTTTATTTATCTCTATTTCCTTGATCATCGACATATACCGTTTGCTCCTTTATGCAGGCAGTTACTTGATGCGGAAAGACTTTTCCATTTTTTTACCATCAGGGCATTACGCATTTTACGTTCCCCTCGCCCTCTCTTTGCTCATAGTCCTGTATGGCTACTTTGAAGCTCTTAATATCCGGACTCAGAGAATAACAATCAAAACATCGAAGATTCCCGAAGAGGTCGGGCAAGTGAGAATAGTGCAGATTTCTGATGTCCACCTCGGTTTGATTGTACGCGAAAAAAAATTGAGAAGGATCCTGAAAGAAGTACAAGCAGCGCATCCAGACATTTTGGTCTCCACCGGAGATCTTGTTGACGGCCAGATCAATGACCTCTCCGGACTGTCAGAACTTCTCAAAGAAATAAAGCCGCGTTATGGAAAGTATGCGATTACAGGCAACCACGAATTCTATGCAGGGCTTGAACAATCACTGGTTTTTACAGAAAAATCAGGCTTCAAAATATTGAGGGGGGAAGGTTTGACTATGGCTGGCATCATAAATATCGCGGGGTTTGATGATCCGCAGGGAAAAACCTATGGTCTTTATAATGAGGTTGCAGAAAGAGATCTCCTATCGGGATTTTCACGAGAAAAATTTACTCTGTTACTGAAGCATAGACCGCTTGTGGATAAGGACGCGAATGGTCTTTTCGATCTCCAGCTTTCAGGGCATGTTCACAAAGGCCAGATTTTTCCTTTCAGCATCATTACCGGACTATACTATCCCGTACAGGCAGGCTTCGCGACCCTTTCGGAGCGGTCAAAGTTGTACGTGAGCCGGGGTTCAGGAACATGGGGCCCACCCGTCCGATTTCTGTCGCCACCGGAAGTGACACTCATCGATCTCGTTCACGAAGGAATGTGAGATGCGATTATGTGTTAATCAAACACGCAGTAGAGTGATATGATATGTATAATGTTAGGAAGGATGACAAACATGAGATCAAAGGAATTTATCAAGGATCTTCAGGATTTCTATCTCCTTTCAATACGCAGTATCACGGCGCTCTTCAGGCGGCCATTTTATTTCAGGGATCTGGTGGAACAGATGGATTATGCAGGCGCAGGCTCTCTTGCCATAGTGATTCCGGTCTCTCTGTTCATCGGGATGGCCTTATCCCTTCAACTGTCAGCCGAACTCTCCCGGCTTGGGCTAAAGATATATACAGGCAAAATCGTGGGTATCTCCATTATCAGGGAGGTCGGGCCGGTCACTGTCGCCCTTGTTTTCGCTGGAAGGGTCGGCTCTGGAATGGCTTCTGAACTTGGCTCCATGATCCTCGGCCACCAGGTCGATTCTTTGAGGGTCTTCGGGATTGATCCGATGAAGAAGCTTGTCACTCCTCGGGTGATGAGTGCGATCCTTATGCTTCCGGCCCTCACACTTATCGGTGACGCCATCTCTCTGTTAGGCGGATACTATATCGCCGTATTCGTAAGCCACCAGAGTTCCACTGTTTACTGGAGTTCGATAAGAGATGTTCTGATATTTGAGAATGTCTTTGCCGGTGCTGCCAAACCTTTCATCTTTGGTTATCTCGTCGCATGCATAAGCTGTTACCAGGGACTGTCCACAAGAGGAGGATCGAAAGGACTGAGGCAATCCACAACGAGGGCAGTAGTCATCTCAATCGTGATGATCATAGCGTCTGACTTTATACTAACTCGTATTCTACTTTATGTTCTGGGATTTTCGGTATGATTGTATTTGACAAAGTCTGGTTTTCGTACGGAAACCACTATGTTCTCAGGGACCTCAGCTTTGTTGTGAAAGAGAATGAAAGGGTAGCAATCCTGGGTGGAAGCGGCGAGGGTAAGACAACTATACTCAAGCTGATTCTTGGCCTGGTGGAACCCGACTCGGGGAAGATTTTTATCAACGGCGATGATATTACGATTAAGACGGAAGACGAACTGAGAGAGGTGAGGAGGAGATTCAGCATCGTCTTCCAGGAAGGTGCTCTTTTTGATTCATTGAATGTGAAGGAAAACGTTGCTTTTTGTTTGAGAGAATATTCTGATCTGTCAGAAGAGGAGATAGACGGAAAAGTCCGGGAGATTCTCAGGATTGTCGGTATGGAAAATACAGTTGATCTCATGCCCGATGAACTGAGCGGGGGCATGCACAGGAGAGTCGCTATTGCGAGGTCTCTGGCAGCCTGCGAACCAAGAATGTTCCTTTATGACGAACCTACGACGGGACTTGATCCAATTAACGCAGATAATATATGCAGACTCATCTTAGACCTCTGTAAGAATGGCAGAGGACTGATCATCGTGACCCATAAGGTTTCCGACGCATTCAAGGTGGCAGATAGATTCATGTTCTTAAAAGAAGGAAGAATTTTTTTTGATGGCAGCAAAGACGAACTTCTGCGGTCAACCATTATCGAGGTGCAAGAATTCTTGAGTGATTTGCAGATTTGTCCAAAATAAGAAAGTTGAGAATGTACCAAGATATTTTGGACAGTAGTGAGTAATTCATCTATCAAACTTTGACAGGAGGCCGAGATGTTTGATAAGAAAAAACAGCTTATGTGGTCAAAACTGAAGGTTGGTATTGTTTTTACCGCTGCCCTTTTTATACTGTTTGGAACTGTTTTTTTTGCCGGCGGTATAGAGGAGATACTCACACCGAAAGTAAGGATCAAGGCACAGCTAAAGGATGTCAGAGGTTTGCGAAAAGGCGCTCCTGTTTGGGTCTCAGGAATAGAAGTGGGCTCAGTCAGAAGCATCGATCTCAGTAAGAAATACGGCACTGTTGTGACAATGGCGGTAAATGGTGATGCCATAAAGTTCGTAAAAAAAGATTCTAAAGCGAGTGTTCTCACCATGGGCCTTCTCGGCGACAAATATGTTGAAATAAGCGCCGGCTCTGCTGATGCAGAAGTGGTAAAACCCGGGGATATCATTGAGGGTGGCGCTCAACTCGAAATACAGGATATAGTGAATGCAAGTCTGGTATCGCTCACAACCATTAATGAATTCATCAAGGAACTGGAAGGAGTAATAGAAAAATTCGAAAGGAGCGAGGGGACACTTGCAAAGTTTTTGAAGGATCCTTCCATATATGACAATCTGAAAGAGACAACTGAATCACTCTCCGCACTTCTCAGGCGGTTTGAGAAATCTGAAGGCAGTTTGAAGATGTTCGTGGAAGATCCGACACTTTATCATCGTCTATCAAGAACCACAGCATCTCTTGAAGAGTTCAGTTCGAAGCTGGCCAGTGAGTCAGGAACCCTGCGAAGGCTCGTCGAAGACCCCGAACTGTATGAGAACATGGATAATGCCTCAGCGCAAATAACTTCAATATTGACCAGAATTGAGCAAAGCAAAGGCCTGGCATGGAGCCTCGTGAACGATGAGGAATTAGCATCAGAGTTCAGGGATACACTTGACCAATTGAGAAGCTCCTTAAAGGAATTTAATGAATTGGTGGCCGAAATTAAACAACGCCCGAAGAAATATTTCAAATTTAGTATTTTCTGATATATAAAGCGAACCTGTTTTCTTCGAAGAGTTCGTCTCAAAGAGGAGTTTTGCATAAGTGAAAAAAATTCCGTTATTGCATCTGGTGCTTTTTGTTCTCACACTTATGACTACGCTCACTGTGGGCGCGATGCAGACCGGTGTGAATGTTTTCGAAGAACCGGGGAAAATATACAAAGGACTGCCTTTTGCACTCACATTAATAGCAATCCTGCTTAGTCATGAGTTATCTCACTACTTTGTCTCGAAGAAGCACAAAGTAAAGGCAACTCTTCCGTATTTCATCCCCGCCCCTACTATTATTGGTACCTTCGGAGCATTTATCAAGATGAAATCCCCGATCATTTCCAGAAAATCCTTGATTGATATAGGCGCATCTGGCCCCATTGCAGGTTTTATTGTCTCAGTCATCGCCTCCATCATCGGGCTCAATTTATCAGAAGTTGTCTCAGTTGCACAGAACAAGGGCATTTTGGGTCTCGGCGACTCGATACTTTTTTCTTTTCTGTCACGGACAGTTCTTGGCCCAACGCTACCTGGTCACGACATACTATTAAACCCTGTTGCGTTTGCGGGATGGATAGGGCTTTTTGTCACATCGATTAACCTCATTCCTGTTGGACAGCTCGACGGTGGGCATGTGGCTTATGCACTCCTTGGGGAAAAACACCGTCTTGTTTCCATGGTTCTTGTTGTTGTAATGGTTCCCCTTGGTCTGATATTATGGGAGGGGTGGATCATTTGGGCCTTCTTATTGTTGATCCTCGGTCTCAAGCACCCCCCTGTCCTTTACTGGGAAGTTCCGCTGGACCGAAGGAGAAGATTTATAGGATGGTTAGCGCTTTTTATTTTATTCATTACTTTTATTCCCGTGCCTTTTAGGATCCTTTAGAGCAGGACGTAAAGGCATGTGTGATGTTATACTAATTTATTTATCAAAACGATTTCAAAAGGAGACTCTTGAATGAAAGTTATATTGAAGGAGGATGTGAAAAACCTGGGGAATATGGGACAAATTGTGGATGTATCGGATGGGTTTGCGAGAAACTATTTGGTGCCAAGAGGCCTTGCTGTGGAGGCCAGCACAAGGAATGTAAAATCTCTGGAACATCAGAAAAAAGTGGTGCTCGAAAAGGCGAGGAAGATCAGGAGTTCTGCTCAGGAGTTATCGGAGATTATCTCTAAAAAGAAACTTGTTATTAAGGCGAAAGCTGGTGAGGAAGGAAAATTGTTCGGTTCTGTAACGACCATGGATATTGCAGAGAAGCTCAAGGAAGAAGGTATCGAGATTGACAAAAAGAAGATTTTTCTTGACGAACCGATCAAGCGGCTCGGTTTGTATTCAGTGGCCATAAAAATTCATCCTGAAATAATGTCGCAACTTGATGTCGAGGTGGTTCCGGAATAAGACCGTGCTTTGCCAATCGGTCCAATAAAATGGAAGAAACAAACCTTCATTTAAACAGACTCCCCCCGCAAAATATCGAAGCCGAACAATCTGTCCTGGGTGCTATCCTGATTGACAACGAAGCCCTGCCGAAGGCTCTGGAAATTATTGATGCCGATGATTTTTACAGGTCATCTCACAGAAAAATTTTCAATGTGATGACAGAGCTTTTCGACAGGAATGAGCCGATCGATTTGATAACCCTCACCGACTGCCTGAAACGGAAGGATGAGCTGGAGTTGGTCGGGGGAATATCGTATCTCTCGTCACTGGTGGACATGACGCCTACAGCAGCAAACATAAAGTACCATTCAAAGATAGTAAGAGAAAAGGCTCTATTAAGAGGACTTGCGAGGGCTGCGAATGAAATAGCCAGGAAAGTGTCAGAGGACAGCCTGGACGCAGAGGAGCTCGTGGATTACGCCGAAAGATCGATATTCACGATATCGGACAAGAGAGTTAAAGTTTCCCTTTTCGCTTTAAGGGATGTTATTAAGGACAGTTTTGAAATGATAGAACATCTCTACGACAGAAAGGACACCATAACCGGTGTGCCGTCTGGGTTCAGGGATCTCGACGATCTTACTACGGGTTTCCAAAAAGGAGACCTTATAGTAGTAGGTGGAAGGCCATCGATGGGAAAGACAGCTTTTATCCTGAACGTTGCACAATATGTTGGCCTCCAATCGAGAGAGCCTGTTGCTATATTCAGTCTCGAGATGTCTAAAGAGCAGCTTGCATTGAGGATGCTATGTGCGGAGGCGATGGTAAACTCGAGTAATATCAGGAAGGGTTACATTAAAAAAGAGGACTGGCACAAATTGACGAGCGCAGCAAGCAACCTGACGGGTGCTCCCATTTTTATAGATGATTCATCAAATATCACAGTTTTGGAACTAAGGGCAAAGAGCCGGCGATTGAAGATGGAGCACGGCCTCAGCCTTGTGATAGTGGATTATCTCCAGTTGATGAGGGGCAGGGGCAGTTTCGAGAGGCGGGAACAGGAGATCTCGGATATATCCCGGTCGCTCAAAGCCCTGGCAAAAGAGCTGCATATCCCGGTTATTGCTGTAAGCCAGCTCAACAGGAGTGTAGAGCAACGAAGACCACCCAAGCCAATGTTAGCTGACCTTAGGGAATCGGGAGCCATAGAACAGGACGCAGACGTTATTCTCTTCCTTTACAGAGACGAAATTTACAACAAAGAAAATCCGGCCAATAAGGGAAGAGCCGAGATTGATATAGCCAAGCAGAGAAACGGTCCCGCTGGCGTCACGGTTAACCTTACATATATATCCAACTGCACAAGATTCGTGAATACGACAGACAGAGAATTCGGAGGCTTTGAAGGGGGGGAAGAGTTTTGAGGAGAACCCCGGCCGTGGCAGGACAATTCTATTACGCAAGCGCGTCAAAACTGACGCATCAGGTCGAGCAGTATATCGACAGAAATGCAAGGAAGGAGAAGGCAACAGGTATTGTATCCCCCCATGCGGGTCTTATCTATTCAGGCTCTGTCGCTGGTTCTGTTTACTCATCGGTATTTTTTCCGGAAACCTTTATCCTGTTAGGGCCAAATCACACCGGTCTGGGAGCTGGAATATCTCTGATGGGGTATGGTGAATGGGAGATACCAACCGGTGTCTTCGGCATTGACGATAAGCTCTCCTATAAGATTGCAAGATATGTCCCCATCATATCAAAAGACTCCCATGCTCACATGTTTGAACATTCACTTGAGGTGCAGCTTCCCTTTATTGCTTATTTCTCAAATAAGATAAAGATCGTTCCGATAGCGATACTCACTGCTTCCCTGAAAGAATGTCAGTTGCTCGGAGAGGGCATAGCGAAAGCAGCGCAGGATGCGGGCTATGATGTCATCATCGTCGCAAGTTCCGACATGAGTCACTACGTTCCCGATGACGTGGCGAGAAATCAGGACCGGAAGGCGATTGAGAGAATACTTGCCCTCGACCCTGAAGGATTGTATGAAACGGTTCAGCGTGAAAGGATTTCCATGTGCGGCTATTTGCCGGTTACCACGATGATTTTTGCCGCCAGGTCTCTTGGCGCGAAATCGGCCAGACTTATAAAATATTCGACCTCGGCGGAGGTGAGCGGCGATTATGACCACGTTGTCGGTTACGCCGGTATCGTTCTTCGATAGATCTTCAGTTTTTTTGCATGAATATCGTGAATAGAGAAAAAAGAAGGCACAGAAGATATGCTGTTGAGGGAATCTGCGGCAATGTGCTTTATACATCAGATATTGAAGTCCTGAATGTCAGCATTGAGGGGATTGCACTGGAAACGCAAAGGCGACTGGAATTGAACAGGGAATATAGCTTTAAGATTAGACATAAAGATGCTGTTTTAAGCCTGAAGGGCCGTGTTGTCTGGTCTACTCTTATTTCGAAGGAAAAGAAAGGCATGAGGGCACCGATCCCTGTTTACCGAGCTGGCGTCAGATTTCCAGGGAGTCTGAGTGAGAAGGCGACAGACCTCATCAAGTTCATCGAGCAGAACAAATTAGAATCTTTTGACAACAGGGTGGGTGTACGTTTCAAGCTTGACTCGGCCAAAAATATAAAGATTGCTATTCCTCAGACTTATAAAATTAAAAAAATCGGTTTATCGGGTATGCTTGCAGAGACCGAATACCCATTAGATCTCGATTCGGTCTACGATATTGAAATCATCGCCGATGAAAGCCTGATAAATATAATGGGGAAGGTGACGAGGTGCGAGAAAATTCTCTCAAACAATTCTGTAAAATACGGTATTGGCTTTGAATTTGTCCGGATGTCAGAGGAAAACTATATGCTTCTGAAAGATTTTCTCGAAGCTCTAAAAGATGCCTGATTGTTCGTTCGTCGCAGTGGTTGACGGTAGATCAGATTTGTTTTAAAATTAAAAGTCTTATAGAATTATAAATGGAGGTTCGTAGTGTACGCAATAATCGAAAATGGTGGTAAACAATATAAGGCTGTAATCGGCGGGATTGTCAGGACACAGAAGATGCCGCTGACGAAGGGTCAGGATGTCATTCTTGACAAAGTGCTTATGATTAATGAAGAAGGAAAGAGCACATTTGGTTCACCTTATGTGGAGGGAGCGAAGGTTACCGCGTTAGTCGAGGATGTGGGTAAGTCGACAAAAGTGATGGTCTTTAAGCAAAAGCCCCGGAAAGGTTATCGTAAATTGAGGGGGCACAGACAGCCTTATACGACCTTAAGAATCAAAGAAATAGTTCGTGGAGGATAGAAATGGCACATAAGAAAGGCGTAGGAAGCTCAAGAAACGGGCGCGACAGCGAATCTAAAAGATTAGGCGTCAAAAGGTTTGGAGGCCAATTTGTCCGTGCGGGAAATATTCTGGTCAGGCAAAGAGGTACAAAATTTCACCCGGGACTGAATGTGGGCAAAGGTTCGGACGATACCCTTTTTGCCAGGATAGACGGCATTGTCACCTTTGAACGTAAAGACAGGACACGTCTTCAGATCAGCATTCTTCCGGTTTCGTTATAATCCGGGGAATTAAGTCACGTTCGAGAGGCGGGCTTTGGCCCGCCTTTTTTATTATGCAGTTTGTTGACTACGTAAAGATACATGTCAGGGCAGGAGACGGTGGAAGAGGCTGTATAAGCTTCAGAAGGGGAAAATATGTGCCCAGAGGCGGTCCCGATGGTGGCGACGGAGGCAGGGGTGGAAAAATAATTTTTAAGGCAACAAAGAGGATGAATACTCTTCTTGACCTGAAATATAAGCGGACATATAAGGCAGAGAGGGGCGAGCATGGCAAGGTAAAAAACATGCACGGGCGTAGCGGGAGTGATCTCGTTATACCGGTCCCTGTCGGGACGGTCATTAAGGAAGCTGAGACGGGCAGAACCATCGCGGATCTTGATAGAGATGAAATGGAAGTTGTAGCCGCAAAGGGTGGAAAAGGAGGACTCGGAAACGCCCGCTTCGCGACTTCGGTCAGACAGGCTCCCAGATATGCACAACCCGGCGAAAAAGGGGAAGAGAAGTGGCTGGTCGTAGAACTCAAGCTTCTTGCAGATGTTGGCCTTATCGGACTGCCCAACGCCGGAAAATCCACTCTTCTCTCGGTGATATCGTCTGCAAGGCCGAAAATCGCTGATTATCCATTCACTACACTCACGCCTGTCCTGGGGGTGGTAAAATTTGCAGATTACCGAAGTTTTGTTGTCGCAGATATCCCGGGGCTAATCGAAGGTGCTCATAAAGGAGTTGGTCTTGGATTCCACTTTTTGAGGCATGTAGAAAGAACTTCGATGCTTCTCCACCTTGTCGACATATCGGACGCCGGTACCGGAGACCCTACCGATAACGTGGAAAAGATTAACAGAGAACTCAAATTATACGATCCGCACCTTGTAGAAAAGTCACAAATGATCGTAGGAACAAAACTTGATATCGCTATCAGGAAAGAGAAAGTTTTACATCTTGAGCAGTACTGCAAACTAAAGGGTTTGGATTTTATTGCTGTTTCTGCGGTGACGATGTATGGAATCAAGGAATTATTATCTCGCGTTTCCGTGAAACTGGAGGAAATAAGAGGTACAAAACACGATGTTGAAGAGTGGAGTTAGGCATTAACTTTTAATGACCTCATGTAGTAACTTATAGTATGCCGGAGAGCAGCGAAAAGATACCCCTTGATGCCCGGTTGCTGAGTGATGCGATCATTGAATTAAACATCTCACGCCGTAACGTCGCAATATACCCCAAAGATCACCCCTCTGTTGAAAAATCGTTAGGACGTGCTTTTGAGTTCCTGCAAAAACTCTTTGAACTTAGAGCGGAAATTACACTCGCCGTTGCCAAAGATACACTCATAATAGATGATTATTACTTAGACCGGAAAAATCCTGTCTACAAGGAATTCGCTCTTCATCTGAGCAAACTGAATATTGCCTACGTAACATTCATATGCGGTTTGACGAAAGATGAGCTCTATGAGTTTCATAAATTAATATCCGAAAAAGCTACAGAATCACCTCAAGCCTTTCAGGAGAAGTTTGAAAAGCGGAACATGATTCACATCAGGGCCGGATTTATCGATTATGGAGCCTTCCATTTTGAGGAAGGAAAGAAAGAGGGGGAAGTTCCTGCCGCCTCACTTTGGGAGCGCTATGTATATGGTCTTCTTGAAGGCACGCTTCAGAGTGATGAGGTATCCGATGAGATAAGGATGATCCCGCCGGAAGTACTTGCAAAGTTTTTGAACAAGACTTCTGCGGACAGCCTGAAGGAGGAGTCCTACGACAAGGTTATAACCACTTACATAAGGAGGTCATCAGAGACAACTTTTTCGGGTCCGGACCTTAAAAGGCTTATGGAGTTCATAAATGGCCTCCGTCCGGAATTGAAAAAACAGTTTCTTTCTTCGGCTGTCAAAACAATATCCACAGATTTGGATCAGGCATTCAAGGTTTTGAAAGAGATTTCGGTTGATGACGTTATCGACCTGCTGAGCACCATCAACGAACAGAAGCTTGTTATACCAGAAGCCCTGAAGAATCTCCTGGATAAGCTGTCAAAATTGCCCCAGAGAGATTCTGAGACTCTCATTTATGGTAGCAGTCTTGTTGTTGATGACATATTTCTTTCACCCGACATTGTGAGTCTTTTTAACGCGGCTAATTTTAAATCTTTTATAACCGATGAGTATCAGAAAGAGATTCAGAAGATACTCAGTTTCGATCCTTCAAAAATCGTCAGGTCAAAGTCTGATGAGATCGTTAAAGAATACGATGATGTGTATATTGATAAGAATTTCAATCAGATAATTCTGGAAGTGCTCTCGTCAGCGATCGTTTCTGACGAAGAATATAGCCTTTTTATCAACATGTCAAAAGAACAGGCAGAACAGTTTGTCTGGACGGGACAGTTTGGACAGGTGTATCAATTATTACAAGTGTTAATTAATAATCTTGCTGGAAATATATTTGCACCCCTGACCTCGGAAGCGCTCGATTATTATCACTCAAGTGAATTTCTGAAAAGACTTGTGGATGCCTTTAGAATAGTCGGCAGAGCAAAGAGGGAGGAGGCATGGATTCTTTGTAATTACTACGGGGAAAGGATAATACCTTTTTTGATGGATGCGTTGAGTGTAGAAGATTCACAGACTGTCAGAAAATTTCTTCTGGGGCTGTTAAGACAAATGGGAGACCGCGTTATTCCAGAGGCGATAAGGCGCCTCGGTGACAGCAGATGGTTTATTAAGAGAAATATGATATACATTCTGAGCGGCTGTAGCAGAGAAGTGGTTCTTCCACACATTAGACCCTATTGCCGTCATGAAAATCGGAAGGTGAGTTTTGAGGCTATCAAGTGTCTTCTGAACGCCGGAGATGTGTATGGTATTGAAGCTCTTAAGGAATATCTGCGGTCGAATTCAAGGGAGGAAGTGGAAATGGCCATATCCCTTGCAGGATCTTTCAGAATAAGGGACTCAGTGGCTGATTTGGTCAAAATGCTCGGTAAGAGAGGGATATCAGGAGCAGATCTCTATGACAAGATTCCTGTGGTGAAGGCGCTTGGAGAGATTGGAGATACGTGCGCGCTGGAGGCGCTGAAGGAATTGCTTTCAGAGAAAAGTTTTGTGTTCAAAGGTGCAGCGGATAGGCTGAAAGAGGAAGTTTACAGGTCTCTTAAGAACTATCCACCGGATGCAATAAAGGACTTTATAAAGGCAGGTTTGAAGTCCAAAAATGATTTTATAAGGGAAGAATCCATGCGGCTGGATAAAAAGGTATCGCAATAAATGGATGCTGTAAGAGGATTCATCTCTGCATTAATGTCAGCGGTCTCAAACTGTTCTCTTTATTCAAGGGAACATACGGCTGTCACGGAACTCGCCGGTAAATCTCTTTCCATACTTGAAGAACTACTGGAGGAGAAAGGTACTGTCGAGATGATGATCGTGGAAAATGACCTTATAGTGAACAGGTCCCCCCTGGCGGAAATCGGTCTTCAGGAGTGGAATTTAGTCAAAAGACTCAAGAGGAAAGGCATATCCCGCATCGACTTTTTGAAAGGCATTACGTTGCGGGACCTGATGCAATTTATTTCGGATATCGCATCCCCCGACGAAAAAATGGCAGTGGTACCCAATATCAGGACAGGTATCATTGATGTAAAAATCGGAGGGCTCAAGTTTGACGGCTACTTCGATACGGAGAGCATGTCTAATTTCACGCTGGAGCAAATTGAACGGATTAAAGAAATATATCACGGCATCTCTCCATTCAAGCGGCTCAACGTTGCGGGGCTTGAGGAGATTGTGGTCAATTTCATCATCACTTTCCGAAAGGAAGTGAATATTCTGAAATTAATAAGCCCGGTTCAATCCTATAGTGAATATACTTATACTCATGCAACAAATGTTGCCGTGCTTTCCATGTTCCAGGCCGAAACCCTTGGCATGAGGGATGATCTTCTGCGCGATATAGGCATGGCTGCGCTCCTCCACGATGTGGGCAAGCTATTTATTTCCAAGGAGATACTCGATAAGAAAGGATCTCTTGATGAGGGGGAGTGGGAGGAGATTAAACTACATCCCTTATATGGAGCCAGATATCTTGCAAAATTGGAAAATATTCCCCGCCTTGCGACAATAGTAGCCTTTGAACATCACCTCAGGTATGATGGAAGGGGATATCCACGACAGCACGTGGCTGGTAAAATACAACATATCTGCAGTCAGACCGTTGCAATTTCTGACTTTTTCGATGCCTTGAGGAGTAAAAGACCTTACAGAAGAGAACTGGAGATAAAGGAAGTCCTTTCCATAATGAAAAAAGAGACAAAGGGCACTTTTAATCCTCTTCTGCTGGATAATTTCATTAAATCAATACAGATGGCTATGTCTGAATAAAAAGACGATCGTCACAAATCCGTTAAGAAAATTCGGCCTCTGATACTATCTCCTTTTTTATCCTTGACACAAGCTCTTCAAGGACGGGAAAAACATTAGTCCTGAGCTTTCCAGCTACCAGCACGTACATGATGTCATCTCCTACATTCAGTCTTCCTTCATTAATCCAGGCTCTGATATCCACGATGCCCTCTCGTTTCCGGAAATCCTTTATCAATGAATCCAGCTTTTCCCTGTCATATGAAAGGAGCATACCGCTCACAGTCTCTCCGTTCTTGGAGGTCGCTCTTACAACGCCATTATGTATGAGCAACATCCCGAGTTCTCTGAAATCAGAGTTCCTTTTTATCTCCTTCACCCATTCCTCGATCATTATTCATTCTCCTCGCATGTATTTGGTTATTCTCCCATTTAGTTGCAAAAAGGATTCTTCGCCTCAGCGAATCCACCAAGGCGGAGAGGATTCAAGGATTCAAGTGTTTTTTTCAGTGATTTTATAAGTGCCTTGAGCATCCTTTCCTCTCTCGAATCCTCGAGTCCTTGACCCCTTGTCACCTCAAAAGTATACAAAAAAATTCGATTCTGGTAAATATATATAGAAATAAAGGGATTCGAGAAATAACTTTTTTCAAGCTGCGATTTCAAGAGGTAAGCCGCCACCAGAATAGAAAAATGTTTTTCCTTGCACGTCACTGTCATTTTTGTCTCACTATAAGCCCTTCTACACC
>JBFLXE010000059.1:0-15515 GCA_040757455.1 Nitrospirota bacterium
TTCTCATTCAATGGCCTCCTTGTGGAATTGATGAGATATTTTAAGAGAATTTGCGGTAAAAGGGAATTAATATCTACTCACAGAACCTTGATTTTCAAGGGACTGTGAGATATTGAACAGGCTTATAACCAAGAAGGAGGTGTGATTATGGCATATTCAAGGATCATCACTTATGAGTGTGAACAGTGTGGTTCGGAGATCGTCGTAAGCGAAACATTCGATACACAACTCAGTCCCATTTATTGCTGTGGTATTGAGGTCACAGAGGTATCCTCGGCGAAGCCTGAACCGATCGAGAAGAAAAAGGTAAAACCGAAGAAGAAGGTTACGAAAAAAATTACCGCAAAAAAGAAAAAACCTGCTGCCAAAAAGAAGACGTCAAAGAAATGATTTGTTTTTCGAACCAATAGGTTTGAAAAAGTAAATATTCAGCAGTAAGAAGTTTTTCTATTTTTTCTCAAGCACTATTTTGTGCTGAAGGAGTGATATTTCCTTTATCCGGCCGTCAAACATCTTTTGCTCGCCAAAAAAATTCCTGAGATAGATCTTTCCCTCTTCAGGCCTCATTATGTCTACATTTTCAAGATAAAGTTCTTCTTTCCCGTTTTCATAAATATAGGCATTTGCCTCACACATGTTGCGTCTCCTTTCCAATCTCATGCCTGACGGCTACAACGATTTTATCTATCAAATGCGGAAGAGGCTCCTTCTGGACACCGATTACCTCAATGCCCTCCTGATTCATTGGCAGAAGAATTTTCTTCGCCTCTGACGACACAATCGCCTCTGCCATTTTTGGAGTCAACTCCCCTAACATCGCATTGGGCAAAACGATGCTGAGGGGTCCGATAATCATATTAATTCTGCCCGAATTCCAGATGATCGAATTCTCGCCTGTTGCGCCCTTATTGGCCCTCGATTTCATCATAGCAGTTGTAGCGGCGGCGTTCGTACCCAGCGCCAGAATTTCAACCTGGTCTCCAAATTCATCCTTCAACCTTTTAACTATGAG
This sequence comes from Nitrospirota bacterium, assembly GCA_040757455.1. GTDB lineage: Bacteria > Nitrospirota > Thermodesulfovibrionia > Thermodesulfovibrionales > SM23-35 > Kmv42. The sequence continues at coordinate 1,013 of JBFLXE010000059.1, forward strand.
GGTTCCTATGCCACCACCCTGGCCGTCGATCACAGCAATTCTGAACACGAAATTAGTATAAAGACACAGACTTAGCTCTGTCAAACCGCTGGTCTTAGGGAACAATTGGAAGTAGCAAATCTTTAGTGGCGAAGATAACAATCTATCTTGAAATCCCCCTTTACTAAAGGGGGATTAGGGGGATTACTAAAAGAACAACACTAAATCCTCTCCTATTTACACAAACTAAAGTCCAGCTATCCAGTTGATTAAACTCATGGAAATTGGTAATCTCCCCTATCCCTCTTTAAAAAAGAGGGGAATTTCTACGTTTTTCCCCCCTAACATTTTGCTGCTACTGAACAATTGGAACGAGCGTGTATTATTTGGGGTATATAGGATATAATAACTACTCAGAAAATCGGAGGCTATATGGCTAAGATGCCGGACAGAAAAGGTTATTTTGGAACCTACGGGGGGCGTTTTGTTACCGAGACGCTCATGCCTGCCCTCGAAGAGCTTGGAGAAGCATTTATACAATCAAGAAAAGATAAGGAGTTTCTCCAGGAGCTGGAACACTTGCAGAAGACATACATTGGCAGGCCCACCCCGCTTTATTTCGCAAGGCACCTTTCGGAATATCTCGGCGGTGCAAAGGTATATCTGAAACGGGAAGACCTGGCACATACGGGTGCCCATAAGATAAACAACGCGGTCGGTCAAATCCTGCTCGCAAAAAAGATGGGCAAAAGGAGAGTCATTGCAGAAACAGGAGCCGGACAGCATGGTGTGGCTACTGCAACCGCTGCAGCACTCGCTGGCCTGGAATGCGAAATTTATATGGGAACCGAGGATATGAAGAGACAGGCTTTGAATGTGTTCAGGATGAGGCTCCTCGGTGCAAAGGTAACAGAGGTGGAAACAGGCTCCAGAACATTAAAAGATGCGATCAATGAAGCTCTGCGCGACTGGACAACAAATGTGAGGACAACACACTATCTTCTTGGCACGGTATTCGGGCCCCACCCTTTTCCTCTGATAGTGAGAGAATTTCAATCGGTCATCGGTAAAGAAGCGAGGAGGCAGATTCTCGCTGCTGAAGGCAGGCTCCCCCATTATCTCATCGCCTGTGTTGGCGGTGGAAGCAATGCAATGGGCCTCTTTTATGAGTTCCTCGGAGATGATGCCGAGATGATAGGAGTTGAGGCAGGTGGTAAAGGGATAGAGACGGGTGAGCACGCAGCGAGATTTGCAGGCGGTTCGCTGGGAATATTTCAGGGTAGCAAGAGTTATTTACTCCAGGATGATGACGGAAATATTCGTGGAACCCATTCCGTCTCAGCCGGTCTCGACTACGCCTCTGTGGGTCCGGAACATTCTTTTTTGAGAGAAACAGGCCGTGTGAGATATACGTATGCAACCGATAATGAGGCACTGGCCGCCTTTGAGCTCATGTCCCGCACGGAGGGAATAATACCCGCACTCGAATCGGCTCATGCGATTGCCGAAGTCATCAAACTGGCCCCTCAACTTCAGGGTAACCAAATCATCATGATGAATCTTTCCGGCAGAGGAGATAAGGACGTCCAGCACGTGGCAAACATTAAAGGCGTGACCCTGTGAAATCCAGAATCGATAAAACATTTCAGCGATTAAGAAAATCTGGCGGCAAGGCTTTTATTCCATATTTAATGGCGGGTGATCCATCTCTCGACAAAACTGTCGATATTATCCGTCTTTTTGAAGAATCGGGAGCGGATATTGTTGAACTGGGCATTCCGTTTTCCGATCCTCTTGCAGATGGTCCTACCATACAGCGCGCTTCCGAGAGGGCCTTACGAAACGGTGTCACTTTGAGAAAATCGATCTCGCTTGTCAGGGTCATAAGACAGACGACCGAGATTCCCATAGTTCTCATGTCTTACTTTAATCCGATATTCAGATATGGTGAAGAGGATTTTGTGAGAGATGCTGTCGGAGCGGGCGTAGATGGAGTTATAATACCTGATCTGCCGCCTGATGAAGCCGGTGAATTCATAAGACATGCGCGCAAAGCAGCAGTGGACACTATTTTCTTGCTGGCACCGACATCGACCGAGAAAAGGATAAAGAAGGTCGTGAAAGCCTCACGGGGTTTTATATATTATGTATCCATAACAGGCATAACGGGTTCATTGCTCTCGTTAGATGGTTCCATGGAGTCGTTGATATCAAAAATAAGGAGACACACCAGCATGCCCATCGCTGTTGGTTTTGGCGTATCTACTCCGGAGGAAGCATCGACAATATCCTCTATAGCGGACGGGGTCATAATAGGCAGCGCCCTTGTCAGGAGACTCCATGAATCGCCTGACGATCTGAAAAAATATCTGATCAGCTTGAGAGAAGCAATAAAATAGAGTTTAGGAACAGAAATGGCGTGGTTTAAAAAGCCGAGAGAAGCCAGAACCGAGAAGAAAGGCAAGATTCCCGAAGGTCTCTGGGTTAAATGTGACGGCTGCAAAGAGATTGTATATAAGAAAGAGATCGATAGAAATCTCAATGTATGTCCGAAGTGTAATTACCATTTTAGAATCAGTGCGCGGGAAAGGCTGAAGCTCCTCGTTGACGAAGGGAGTTTTGTTGAGTATGATGCGAGCCTGGCCTCTCTTGATCCGTTGAAGTTCAATGACAGGATCTCATACAGAGACAGACTCAGAGACAATCAGGAAAAGAGTGGCCTTAAAGAGGCCGCCATCTCCGGAGATGCATTGATAAAAGGCTTCCCGGTCACTATCATGATAATGGATTTTTCCTTTATGGGCGGAAGCATGGGCTCCGTTGTCGGCGAGAAGGTTTCAAGAGCAGCGGAGAGGGCTCTGGAAAAGAAACAGCCTTTCGTCACGGTTTCTTCATCCGGAGGGGCGAGAATGCAGGAGGGCATTATCTCCCTGATGCAGATGGCAAAAGTGGCTGCTTCGATAGGCAAGCTCAAGGATAGCGGCATTCTTTACATATCGATATTGTGTGACCCCACGTTCGGAGGAGTAACGGCAAGCTTTGCTTCAATAGGCGATATCATAATAGCCGAACCCAAGAGTCTCATAGGATTTGCAGGGCCGAGGGTTATCGAGCAGACTATCAAACAACCCCTTCCGGATGATTTCCAAAGGGCAGATTTCCTTCTTGAACATGGCCTCGTGGATATTGTCGTCGGTCGAAAGAATTTGAAAGAAACACTATCCCGGCTTTTTGAACTCCTTCTATGATTTACAATGAGGCTGTCGACTATCTGTACAATCTCCAGAAGTACGGGATCAAATTCGGTCTCGAGAATATCACCCGCTTAATGTCACACTTTGGCAACCCACACAAGGCATTCCTCTCAATCCATATTGCGGGAACCAACGGCAAAGGGTCGACAGCCGCGGCAGTCTCTTCGGTACTTCAGGCAGCCGGCTGCAAAGTCGGTCTCTTCACCTCACCTCATCTTGTAAATTTTACTGAAAGAATAAGAGTGAATGGTGAGGAGATATCCGAGGAAGAAGTCATCGGGCTCGCCGGTGAGGTCAAAAAGGCTGTAGAAAATATGGACAATTTTTCACCGACGTTTTTCGAGGTTGTGACAACAATCGCCATGCTTTATTTCGAAAGAGAAAAAGTCGATATAGCAGTCATCGAGGTAGGCATGGGCGGGAGGCTTGATGCTACCAGCATAATCTCTCCCGAGGTATCGGTAATCACACATGTGAGTTACGACCATGAGGACTTTCTCGGGAGGTCGCTCAAAGAAATCGCATACGAGAAGGCTGGGATCGTAAAACACGGAATTCCCGTAGTTACTGCTGCCCAGGAGGCTGAAGCCGAAGAGATCATAACAGCGGTCAGCCGGGAGAAAAAATCACCGCTTTACAAATACGGAAGAGATTTTGAGGGCATCCTGAAATCTTCAGACACTCACGGGCTCGTCTTCAGCTATTCTGACAGATCAGGAAAAAGAAACTTCCGGGACCTTTTTATGCCCCTGGCTGGCGAACATCAACTCATAAATTCATGTCTTGCAATAAAAACCGCCACGATTGTAATAGAAAAATATTATGAATCATCTCTGTTCTCACGCGAAAATCCGATATTCAGGGAGCGGGAAGGCACCGAAAGAGCAATCGCTCCGGATGATCGTCAATCGTTTATTTATCAGAAGATCAAAGAGGGTCTCAAAAATCTTCTTTGGCGCGGAAGACTTGAGTTGGTCGGAGGCAGGATTCCAATTCTCCTTGACGGAGCTCACAACCCGGCTGCTGCTATTGTCCTTTCAAAATCATTAAAGGAAATCTACATGAAAAGATATAAAAAATTAATAATGGTTCTCGGCATCATGTCTGATAAGGACATAAAGGGAATCATGCAGCCGCTGTTGCCTCTGGCATCAGACATCATACTCACTTCACCTGCATACGAAAGGGCAGCTCCTCCTGCAAAACTTGCTGAGATTGCAAAATCTCTGGGAATCTTTAATCCAATCGTTGTTCCGGGGGTGAAAGATTCGATCGAGATAGCCGAGATAAAGGCATTGAGCACACCCGGCTCTTCACTCATTGTTATTAGCGGGTCATTTTATACCATCGGTGAGGCAAAAGAAATCCTGGGTTCAAAAGGAATATTGGCGCGACTGAGAGAATAGGAAGATTAGTGAAAAATGGGAAACTCAACAGATTCATATATGCATTCCTTTTTTTCATCCTTTACTTTTCATTCATTTCTGACTATTGCAGAGCTGACGAAGAAACTGTCATAACCTCTGAAAGTCTCGAATACGATCAGGATACATTCACTTACAGGGCAAAGGGCGACGTAAAGATCCAAAGAGGCGACACCACCATTCAGGCCGATGAAATAATCTACAACGAGAAAACATCCGGGGTCACTGCGCAGGGCTCTTTAAGATACGAAGACGCCGAAGTATCAATAACGGCAAAAAGGGGCGAGTTGAATCTCGAAGACAAGTCGGGCATCCTTTACGACGTGGAAATCCTTTTTAAGAAAGATAACTACCGGATAACAGGACAGAAGATCGAAAAGAAAGGTGAAAAATATTATTCCAGTCCCGAGGCATCATTCACAACCTGCGATGCACCAGTTCCTGCCTGGTGCTTCAAGGGCAGGAATATCGAAGCAGTAATCGACGATGAGTTGAGTGCAAGAGACGTCTCGTTCAGGATTAAAAATATACCAGTTCTATACACGCCCTATTTCCATACACCTATTCTGAATGAAAGAAAGACGGGTTTTCTTATGCCGACCTTCGGATATAGCAGAACAAGAGGATGGCACATCAATACCCCTTTCTTCTGGGCAATAACGGAGAATCGCGATACGACAGTAAGTCTGGACATCTACACAAAAAAGGGAATTGGTCAGAGTCTTGAATACAGGTACGTGGAACCTTTCGACATAGAAGGCAATTGGTATCTCTATCACATAAGAGATACCGATCTCAAAAGGGATTTCTTTGAAGGAAGAGCAGTACATGAACAGAGACGTCCGGATCGGATTGGCGGTTTCCTCAATCTCAATATCGTGAATGAGAAGGACTTCTACAGGGAATATAGTCCGTACATTGAGATACGAGCAAGCCGCTTTCTTGAATCAACAGGAGAGATTTCACTCCCTCTTTCTAACTCCCGTCTTTACCTGCTTTCACAGTACTGGATAGACATGAGAGACGAAACCGGACTGGTTCCGCAGCGCTTGCCCGAAATAGGCCATATCGTTTATCCCACAAAGATAGGCCAGTTCTGGTTTACGGCGGGCACGACTTTCTCGAATTTCTGGAGGGAGGAAGGAATCTATGGTCAAAGATTGGACATCCATCCTAGCATCATGCACCACTTCGGACGCGGCATAATCGTACTTCAGACCCTGGGATTAAAGGAAACCGCATATTCCCTACACGGCGGAGAAAATGACTCTCCCCACAGTGAGTCCCTGGATTACAGCTTTGTTATTCACACGCGATTGATTAAGAAATTTAAGTCTTTCCTTCACGTCATAGAGCCATCAATTGGATATACTTTTTTAACTGATTCTGAAGACTTTCCCCTATTTGATTCAACCGAGCTTTTTTCCAGAACGTCAAGGATTGAGGTTTCACTTCTTAACAGGTTCATCAATCGTGACGGCGAATTTATGGTCTTCAGGGCAACGCAAGGATTTGATTCATACAAAGGGGACAGGTCTTTTCTTCCTCTGAGACTCGAGGTTGGAATAAGACAACCTCTTGCACTGCGCTTTGTTGTTGGTTACAATGTGCACACGGGGAAATTTGATAGTGTGAATTATGATTTACGGATGAACATTTTCGAAACCATACTCTCTGCGGGACAAAGATATAACAGGCAGAATGATACCCACTTCTATACCGCCGGCATCGGCCTCTATCCATTAAAACCGGTATACACGGAAGCAAGAATCTGGTACGATGCAAAGGAAAAGGTAGCGAAAGAGCTGGCTTTCAACTTAAGATACCTGCATCAGTGCTGGGGTGTCATCATGGAGTTTATCAAGAGACCGGGCGATTTCACAGTCGGAATAATGATCGAATTAAAGGGAATTACGAAGAGTCTGAGGATGTAACTTCATTATCTCATTCAGTATCCTGGCAACAGCTTCGCCCGCCGAAGTCTTGTCTGAATCGATAATGACCTCGGGATTAAGAGGCTCCTCGTAAGGCACGACCATCCCGGGCACAGGCCACCCCTCAGCGCCCTTTTTGTAGATATCTTTTGGAGCCTCGTGAGTCTCTTTCCTCTGTTTTTCTCTCTCCACACATACATCAATGGGACACCTCAGATATACCTCGATAAATCCCGGAATGAGCTGCCTTGCCAGTTCGCGCCATTTCCTGAGGTTTCCTGTTGCATCTATTATCACGTTGTGCCCGAGCTCAGTCAGAGTCCTGGCGGCGTACACAAGAGCTCTGTAAACGATTTCCCGCTCTAATTCAGTATAAGTCGGAGCCGGAGTAACGACTTGCCTCAATTCATCCATACGGAGCACGACAAATCGAGGATCGGCCTCTCTGAGCGCGTCCGCGATCGTGCTCTTGCCACTTCCCGGAAGGCCGGTGATCCAGATTGCTATGCCCGGCATGTATAACGTCCCTCTTTCTTTTTTTAATATCGAAATATATAATAAATCAAAATCATTGGTATATATCAATAAATAATGCTTGCAGGATACAACACAAACATTTCTTACAAGAACGAAATCTTCCATGTCCAGACCGAAGATAACGGACAGAACAACCCCGTCGTCATTACTCTCCTTTATCACAAAGGAGCGATCCTCGCGTCTAAAAAAACTAACTATGCCCCCCTCTTAGGCGAGCCCGGGCATAAAATAAAGATCAGGAATATAATGAGAGATCAACACAAGACGATGATTAAGGAACTCCTGTCTGGAAAATATAAGACCGCCTATTTGCAGGAGACGCCAGAAAAAGAAGAAGAAGCAGAAAAACCGAGAGAAAGGCATGAAGAGACAGTCAGTCTCGACGATGTTCTTCTCAATTACATCATGAAACGGGCTAAACGAGGATGACCCACATCGGTAATCCCGATATAGACTATCTCAAAGAAAAGGCGCGCAACCTGAGGATCGATATCCTCAAAATGCTCACAGACGCCGGATCCGGTCACACAGGTGGATCACTCTCAGCAGCGGATATCGTGGCAGCGCTATATTTTTATAAGATCAGGCATGATCCCGGTGAACCGAGATGGACAGAGCGTGACAGATTTATTCTCTCCAAGGGACATGCCGCTCCTCTTCTTTACGCAGCTCTTGCGCTTTGCGGGTATTTTGACAAGGCACTGCTGAAGACTCTTCGTAAATTGGGAAGTCCTCTGCAAGGGCATCCGTGCTCCACGATGCTTCCCGGGGTCGAAATATCCACGGGCTCTCTGGGACAAGGCCTTTCAATTGCAAATGGTATAGCACTGGGATTGAGGCTTGACGGCCTTATCTCCCGCGTCTATTGCCTTCTCGGAGATGGCGAAATCCAGGAAGGCCAGGTTTGGGAGGCAGCCATGACAGCTTCACATTACAGACTTGATAATTTGTGTGCGATAATCGATAATAACGGTTTACAGATAGATGGTTATTGCTGCGATGTTATGCAGATTGAGCCGATCGTTCTCAAATGGGAGGCCTTTGGCTGGCATGTTATCGACATCAACGGACATGACATGAAGGCTATAGTCAATGCTCTTGATGAAGCAGAAACCATCAAGAACAAACCGACGATGATAGTCGCCCGGACAATAAAAGGAAAAGGTGTATCCTTCTTCGAAGGGAAAGCTCGGTATCATGGAATAGCACCGACTAAGGAAGAACTTGATATGGCTTTAAAGGAAATCGGCGATTAATGGAAACCGGAAAGCATTTATCGGACATAAAAAGTGGGAGGAGAAGTTCTCTGAGGCTGGCAAAAGGGGATTCTGTTGCAACGCGAGACGCTTACGGAGAAGCCCTTTTGGAACTTGGCAAGAATAAACCAGAGGTGGTCGTTCTTGACGCTGACCTTTCGGGCTCTACAAAGACAGGAAAATTCGGGAAGGCATTTCCCAATAGATTCTTTAATATGGGTGTATCCGAGCAGGACATGATTGGCACCGCTGGGGGACTCTCCCTGACAGGCAAAATACCTTTTGCATCGACATTCGCGATCTTCGAGACAGGGCGGGCATGGGAACAGATCAGGCAGACTATATGTTATTCAAATCTGAATGTAAAGCTTGTTGCCACACATGGCGGCATTACAGTTGGCGAAGATGGAGCCTCTCATCAGGCCATCGAGGATGTTGCCCTTATGAGAGTTCTGCCGAATATGACGGTAATAGTGCCTTCTGACGGCAACGAGACCAGGCAGGCTATTAGTGCGGCCGCCGACCATTGGGGGCCTGTGTATGTGAGACTCGGAAGGGCAAAGGTTCCGCCTGTAATGCCTGGTGAATACGAATTTAAAATAGGAAAGGCTCATATCTTCGGCAAGGGACGTGATGCTATCATAGTTGCAATGGGCGTCATGGTGGCCCAGTCTCTTGAGGCAGCAGAATCTCTCAAAAAAGAAGGGATTGACGTGGGGGTTGTAAACATGTCCACGGTAAAGCCTCTTGACACGCAGACGCTGCTCGAGATTTCGGAATCGTCTGGACTGATTGTGACTGCGGAAGAACATTCGGTTATAGGTGGTTTAGGTAGTGCTGTGAGCGAATTTCTCTCCGAAAACCATCCTGCAAGAATTCTCAAGATAGGAATAAAGGACGATTTTGGATGTTCCGGTTCCCCTGAGGAATTATTGCAGCTCCATGGTCTTACCTCGGATGCTATTGCGAAAGCAATCGAAGAAGCCTTAATGTAGATTTCAAGGACAGAGGCACATCGATTTCATTGACAGTAATTCATGATTACTTTTAGGGAAGTTTTCAAACACTATGACAATCAGATTGCACTAAGAAATATAACTTTTTCTGTCGAAAAAGGGGAAATGGTCTTTCTGACAGGACCGAGCGGTTCAGGCAAGACCACCCTCTTAAGACTCATATACCTTGCAGAGAAAGCGGACGAGGGCACTATATATGTCGCAGAATGGAACTTGAATCACTTAAAGGAAGCCGACATTCCTGCGGTGAGAAGAAATATCGGAATCATTTTTCAGGACTTCAGACTTCTTGATAACAAAAACGTCTTCGAAAACGTTGCACTCGCGCTCCGGATTAGGGGAGAAAATGATAGGGATATCAAACAGCGTGTGTATGACTCTCTCAAAACAGTCAATCTCAGGCATAAGACCGATGGTTATCCCAGGGCTCTTTCCGGTGGCGAACAGCAGAGAGTGGCTATTGCCAGAGCTATTGTCGCCGAACCCGTTATTATTCTGGCGGATGAGCCGACGGGGAATGTTGATCCGGATACAGCAGCCGGAATAATGCGCACATTCAAGGAAATCAATGCGCGTGGTGCGACTGTTATTGTCGCAACACACAACAGGGAGCTCTTCAGAAATACAGGCAGGAAAGTACTAAGACTGGATAACGGAAATCTCGCTGGAGAGGAGATCGCATAAATGTCATTGCCTTATCCTTTCAGAACCGCCATCTCGAGCATGTTACATGAAAAATGGATAAATGTGCTCGCTATTCTGACAATGGCGGCAGGACTTCTTGTGACAGCGATCATCGCAATTTCGGTCTATAATTTCGAATTGCTAACAAGAAGACTTCCTGACAAATTCTCGGTCGTGGTTTATCTAAAAGACGGGGCTTCCCAGGAAGAAGTGAAGAACGTTGTCAACTTTGCAAGAAAAAACAATTCTGTCGAGAACGTTACATACATATCGAAGGAAGAGGGTTTAAATGAACTAAAGGCGAGTCTGAAAGAAACCGAATATGTGCTCGAAGGACTTGAAGAGAATCCCCTGCCTGATTCGATCGAGTTAAAACTGAAGACTGAGGCCGTCACGCCCGATAATGTGAGAAATCTCACAACAGCCCTGAAGGAATTAAAGGGTGTCGATGAAGCTGAGTATGGCGAAAGATTCTTGTCGTCGATCTACTCATTGAGAGTGGGAATGAAGACAGCGGGTCTCGCATTTTCGGCAACAATGTGTGCAGGCCTGCTTTTTGTCTGTTATAGCGCAATCAAGCTCCTTTTTTACAGGAAACTGCAAGAAATAGAAACTTATAAACTCTTAGGAGCCACGAGGGCGTTCGTACGAATGCCTTTCATAATAGAGGGCGCGATAATGGGCCTCGGCGGTGGTCTTCTCAGTTTTTTTGGCTTGCTGGCGCTTTATTATCTGGTGGTTCTCGAACTAAGTTTGGCCCTTCCTTTATTGAAATCAATAACATTTCCAGTTGCTGCAACCTCGGTTCTGCCGATAGCCGGACTTTGCCTTGGAATTATAGGAGCTTTTATAGCCATCGGGAGAATCAGATATTGAGAGGGAAGAAGAAGCATCTGAGAGCGCGCTCCGTTGACATATGCTCTCGCGGTTTATTCTGCCTTCTTTTCGTCTTATTCGCGTTTTCACAGGGTCAAGCCTCTTCACCGCATGACGAATACAACAAAATGCAGAAAGAGATAGAGACCCATAAGAGAAAACTTCGTGACGTGGCGAAGAAGGAATCCTCAATTCTTGCAGAAATTGAGGATATAAACAGAGACCTCAAGCGCGTGGAGTCAGATTTGAGAAAGTACAGGAAAAGGCTTACTGCCACTGAATCGAAGATCTCCGAGGTTGAAGCTGATATAATGGCAAACAAGAGCACCATTGAAAAATACAGGGAATGGATAAAGCGCAAACTGCGGGCTATTTACAAATACCAGCATAAACCCGATATTCTGCTCTTGTTTGCCGACACAGACAATATTTCCGACATTTTTCGAAGGGTTAAATACCTCGAATATATTGCAGCACAAGAACATAAAATCCTGTCCCAATACGCCGAAAACCTGAAAAAGCTCCGCGAAAGGGAAAAACAATTACTGGAACTCGAAGCGGAACTCATCAGAGACTCGAAAAAAATTAAGAGTCAGGAAAATGCTCTCGAGCAGAGGAAGAAAGATAAAAGAATATTACTTGCATCGATAAAAAGGCAGAAATCTTCCTATGACAAAATGTTAAACGAACTGAAGGATGCTTCAGACAGGCTTCTGAAGATCATAAGGGAATCCGAGCAAGAGGAGACAGCAGAAAAATATCTGGCTGGCAGCTTTTCCAAATTAAAAGGGGGACTTTCTTGGCCTGTCGAAGGTGACGTTGTTATCCCCTATGGTTCACAAAAAGACCCGCAATTCAACACACCAATATTCAGAAGCGGCGCTTATATCCGTTCCGGTAATGATTCCCTTGCACGGGCGGTGCATCGCGGGAAAGTTGTGTTCGCAGAATGGTTCAAAGGCTATGGTCAGCTCGTTATTATCAATCATGGGGATGGCTATCATACTCTCTATGGGAGTCTATCCGAGATTTTTGCAAAGGTTGGAGATATAATAAATACTAACCAGAGAATCGGAAGGGTTGGCAATTCGGGACTCTTGAACATGCCCGGTCTCTATTTTGAAATTCGATACAGGGGAAAGCCGCTCGATCCCTTGCAATGGTTAAAGAAGAAATAAACGCGGAGGACAAGCAATGTCAGACAGGAAAATAACCAAAAGAAAAATCATACTCACAATGATATTTATATTCACTCTTGCGTCCGCTTGCATTTTAATCGGAAGATTGACAGTGAACAGTGTGGATGCAGAGGTCGAGGTTTACGAGGAACTCAAAGTGTTCACAGAGGCTCTGTCTCTTGTAAAAAAGAACTATGTCGAAGATGTCAAAACAAAAGACCTTGTCTACGGTGCGGTTAAAGGAATGGTTTCTGCACTGGATCCGCATTCGGGATTCATGACGCCCGAGCAGTATAAGGAGATGCAGGTTGAAACGAAAGGAGAATTTGGGGGTATCGGAATACAGATCGGGATCAAGGACGGAATGCTCACGGTTATTGCTCCGATCGAGGATACACCGGCCTACCGTGCCGGGATAAAGGCCGGGGATAAGATAATCAAGATAAACGATGAATTTACAAAAGACATGGGGCTACACGATGCTGTCAGCAGAATGAGAGGAGCTCCATCCACGCCGGTGAAAATCACCATATTGCGTGAAGGATGGAAAGAGACGAGAAATTTTACAATAATACGGGAGATAATAAGAATAGACAGCGTCAAGTCAAAATTGATGGAAGAAGGGATCGGCTATGTAAAGATTAACCAGTTTCAGGAACAGACTGCGTCCGATCTTTCTAACGCACTGGAAAAGCTGAAACAAGAAGATATTCATTCTCTTATACTTGATCTCAGAAATAACCCGGGGGGTCTTCTTAACAGCGCGGTGGATGTGACGGGTCAATTTCTTTCCGCGGGCAAGCTCGTAGTTTTTATTAAAGACAAAAAAGGTCAGAGAATTGAATACAAGAGCGGTCCACAGACGTCCGACTTTGACCTGCCCATGATCGTGTTAGTCAATCAGGGAAGCGCCAGTGCGTCAGAGATAGTTGCCGGAGCGCTTAAAGACTGGAACAGGGCTGTCGTTATCGGGACCCATACTTTCGGAAAGGGTTCCGTACAATCTGTGATTCCGCTGGCTGACGGCTCGGCCTTGAGACTCACCACAGCGAGATATTATACTCCAAAAGGAACGTCCATTCAGGCAACGGGTATTGTGCCTGACATAGTTGTGAAGCCCGAAATCAAGGAGAAGGAAAAGAGCCGTCCTGCCATCAGGGAAATTGACCTTGAGAGGCACCTCGAGAATAGTCAGAATCAAGAAGAGCCGGCTGAATCCGAACCTGATGAGACGGAAGAAATGATTCCTATCGATGTCGATGAAAAAGAAGATTTGCAGCTCCAGAGGGCAATCGATCTTCTCAAGACCTGGAAAGTCTTCAGGGAATTACCCAAGGCATCCTGAGCCAAAAATGCCACGGGTTATTCTTGACATAGAAACAGCCGGTAAGGATTTTGATGCACTTGATAAACAGGTGCAAGAATATCTTCTCAGATATGCTGAGAGCGAAGAAGACAGAGAGGAGATTAAAGACCGCCTCTCTTTTTACCCTCTCACAGCTGAAATTGTCACGATAGGATTGCTTGACCCTGATACGGAAAAAGGCTTCGTATTTTTCCAGAACAGAGGAGAACTTCTACTTCCTTTTGAGGAGGATGGGGTGCGTTTTGAGTGCGGCACGGAAAAGGAGATACTCGAAAAATTCTGGGACACAATCAGGATCTATGACAGGTTTATTACTTTCAATGGTAGATGTTTCGACTGCCCTTTTATTCTGATACGTTCTGCTGTTCACAAGATTAATCCAAAAAAAGAGTTGATGCCCAATAGATATAATGAGGCTCATGTGGACTTACTTGATCAATTGACATTTTATGGAGCATCTCGCAGGAGATTCAGCCTTGACATCTGGTGCAGGACTTTCGGGATCAAGAGCCCCAAAGAAGATGGCATTACGGGTTATGACATCAAAGAACTTTTTAAATCAGGACGGTACATTGACATCGCCAAATATTGCCTCGGCGATCTAAGGGCTACGAGAGAGCTCCTATTTTACTGGGAGAGGTATATCAAGTATTCACCTTAGACACTTATAAGACCCATAAGCAAGGTATGTCATTCCTCCGCCCGCGGTGGATCGGGAATGCTTCTGGAAAGCAAGAATGATTGCGGGCAAGCCGCAATGACAAAAATGTGAGTAATCATGCAACAGAGGCCGTGGTAATCTTGAGGCCCTTGATTTTCTTCAAAGCCTCCATCATCTTCTGGTCAGTTAAGATGATGGGGTCAGGTCTTGGCAGGCTGTTGCCCAAATAATCGTAGAACAAAAAATTGAATAAGTTTATAATGCTGCATTCATCACAATATGAGGAGAAGAGAGACATGATGGGAATGCAGCAATCACCTCAAAGCAGTTTGTTTTAT
>JBFLXE010000060.1:0-15408 GCA_040757455.1 Nitrospirota bacterium
TTCGGCTTCAGAAATTCCGCTGAATATCTTCTTAAAACAGCCCTAAGAAATGTTAAAGATAAAAATTACTCCAAAATACTCTATTTAGCTCCATCTTTCAAGAAAGTGGCAGACAGTCAGCAACGCCTTCACAACCTTCTGGGAAGAGAATACATCCCCCCTGAAATGACAACGATAAGAAATCTTTCAAGGAGGCTTTATACCCTTTACGGTGATAAAAAAGTCATACCCATGCAGCTTGTGCCTGTGATCATATCGAGAATATGTGGCAAAGCCATTGGTTTTTCGTCTATCGTGTCTAACTTCATTGATGAGATTAAGAATTATCATGCTGGTAAAAGCATAGAGTGCATAACCGATGAACTTGAAACGATTTTCAAGGAACACAACATTCCTGATGATGTATCACAGCGCGCCTTTCAGGCGCTTGATATCTTCAGGAAATACGAGGGCGTCCTTCTTAAGGCTTCTCTTGTCGATGAGAATGATGTCCTTGCGGCATGTCCTTCTTTCGCTCGCATGCATTATAAGAATATTGACCTTATTATTGATGGCTTTTATCAGCTTACAAAATCAGAGGAACTTATCATAAGGGCGCTTGCAGAAGTATCTGATGAGGTTCTTGTTTCAGTGCCATATAATGAAAAATTTGCTTATATAACAGAAAGATATATAAATTTCATAAATAAGTACTTTAATACTGAAGAGATTCGTCTTTCTGATGATAGAAAGGCAAGGGAGCCTTTTTGCTCGGCCTATCCTGGACCGGAAGAGGAGATTGAAGGCATCGCGAGAATCATAAAAAATTATTTTATTTCAGGGACTATGAAAGATTTGCACAGGGCGGGCGTTGCCTTTCCTGTTCTTGAAAAATATGTTGATATCACGCTCCGGGTCTTCAAAAGATACGGAATACCCTGCAACACGTCTTATGCGAGGCGCTTAGGCATGACAAAGCCTTTTCTTGATTTCATTGCCCTGCTCGAATCCATAGCAGACGATTATCCAAGGATCCAATTTTCACAATTTCTCACGTCGCCATATTTTGCTCAACTCCCCGGAGTCTTCCGCAAGACTGTCCCTCACTTTTGCCTTATGTCGGGATTAATTAAGGGAAAGACCGAGTGGTTGAACCGTCTCCGTTATGGTGGCAATCGGGAGGAAATGGGAATAAAACCTCATTTATTAAGCGAGACGGAGAGGGAACTTAAGAAGATTTTCAAAAAGCTTCTCTCCCTCGAATCCAGAAAAGAACATGGTAATTTCAACCTCTTCGGCGAATATATTGCGAAACTTCTGAAAGATTTTGGCTTTCCGGGAGGCCAGAATGAGGATCTTCATGATCAGGTCGTTAAACTATTAAATGAACTCTCCTTCTTAGACAGTACAATCGTCTCCTCCCAGTTGACATTTCGGCAATTCATCGATGCCCTGAAGCACCTAGCTAATTCCACAACTATTGAAGAAGAAGGAATCGGTATCCCGATCATGAATCTTTCTGAAATCCAGGCTATGCAGCCTGATTTTCTCTTCATCGGAGGACTCAGAGAATCCGAATTGCCGTCAAAACCTGACATGGATCACATTCTGCCGGAAAGTGTCAGGACTTCCTTTAATCTCTTAAACTTGCAGATGTATCTATCTCTTCAAAAATTTCTGTTCCAAAGAGCATTGGAATCGTCAGATGAAGTCCATCTATCCTACTCGGTGATGGAAGGTGATAAAGTTTTTCTGCCCTCTCCTTTCTTGCCCTTGAACAGGAAATCCAGAAAGAAAATTCACGGTATTTTCTCTGTCGAGGAGGAGTTGCTGAAAAAAGGCAGGAACCCCCTTTCCCATTACATGAGCGATATTGCTGACCTTGATGGAAGGCTATTAAGAAATAAATTTGGACGCAATTCTTATATAAGAGTGACCGACATTGATTATTTCAGGAATTGCCCCAGGAAATTTTTCATAGAAAAAGTCCTTTGCCTGCAGCCTTTGGAAATAAAAGGATATGAAGTCGAAGAAAAAGTTCTGGGAACCATAGCGCACGACATCATGCGGAATCTGATAGCCATGCCTTTTTCCAGTGTCGATGACCTTGTGATAAATGCAGAGAAGTCGCTCGAAAATGTCCTTTCAAAAAAACCGATCGAAGATTACTGGAAAAAAGTAATAAGAGATACTTTCCTCATCATGATTCCCAAAATATACGAAATCGAAAAAAGAATTCGTGATGACGGATATTCTTTGCTCGACACCGAGATGGATATAGAGGGTGAACCGGTTGGTGGTATCAAGCTAAGAGGCAAAATAGACAGAATAGATAATAAGAATGACGAAATTGAGCTGATAGATTATAAGACCGGGGCACTGCAGTTCGCCGGAGCCCGTGTGTTGGGAAAGGGTGAGATGCTCCAGTTGTTCCTTTACGCGGCACTTATGCAACTTAGGGGTTACAGGATCAACCGCGTGGGCATTTATTCGCTCAAGGACGTGGTCATTTCCTGGATTCCGGGGAGGAACGACAGAAAAGAAGAACGCACGCTGGATGATTATATTCCTGCGAGCCTTCATTTCCTCGAAGATACTGTTCACAAGATGAGGAGCGGATATCTCCGCGCGGACCCTTTGAACGAGCAGACCTGCTGGAACTGTCCTGAAAGGCCATATTGTCCTTTCATCCAGAAAGCAGATGGTGAAAGCCGCTTACCTGACAGAAAGCCCATTCATGGAAACATATCTTGATATAACAAAAAATATTATCATCTCGTCACCCGCTGGCTCGGGAAAGACAGAGAAACTCGCCAGGCGGTATGTAAGCCTTCTTCTTTCGGGTGCGGAGATCGAAAAAATATTGGCAATAACCTTCACCGAAAAAGCAGCAGCAGAGATGAAAGAGAGAATTCTCTCACTACTCGAAAAGCAATATCCCGATCTTTTCCCAAGGGTGAGAGAAAAGATGCCTCTAATGAGGATATCCACTATTCATTCATTCTGCCTTAAACTACTTAAACGTTTCTCTTTTGAACTCGGACTAGACCCCTCTCTTGAGGTCATAGACGAATTCAATGCATCAATCCTTTGGTCTGAATCTGTGTATGACTGTCTCATGGAAGAAAGGGAAAAGCCTGATCTCTTCCTGGCAATGATGAAAACGAGGGGTATCAAAGGCTGGAACAATCTGCGAAAAATTCTGGAGGAACTACATCGAAGGAGATCACAAACAGATCTTTTATTGCGCGAATCACACAATCATGAGGAAGAGGAAGCGGGAAGAATTCTGCAGCTCTATGAGAGATGTCTAACGCGTTATAACGCAAAAAAAATGGAAAGGCACCTTGTGGACTTCAACGATCTTGAGCTGCTCACTTACGAGGCTATTGTCAAAAACCCCCACTGGCATAACATTCTTTACTCTTTTGATGAGCACACGGATCACATCCTTGTGGACGAATTTCAGGATACAAGTTCGCTTCAGTGGCGTATTATCGACAAGCTGACTGAAGAATGGCGCTCGGGGGTGGGCTCAAAAGTGGACTCCGGAAAGACGCCGACTATATTTCTTGTCGGAGATGAAAAACAGTCTATTTATCTTTTCAGAGGTGCCAATGTGAGCCTGTTTCGCGAGGCAAGAAAAAGATTTTCCAAATGGCTTGCAGAGAAATACCACTTCGAAGAGGTGCGGGAAAATTACAGAAGTCTAAAAGCGATTATAGAATTCACGAACAGTCTTTTTACCCGGCTCATGCCCTCTGTTACTTGTGAGGAGGGCTGGCGTACGATTTATACTCCTTTTGAAGCGAAGAGATCAGGCGACGGTCGCGTAGAATTAATCTTAATCGAAGGTTCGGATAAGACACAAAAAAATCGGGAACGAGAGGCGGCCATTCTGTCCAAGCGCATTAACTCCATAGTCGGACGCCTTGAAATATATGACGGCGATGTCAGGAGAACCTGCACATATGGCGATATTGCAATTCTTTTGCGAAAGAGGACTCATCTGTCGACCTTTGAAGATGCACTCAGGCGAAATCACATTCCCTTTATCGTGGTAAAAGGTATCGGGTTCTATGATGAACCGGAGGTTGCGTTGCTAAGGGAGTTGCTATTTTTTATCGTCGATCCTATGGATGACCACAGTCTGTACTGCATTTTGAGATCCCCAATTTTTGATATTGATAACAAAACATTGCACCGGCTTGTGTCGGCAGATGATCTGCCCTTGATAGAGAAAATCCAGACTTCAAGAAACAAGAAGGTAAAGCATGCATTTGAGTGTCTCGCGCGATGGATTGAAAGATCCGTAACAATACCGTATGCCGAAATTCTTGAAGAAACACTTTCTGAAACGGGAGCGTGGCAGTATTTCTGGGAAAGACAGAGATATGTAAATATTAAGAAGTTCATCAGAATAATTGAGCAATATGAAGGCAGAGGGCTTTCGGGGATTGAGATTAGAGAAAAGCTCATCAAAGCCAGACGTGGCGAAGAACCAAAGGCAAATATCAATACCGAAGGCATGGACGCCGTAAAAATTATGACTGTTCACGCTGCAAAAGGCCTCCAGTTTCCTGTGGTTTTTCTTCCATCGCTTGACGAAGACAATGCGCCAAGAAGTAATGCCATTGTGATCGAGGAGGAGAAAGACAGGATTTTTCTGGCATATGAGGACGATTCCAGGAGAAGGCTCAAAAAAGAACATTTTCAGAGGCGTAAAGAAAAGGAACTGGAGGAAGAAAAGAGACTTTTTTATGTCGCGATCACGCGCGCAAGAGATTTT
Organism: Nitrospirota bacterium; assembly: GCA_040757455.1. GTDB lineage: Bacteria > Nitrospirota > Thermodesulfovibrionia > Thermodesulfovibrionales > SM23-35 > Kmv42. The sequence continues at coordinate 4,769 of JBFLXE010000060.1, forward strand.
CTCTGTATGCTGGCAGCTCCCCAAAAAGACCAGCCACATAAGGGAAGACTCGCCTATATCAGTCAGAATCACGATAATCTGGCATCGCTGGACATTTTAACCGAATCGGAGATTGAAGAAATGTGCGCATCCGTCTGCCGTCCCGCCGTGCCAGATTCTGCTTCAGAACAGTTCATGCCCGGACCTGTTTATACAGATTCCCTCGCGTTTGAGCCATTATTCAAATGGCGGAATGTTACAGAAGACCTGGATATAAGAGTGAAGCACGGCGAAGATTGGGTCTTGCTGGGACGTGTCCTTCACAGTCTTTTTGAACAACTTTCGAAGGGGATAATCACTCTGGATCAAATAAATAAGCGGGCAGAAAACTTTCTGAAGAACGAACTTTTTAATCCGGAAAATATGGAGAAATTTAAGAAAGTCATCACGGATGATCTTAAGAAACTCGGAATATCAGGTCTTTTGGACAGAATAATTTTGCCCCGGAAGGAATCCTATGCGGAGCTACCTTTTGTCCTGCAGAAAGGCAATACCGTCTTTAAGGGAAGGATTGACAGAATAATTATTGAAAATAACGAAGCTTTGATCTATGACTATAAGACCTTTCCTGTTAAAGAAAGCGAAATGTCTGAACTTATCAAGAAATACAGATTTCAGATGGATGTCTATAAGACCGCTGTGGAGAAAATACTTTCACTGCGAACCAGAGGATATCTTCTCTTTACTCACGTACCTCTGCTTTTAGAGATTTGATCCGTGATGGCAGGAAGGTTCGCGGTTAAAGTAGATATTCTGCGAGGTTTATCTTATATTTATTTGGATCGAGAGTCTTGATGATGGTCCTGTAAAACTTACCTGCCGCGTTCTTTTCGGTGAGATCAACGACCGGGCCGTTAACCCTCTGTCCTTTGCCGTCGATAATGATCAGAACTCTGGGCCTCTCCGCAAAAATCATATCCGTTTCATAGACAAGGCCGAGTTCCTTTGTATTAAGCATAACAAGGGTACCTATCGGAAAGACGCCCACCATATTAATAAAAAATTTGAACAATAACGGATCAAGCTGGGTGCCCGCTCTTTCCATCATGATACTCAATGCTTTGTCCGGAGCCAGCGGGATTCTGGAATAAACTCTTGCGGATGTCATGGCATCGTACTGATCCACAAGTGACACGATCCTGGAAAAGATGTCGAGTTCCGAATACTTCTTGATCCTGGGATATCCTGAAAGGTCATAATTCATATGATGCTCGAAGGCGACAATTGAAGATTTTATGGATGTTGAATCCATTCCCTTTAATCTCAACATCGCCTTGACGCCCCAGATTGGGTGTCTCCTTATGATATTCCATTCGTCATCAGTAAAATTTGTTGACTTGTTCAGTATATCACTTGGAATCTCTATCTTTCCTATATCATGAAATAGTGCAACCAGACCAAGTTCGGTAAGCATTTTCTTGTTCATGCCCAGCCTCTGTCCAAGAGCGATGGAAAGTATGCTCACATTGACGGAATGATGATACGTATATTCGTCATAATCCTTGATCGCTGTCATTCCAAGGAGCAGCTTTTCTTCTTCGAGTATGTGGTCAACCATGGTTTCAACAATCCTTTTGGCCTTTCTCATATTGACCTTTTCGCCCGCTTTGATCTTGTTCATGACTCCCTTAGAATATGAGACCGCATTGAAATATATCTTCTTTATAACCTTTCGGGCATCAACCTCTTTCTGTTCACTTATCTTCTTGAGACGGTCTGTTTCAATCTGTGAATCAGCCATAATATCTGACATTGTCTCATATGGCTCATTCGAATAGCCGGCTGAAATAAAAGCCCTTAAGAATGTCTGCACGTCTTCAGTGCTGACAAAATCTTTAAAAATTACCGATCCAAGCTCCCGCTTTCTGAATTCTCTCACAATAAAGTCAAAGCTGAGAAGATATTCAAGTGAATAGCGTATTCTCACATCATTCAGATAGAAAAAATCGCCTATAAGATCCAGCCTGATCTGCTGCTCCAGTTTCAAAAGCGGATTAATTAGTGACAAAAATCTTTCGACGGCGGTCGTCACGGCGATGTTACCCGGATCATGAATCTGGGCGGTCCTCAGAATAACAGATATTTGATTAATAATATCTTGTGCGCTCTGATGAATCTCTCTGTATTCTTTATTGGCCATATTCGAGTCTTCTGATGGCAGCGCTCGTGTATTCTTTCAGAAGCTTGTTCTTAGAGCTCCTGAGCCTTTCAAGAATCGGCAATGCGTCCTTGTTGCCGAGCAATCCGAGACCGAAGGCTGCACATGCCCTGTTTTCAAAATTTTTCGACCTGCCAAAAAGAGTCTTCTTTTTTAGAGTCTTCACCAGAAAATCAAAGACTTCTGAGTCTTTCCACCTGGATATCACCTCATAGAAATCCCTTTTTTCGTCAAATTCTTTCTCCTTGAACTTCTTGTCAGAAACATTCTCAAGAATTATTTTTTTTGCGACATCCGATCCGACAGTTCCAAGGGCTTTTGCTGCCGTAATCCTCACCTGCACTTCAGGGTCTTCGAGAGAATCCTTCAGAGCCTGTATGACTTGCTGGCCTCCGAGTTCACCCAGAGCCTTAATCACTTCCTTTCTGACCCTGATATCTCCGTGTCTGACAGTCTTCAAAAGATGTTCGATGGATCGTCTATCTGCTATTTTTCTTAATATATAGATGACATTTCTCACCACATACCATCTGTGATCATCCAGCCCTTTTGCGATACTCGCAATATCCTTTTTGCCGACGATAATGAGGGCCTCGATCACACTCTTCCGTGCCCGAATGGTCTTTAGTTCCCCGAGGTACTTTATCAAGGGTGAGATCGCGCCTTTATCGAACAATTGCACAAATTCTTCAAAGACGTTTCCCTCTATTTCAATGCCGCTGTCAAGGATCGCCGCAAGCTGGCCTATCACTTCTTCTGCATTGATATAAGAAAAGAGGAGTCTCAAGTATTTTTTCTCCTCGTCTGATGTCGTTGGCTCATTCATCAGCTCATTAGCTCTTTTCATCACATCCAGAGTTGAACGCAGGTCTCCACACCCCAAACAAAAATTGATAGTATCACGCAGAAATGAAAAGGTTTCTTCCAGGTCATTCTGACTCTCCGCCTGGTGGACAAGTTCAAAGAGGATGTCGACTAACTTGCCTATCTTGTCCGATGACTCCTTTTCAAGTTCCTCGACGAGCATCTGCAAGTCTTTATCCGAAAGCGGCACTATGGATATACCTTTTACATCTTCTTCCTTAAAACCGTCTACATAAGCCTTCATGAGATCATCTACGTGGGTTACTTTTTCTTTCACCTTGCGTTCTGCCACTGTCTCATATTCTTCCTCGTCGATATCAACTAGGACGGCCTCATCGACAACATAACTAATATTCTTGAAATCTTTTTCCCACAGGAGTGTAACGACATCGTCGTCCACAACTTCTCTGTCGAAATCCAGGGAAATAATCCTCAAAAATTCCTCCAGTTCCTCTATCAATAGTCCGGACTTGAAAGCCAACTCTCTGATGCCGTCCTTAAAAAAAAAGAGCGCCAGATTATCTTCTTTCTCGGGATTGTGATATACCGTTTCGGAATCGTAAAGGATACTGTGCTGTCTGACTTTCAGTGTAAAACTGTCTTTGTAATTAAGAAAGTGCTTAACCCGCTCAAATGTCTCATCCAGGGTCTTCGCATAGACAGGATTATTATGGGGGTACAATCTGAAAGTTTTCCTGGCCTTAATAAGATTTTGAACAATGTCCCTTGCCTCTTTAAACTCGTCAGTTTGCTCCATGTTTAAAATTAACACAGTATTTCAGGGACAGTCAAACTTCAGATGAGAATAATTCTCCTTTCTCTGGAGAAATTCTTGATAATCATTAATGCTGAATTGAGCCTCTGCAGCCGCGTGTTACGCCATCTTATACCGTGAGGGTCTCCTTGCGGAAATTTTTCGCCTCTGATGTCGACCTGGGCTTTCATTATCTCATGGTAGAGTCCTTTCAGGGAATCATTATCCAGGGATTTCAGGAAGAGAGGATTCACAACTACGTAACCTTCGGCAACATCATAAGCTATCGCCTTCAGGCTCTTGCCTCTAATTGTTGGCATCGGAAGCTCTCCTGACGAATATTCGCGAAACCAATATGCCGACCTCATAAAGAATAATCATCGGAACAGCCATAAGTGTCTGGTTGAATATATCCGGTGTCGGCGTCAGTACGGCAGCCATAACAAATGCTAATAAGATAGCATACTTTCTGTGTTTTGCCAGGGTAGCCGGTGTGACAAAACCCATTCGTGTAAAAAAGAGAATTATAATGGGCAGTTCGAAGACAACTCCGAACGCCAGAATGAATTTCAGACAAAAATCTGCATATCGCCCCACTGAAAGCATAGGCATCATGTAATCACCAATTTTATATGTGAGGAGAAAGCGCAGCGCGTAAGGAAGGACAATGAAGAAACAGAAGGCTGCTCCCACCAAAAAAAGAGCTGTTGCGACTATTACAAACGGGAGGACATATCTCTTTTCTTTCTCATGAAGTCCGGGCGATACAAAGCTCCAAATCTGCTGGAAAATGACCGGTAAAGAGACTATCAGTGCCGTGACCAGGGCTACTTTCATATTTATCCAGAATCCTTCGGCTGGAGACAAAAATACCAACTTTGTATTATGGAGTATATCCTGGTAAACAAATTGGACATACGCGTTCTTTAATGAAAAAGTCAGGTGATACCGAAGAGGGAACATGAGAAACTCGAAGATATACTCGGAGTAATTGAAAGCAACAAAAAAGGTGATGCACAAAACAATAAGTGATGTGGCAATCTTTTTCCTCAGTTCGCCCAAATGTTCGAAAAAAGACATTGTTTTTGCCTCTGCCACTACAATCCTCCACCACAGATATAGTTACATATTAAAGTCCTGAGCCTTAATGCAGCTTGGGCTGACGGATAAAAATTATTACTTATCTAAACTTTTATCCTGAGGAGAACTTTTAGTTTCTTTTTCGAGATCCTGAAGGGACCTGTCTATCTCCCTGGATTCTGATTCTATACCTTCCTCCACATCGCGAAAAGTGGTATCGACTTCCTTGCTCGCTTTTTCCACGTCGGTTTCAAGCTGCTTCGTCACATCTTCAACCGAATGACGGATTTCGGAAGTAGCATCTTCGAACTCAGTCTGTACTTGTTCCTTTACGTCCTGTAATGCCCGCTTCAACTCTCCCAGTCCTTTTCCCAAAGTCCGCCCCAATTCTGGTAATTTCTTTGGGCCGAAAACAAGCAGGGCCACAATGAATATTACGATAAGTTCAGGCATGCCGATATCAAACATTATTCACCTATTCTTCCTCAAATATCCGCTCGATTTTCTTTTTTTCCGAGGGCGACAAAAAGGTCACGGTAAACATTATTCTCGTCTCAGGATTTCTGTTTTTAAAATCAAATCCTGCGCCGAAAGTCGTATATATAAAATCCGTCGTCATTATGCGGTAACCAATTCTCCCCTCGACCATGTCTATCTTTTCGGAATCATGACTCTTTTTCACGATTAACTCAGCAAGCAGCTTAAAATTGTGTGCCGCGGAAAAGTCAAGACCTGCCAACAGGGAGAGTTCTTTTTCCAGGTCTCCGCTGCCAGGTATTGCATAAAACAGGTTCAGGTGTCCATTGACAGGCCCTACCCTCTTACTCACAATAAAACCCAGGCTCGCCCTTCCATCAGTACTCAGTTCATCCCGTCCTGCAGGTAAAGAACCGCTCAAAATATATGCCGCAGAAGGACCATATTTACCCTCTTCAAAGAACCGATGCTTAATACCCAATGCCACGTCCTCAAAGCCGTCAACCGAGTCAGAGCCGGATACATAAGGAACCGTCATGTTGAGTTCGACATTATCCGTTATGCCGTAGGCAGCCTTGAAGATGAACCTGTAAAGGTCAGGGTCTATCGAAATTTCTGCTCCCCCTGCGAATGCTGCCTTTCCTCTGGAAAGGCTGTCTGCGCTAAAAGTGGAGAAAATTCCGTAGGGATCGACGGGCTGAAGCCCTTTTATCTCAAAACCATAAGATTTTCCGCATAATAAAAGGAGAAAGATAAAGAAGAACAGTAGGTTTTTTGTCATTTCTAAAAAATAGCAGAAAAAACTGAAGAGTGTCAATTAATTATCGAATCCTGCATCATTAATGTTCTCCGTACTTGTCTCGATATCTGTCACTCTGCTTGTCGGGAGTCGTTCAGAAGCCGGAATGACAAATAATATAAGTCTACATAGAATATTACATTGCATCTATAAATACCCGAATCCAGCGATAGCCATAATGAATTGGGTTGTAGATAATTTCTTAACCCATTTGATTCCGGAGCATTGACAAAGGACCGTATTAAAAATATAATTAACTTTATTGAGACAGATATCGGGAAGAAGAGGGAGGAGCTATGGCAGAGGGTGTCCGTGATGTAACCACATCCAGCTGGGAGAGCGAGGTAATCCAGGCCGATGGGCTTGTAGTAATCGATTTCTGGGCTGCATGGTGCGGACCATGCAGGATGATTTCACCGACGGTTGAGGAGCTGGCCAAGGAATACGGAGACAAGATCAAGTTCATGAAGTTAAATACTGACGAGAATTCAGAAATTGCAACTCGGTATAAAATAATGGGAATCCCAACTATCATGTTCTTCAGGAATGGTACCAAACTGGATCAGATAGTAGGCGTTGTTCCAAAGCAGCAGCTCAAAGCAAGAATAGATTCACTCCTCAATACATGAGGGTTTGATCCAACCCTCATCCCAACTTTACCCTGGTATTGAACTTAAGAGATTGAGAATTTTCTATGTTTGAATCACTTACCGAGAAGTTAGAGGCTATATTTAAGAAGTTAAAAGGCAGAGGTCTTCTGAAGGCAGAAGACGTTGAAGTTGCCCTCAAGGAGATACGCCTTGCCCTGCTCGAAGCCGATGTAAACTTTAGAGTCGTGAAGGATTTTGTGCAGCGGATCAAAGACAAGGCTGTGGGAAAAGAAGTTCTCGAAAGCCTTACCCCCGGACAGCAGGTCATTAAGATAGTTAATGAAGAACTCTGTGATCTGCTTGGAAAAACAAACACCAAAATACAATTGGCTCCTAATCCGCCTACTGTGGTCATGATGGTTGGACTTCACGGATCAGGTAAAACTACGACAGCCGCAAAATTAGCCAGACTTTTTAAGAAGGAGGGCAGGAGGCCCATGCTTGTGGCAGCAGATCTTCAGAGACCTGCAGCTGTCGATCAGCTTGTGACCCTTGGTGCGCAAATTGAGGTTCCCGTTTATCATTCAACAGAGATCAAAGATCCCGTAGCTTTATGCACGGAATCTGTAAAAAAGGCCAGGATTGAGGCGAGGGATATCGTAATCCTCGATACAGCCGGTAGGCTTCATATTGATGAGTCGTTGATGTCAGAACTCAGAAGGATAAGAGAAAAAGTCTCGCCAAAAGAGGTTATTTTTGTAGCCGATGCAATGACAGGACAGGATGCCGTCAATATCGCAAGGAATTTCGAAGAACAGATCGGGATTGACGGCATAATACTGACCAAGATGGACGGAGACGCCCGGGGTGGCGCAGCCCTTTCAATTGTTGCGGTAACAGGAAAACCTATCAAATTCATCGGTGTAGGAGAAAAGATCGAGATGATCGAGCCCTTCTATCCCGAAAGAATCGCATCAAGAATACTCGGCATGGGAGATGTTCTCAGTCTCATAGAAAAAGCGCAGAAATCCTTTGATGAGAGAGAGGCTGAAAAACTTCAAAAGGCCATTATGGATGAAACGTTCACTTTCGATGACCTTAAAGAACAGCTCGTAAAAATGCGCAATATGGGGCCTTTAGAGAATATACTTAACATGATACCTGGTTTTAACAAGATTAAAAATCTGAACATAGACGAGAAGGAATTGGTAAGAGTAGAGGCGATTATAAATTCGATGACCCGGAAGGAGAGAAGGGATCATACGCTTATCAACGGGAGCAGGCGCAGGAGGATAGCCATGGGGAGCGGAACGACGGTCACTGATGTAAATAGAGTTATTAAGCAATACGTGGAAATAAGAAAGATGCTCAAGATGTTTAAAGGCAAAAAAGGCTTCAGACTGCCCAAGATTCTGCCATTTTGACCTGAAGTAACACCGAAATTAAGTCCATGAATTATAAAGTATGAAGCATTATCTCGCCGCTGTAAAGTACATATTACTTGATATGGACGGAACGCTGCTGGACAGATATTTTGATGACTACTTCTGGGAGCACCTTGTACCTGAGAGATACGCCGAAAAATATCAGATCACATTTGGCAAGGCAAAAGAGACTCTCCTGAAAAAATACAGGGTACATGAAGGCACTCTGAACTGGACAGACCTCGACTTTTGGTCAACAGAATTGGCCCTGGATATTCCTGCTCTCAAAGAGCAGATCAAGCATCTTGTCGAGGTTCATCCGCGTGTAGAAGATTTTCTTAAAGTCCTCAAGGTCCGGAACAAGAAGGTATTCCTTGTTACAAATGCTCATTACAAATCAATCGATCTCAAGTTGAAAAAGACCCTTCTTGGTAAATATTTCGATGCCATTCTGTCCTGCTTTGATACTGGTTTTCCCAAAGAAAGCCTCGAGTTCTGGGGAGAAGCCGAGAAGCGTCTGGGTTTCGACAAGGAGAAAACGCTTTTCATTGATGATACAGAGGCTATACTTAAAACTGCCCAAAAATATGGTATCAAATACATCCTCTTTAAAGCGGGGGCCAATTCGAGGGTCAAGCCTAAAATGTCAAAAGAGTTCATGCATATCTCTGACTTCAGCGAACTTTTATGAAATCATCCGAACTATTCGTCAGATGTCTTGAAACCCAGGGAGCGGAATACATCTTTGGGTTACCTGGAGAAGAAAATATTGATTTGTTAAATGCTCTGGAGTCGTCAAAAATAAAGTTTGTACTAACTCATGACGAACGGGGTGCTGCTTTTATGGCGAATGCTTACGGAAGGCTATCGGGCAGGCCGGGCGTTTGTCTTTCAACCCTTGGACCCGGAGCAACGAATCTTATGACCGGCGTCGCTGACGCACTCCTTGATTTCTCTCCAGTTGTCGCTATTACAGGACAGGTGGGCCTGGCCGAAATGCACAAAGAATATCATCAACGTGTTGATATCCTTTCTGCCTTCAAACCTCTCACCAAGTGGAATGCCAGGATAGAAAGACCTGCCGCCATCCCTGAGATTGTGAAGAAAGCTTTCAAGGTTGCATCAATGGAAAAACCGGGTCCTGCGCATATTGAATTTCCGGAGGACATCGCATTGGCAGAGTCAGAAGGGGCGCCTCTTCAACCCGATCAGATCACATATTCTGAGCCCACAGAGGATTCGATTTCAGAAGCAGTCTCGCTGATAAGAAGTTCCCGAACCCCTTTTATAGTTGCGGGTAACGGAGTCATAAGAGGAAGAGCATCAAAGTCGCTGATACATTTTGTGGATAAAACAATGATAGGCGTTACTACTACATTCATGGGCGCTGGCGCAATACCTGCCGATCACGAGTTTTTTATATCGACAATTGGCTTGCAGTCGAAAGATTATGTGTCATGTGGATTGGATAGCGCTGATCTTGTTATCGCCGTGGGATACGATCCTGTTGAGTTCAGCCCGCGTCACTGGAACCACGCGGGGGATAAGAAAATTATTCATGTTAACTTCACACCTTCCGAGATCGACTCCCGCTACGCACCTGTCGAACTCCTTGGCGATATCAAAATTACCCTCTCCATGCTTTCCGACCGGATTAATTTCAAGAAAGACAGGTCCTATTACCATAAGCTAAAGCTATTCTCGGATCATGCCCTTCACTTCGCAAAAACAGGGTACCCATTAAAACCGCTAAGAATAATTGATGACATCAGGAAGGTCTTAGGAAGAAAAGACATTCTTATAAGCGATGTCGGAGCCCACAAGCTCTGGATAGTCAGATTTTATCCGGCTTATGATGAGAACACCCTCTTAATGTCCAATGGGTTCTCTTCTATGGGATTCGCCATTCCGGCAGCAATAGCGGCTAAGCTCTTGTATCCTGACAAGAAAATCATTGCCGCAGTTGGAGACGGCGGTTTTCTCATGTCTATGTGTGAGGTTAATACTGCTCTCAGACTTGGCCTCAGTTTCGTGTGTCTTATATTCAACGACGGCGGATACGGGCTTATCGAATGGAAGGAAAAACTAAAGTATGACAGGGATTTTTTTGTCAAGTTTAATAGGCCTGATTTTGTAAAATTAGCCGAGGCATTCGGTGCCAGGGGCTACAGTGTTTCTTCAGAAGATGATCTTTTTCCAATACTGAAAGAAGCCCTGAATCAGGATGTTGTTTCAATTATAGATTGTCCTGTTGATTATACAGAGAATCTTAGATTAACGGAGAAACTCGGCAGGATAATCTGTCCCACATAGCCCACCGGTTCTATCAGCGCAGAGCATAGAGTATACTGAGCCCTTCGAGAAATTCCCAACTGATTGATATAAGCCGATTGACAGGTGATGCAAAAAATAAAATCCCCCAAAAACAGTCGATAAAACCTTGATATAAAGCCTC
>JBFLXE010000061.1:0-15234 GCA_040757455.1 Nitrospirota bacterium
ATATCCATTATTATAACTTAGATATAGTATATTGACAATAGCTCGAGGAACCATTAATATTTACAGACCTCTTACTCGAGCAAATTCATATTTAGCCTATTTTGGAAATCCTGAAAGAAAGGTTATAAAGTTGGATTTTTCGGACATTGCGAGACAGATAATCATATCGGCATTTCCTATCTTGATAGCAATAACGTTTCATGAACTTTCACATGGATTTGTTGCAAACAGGCTTGGAGATCCGACTGCCAAGATGATGGGAAGGCTCACACTTAATCCTCTCGCGCACATCGATCCAATCGGGACCATATTAATGCCGCTCATGCTCATAATTTTTACCAATGGGCAATTTGTCTTCGGCTATGCGAAGCCTGTTCCCATCAATCCCGCGAATTTCAAAAATCCCAGAAAGGGTATGGCGATTTCAGCAGTAGCCGGCCCTGCAACCAACATTCTGCTTTCTCTGGTAAGCATTCTTCTCCTGAAATTCATAATAGTTCCATTGTCATATCTTCTCCCGGATGCAATCAGCTCAACCGTGTTGACCCCTCTGTTTATGATTTTAAAGTCCAGTGTAATCATTAATGTCGTTCTTGCCGCCTTTAATCTGATACCAATACCTCCTCTTGACGGCGGCAGGGTCCTGGTAGGGCTTCTGCCCTATAAGCAGGCACTGTCTTTCAGCAGGATCGAGCCATTTGGGTTTATAATAGTTATATTACTTATAGTAACGGGCATCGCGAGCTACTTTGTTTTGCCATTAGTCAATTTTTTTCTGTGGCTGTTACAGTTGATCTAAAAAAAATATAGAGATACATACGCGGCAATGGCCGGTTTTCAATGGGAAGCGATGAAGACTGATTCAGCCAAAGTAATAAAATTGAGGTGTGGGTGAATGATGAATAAAGATCGGGTACTGAGTGGTATGCAGTCAAGCGGAAAGCTGCATCTCGGAAATCTGGTGGGAGCGCTTCAGAACTGGGTGGCTCTTCAGGACAAATATGATTGTTATTATTTCGTCGCTGACTGGCATAGTCTTACAACTGGATATTCGGATACATCATTGATAAAGGAATATACGCAGGACATCCTTATAAATTTTCTTGCAGCCGGTCTTGACCCGGATAAATGCACCATATTTATCCAGTCACGAATTCTTGAACATTCGGGATTACACCTTCTCCTTTCCATGATAACCCCTCTTGGCTGGCTTGAAAGGGTTCCCACATACAAAGAAAAGCAACTGGAATTGAAGGATCGGGATTTGTCTACTTATGGTTTTCTGGGATATCCCCTTCTGCAGACCGCGGATATCATTATTTATCGGGCAAAGTATGTGCCTGTGGGCATTGACCAGATACCTCATCTGGAAATAAGCAGAGAGATTGCCCGGCGGTTTAATTACTTCTATGGGGAGATATTTCCGGAGCCAGAGGCTTTGCTCACAGAATTTCCCAAAGTTGTAGGAACTGATGGGAGAAAGATGTCAAAGACTTATGACAATGCTATATACTTGTCTGATAATCCTGAAGTAGTTGAGCAGAAGATAAGAACAATGGTTACAGACCCAGCCAGGGTGAAAAGAACTGATGTCGGAAATCCTGAGCTATCACCTGTTTTCCAACTTCATAAAGTATTCTCTTCAAAAGAGGAACAGGAAGAGGTGGCGACGGGATGCAGGACCGCGGGTATCGGCTGCATTGAATGCAAGAAGATTCTGATCAAGAATATTTTCAGGGTCCTTGAACCAATTTGGAAAAAGCGTAATGAACTCTTAAATAATCCGCAGGTGCTCAATGAAATTGTAGAAACAGGGACAAAGAAAGCAAAAAAGGTGGCTGGTGAAACCATGAAACTCGTCCGCGAAGCAATAGGTCTTTTTTGATTAAATGTCTTACAAATTTGTAAAAAGGTTAGTGAAGCGCACTATTATGGTTTCCCGCGCCGCCTCGCGACTCATGCTCGGAATGGGGGCTTCAGTGGCGGTTTTCCTTGCGCTCAAAACATCGATTAGCTCTTTCCGCACAAGAACAGCAAGAAGGCGTAAACTTTCATCCCGCAGTTGACAGAATGCTTTTTGAGACAGTCAGATTAAACGATATCTCTTACGGAAAATCTCTCTTTTGGGTAGTTTGACAATCATTTCGTCTTTGTATGAAAATTGAAATAAATATTTAGTTTGGTGACTTTTTTGTCTGCTCCGTCTCTGAGAAAAGAATTGAAGGAAAAATTCATACGGGAGTTGACTCCCGCGGAGAAGCTTTTTTTCCTTAAAAAAGCGAGGGAAGCAATTCTGACAAAGGGCTATCCCGCCGATGAAGATCTATATTTTTATTGTTATTTCGTGACACTGAGAGAACGATTCAGTACCAAAGATATGCGGGGTTCTGACGGCTATTTGAGATTCCTTTTTATTGAAGGGAAAAGAGACATAGAAGAAGCAATAACTCTTTATGAGGAGAAATTGAAGGTCAAGAGACTATCCATGCCAGATGAGAAGGGGTTCAGGTTTATAGAGTATTTTTCAGAATAGGGTCAGGCAACTGCAACAGGAAATCGGTGAAATTAATTCTCTTTGATATTGACGGAACGCTTATAGACACGGGGGGAGCCGGAAGCAGATCTCTCAATCTGGCCATGAGAGAATTGTTTTCGATCGAAAACGCCTTTAGGGGAATAAGCATGTCCGGTAAGACAGACACGCAGATAATAAAAGAGGGATTGGCGAAGCACGGTATTGCGCGAAGCGATGCAGTCGGCCAGATAATCGAGACATATCTGAGATATCTTGAAAGGGAAATGCAGAATGAAAGGAAACATGTCAAGCCCGGCGTCAATGAACTCCTGGAGAAATTAAGATTGTTCACGGGCTCGGCACTTGGTTTGCTTACGGGTAACCTTGAAAGGGGTGCCAGAATAAAACTTGAGCCCTTCGGTCTAAATAAATATTTTCCTGCTGGGGCCTTTGGAAGTGACAATGAGGACAGGAATAAACTTTTACCCGTTGCAGTTCAGAGATTTGAGGCCGTGCTTCAGCGGAAAATCAAGATGGCCGACTGCATAGTAATAGGTGATACACCGCGCGATATCGAATGTGCAAAGATATACGATGCAGTAAGCATAGGGGTTGCGACGGGACCTTACGCTTCTGATACCCTTTTAAAGGCTGGTGCAGATATCGTCCTTAAAGACCTGACTGATCTCTTAATCTCTTCACTCTCTCCATAAGTTGACGGGCGAAGAATTGGTATTTATCCATGCTGTCAGGCTTTTTTGAAATATCCAATTCGCTGGGATAAAAAGGCTTGCCGAAGAGGATTTGTATTTTATTGAATTTAGGCCATAGCCTGCCTCGCGGCAGAGATTCAAATGTGCCTTTTATATAGACTGGCACAACGGGTACATTCAGCTCTTGAGCAAGTATGCCAATGCCTTTTTTGAATTCCATTAATTCACCATCATATGATCTTCCGCCCTCGGGAAAAATCAGAAGAGATTTTCCGTTCTTAAGAACATAGGCGGAAAGTTTAAGAGCTTTGCTGAGATATGTCTCGGGATCCACCGGGATTATGTGTGCCAGACGCGCGAAATAAGTCTTAAATTTACCCGTAAAATATTTCTGGAAACCCAGAGAATATAATTCTTTAAAGTTTCTTGAAGGCTGAACCACAACAACTACGAAGCCGTCGAGATAGCTCGTGTGGTTGGGTGCAATTATATATGGCCCCTTATCAGGCAAATTCTCGATCCCTGAAGCTTTTACCCTGAAAAGGATTTTCATAAGGGCCTTTAATACGAATAGCCCCAGGATAATGATGATGCGGTCCATGATACCGTGATGGAGCCCAACCTTTCTTCTGTCTTCTGGTGGAGGCTCTGCCATCAATATATCTGTCCGTGATGTCACTTCTTCAGCTATTTCGATCTGACTTATTCCGTACTTCTTCATTTTCTCGACCAATTCCCCAACGGTCTGAACCTCTGCCGCAAAGGTCTCTGGCAATTTCGCAGAGAAAGCTTTTTCAAGAGAAACTACGAGTTCGATCCTTGCAAGTGAATCAAGTCCAAGATCGAGCTCAAGATTGTCTTCATATCGGACGGGAATTTTTTCTTTCAGCAGAGGTTTTATGCAATCAACAATCTTTCTTCCCACTTCATCTCTAACAAGTCTCTCATCGTCTTTTCTTTCAATCTTTAGTGTCTCGCCCTCTCCTCTGACAATGTCTTCGACCATAAATCTTCTGAGTTTTCCGAGAGGGGTTCTTGGCAGAGGCTGATTAAGAATCGTGTGGCCTCGTATCCTTCTATGAGGTGGAAGATGCAGGGATACGTTATTGATTTCCCATTTAAGAGCCTCCCCGATATTGCCTATTTGTGCCTTCTTCGCATAATCAAAGTCTGGCACTATCACTGCGCGGAGGGTATCTGAAGCATCACCCTCGGCGCCGAAAACACAAATTTCCTTTATAAGGGGGATTTTCTGATATTCTCTTTCCACTTCCTCTGGATAGATATTTTTGCCGGAACTGAGGACGATAACCTCTTTCAGTCTTCCGGTTATGAAGAGAGATCCCTCTCTGTCCATAAAGCCCAGATCTCCGCTAAAAAACCAGCCATCCTGAATTGCCTCTTTTGTTGCCTCGGCATTTTTATAATAACCTTTCATTACCATCGGCCCCTTTATCGAAATCTCGCCTTCCTCCTCGGTTCTCAATTCCTTATGCGTGTCAGGATCCACCACTCTCATTTCCACCCCCGGTAAAGGTATTCCCGCAGAACCAGGTTTTCTCTTTCTGAGAGGGTTTAACGTTACAACAGGCGAAGTCTCCGTCAGACCATATCCTTCTACAACTGAAAAACCGAGTGCTTCGAGGTCCTTCATGATTTCAGGGTTTAACTTCGCACCTCCACTCACAAAAAATCTGAACTGATTACCCAATGCCTTGTGCACTGATCTAAAAAGCAACTTGCCAGTATTGATGCCCCAATGCCGCCGGATCATTCCGCAGAATTTCAAAAGACCGAATAAGACATTAGCAAGAGGTCGCGGCAAGCTATCTATACTATGGAAGATGCCGTTTCTC
Organism: Nitrospirota bacterium; assembly: GCA_040757455.1. GTDB lineage: Bacteria > Nitrospirota > Thermodesulfovibrionia > Thermodesulfovibrionales > SM23-35 > Kmv42. Next base: position 5,085 of record JBFLXE010000061.1, read on the forward strand.
ATCAGTTCGAGCAGTTGCGGCACTCCGACGAGCACTGTCACTCCTTTGTCATGGATCGCAGCGACAAGATCCGGCCCTTTGAGACTCGGCGGGAACACGATGGTTATACCCAGCAAAAGGGGAATCAGAAAAGTGCAGGTAAAAGGATAAGTATGATGGAGGGGGAGGATTGCGATTACTTTATCATCGGGGGTGACTACGTTTGTTTTCAGTATGGCGTCTCCGTCTGAACAAAAGTTATTGTGCGTTAGCTCAACACCCTTCGGCAAGCCCGTCGTGCCGGAGGTATATATAATTGATGCGACATCATCCTTTGAAACCACAGGCAAGACACGGAGATCAGAAATGTTCTTTATTTCGTCGAAAAAAGGCGAATCGAAATTTATCAGTTCGATATGGACAGAGTGGATCTCCAGAAGTTCATCGCATGCCCTTCTGACCTGTTCTTCAGTTCTTGCGCTGTGAAAAACCATTTTTGAGTCCGAGTGGTGAAGGAGGTTTCTTATTTCTTGAGATCCGAGCTGGAAGTCGATCGGCACGGCAGTTGCATCTGAAAAAGAGATCGCGAGATATGACATGCACCATTCAGGCCTGTTCTCTGAGATGATCGAAACTTTATCACCCTTTCTTATTCCCTGTCTTATGAGGTGCGAGGAGATACTCGTTGTGGTGGCAAGGAGTTCATCGTATTTGATCTCTTTCCATGACCGATCGAAGAATTGGAAGGCAGGGCGATTTTTGCTGCGACGGGCACTTTCGATAAATAATTCAGGGATATTTCCCTTTTCACCTATACGCATTTTACTGGAGCGATTCTCAGTAGTCTATCCCCTTCTGTGGTTCAATACCCTGCCTGTATGCATGCTTAATCTCCTTCATCTCTGTAACGGTATGTGCCCTCTCTATCAATTCGGGGTGCGCGTCTCTTCCTGTCAGGATCAAATGCATAAGAGGGGGTTTTTTATCCAGAAGTTCCAGAACTTGAGGAAGGTCCACAAGCCTGAGTTTGAGCGCATTGTTGATCTCATCCAGAATCAAGATATCATAGAGGCCTGAAAACATTTTTTCTTTTGTGAACTCCATCGCATATTGGGCATTTGCCCTGTGTTCTTTAAAAGGATATGGATTCCCTCTGATCCCACAAAATCCTTTTCCGGTAAGATGGAGTTCGACATTGGGGGAGAGCTTCTTGATACCATCAATCTCCCCTGAATACATGTCTCCCTTCATGAACTCTATTATACAGACGTTCATATTATGTCCGGCAGCCCGGAGGGCCATGCCCAAAGCCGATGTGGTCTTTCCCTTCCCGTGACCGGTTATAACAACTATGAGGCCAACCTTTTGCTTCGGTTCAAGCACTTGCAATTCCAGTTCTTCCATATGTTTGCCCTCTCTTTTTAAATCACTAAAAGTTTCTTGTTTATCTCAATGGCTGCAACGGCTCCCTCTCCGGCAGCTATAATTGCCTGGTCATGTCCGGTATTAAGCGGTCCCACAATATAAAGACCATAAACAGATGATTCAAAATAGCGGTCAGTGACGTATTTGAAATCAGCCCTATCCTTTTTAAGATGCATCTCCGAAAGAAAGTCATCGTTCAATTTAAAGCCAAAATCGGACATTATTACTTCACAAGCGAGCATCCTTCCGTCTTGAAGTTCCAGTGCTTCCATCCTCTCGTCACCAATGATTTTGCCAGGTCTCCCCTTTGTAAACTTTATTCCTTGCCTCTCCATTTCTTCTTTGTAATCCTGTGGCGGATCATAGAAGATGAGAAGGAGAGTTATATCTTTCGTATACATTTCGTTCATCGCAAGGGATAGGCGAACGGAGTGGATGGAATTTCCGATTATGACCAGTTTTTTCCCCGTTGTCTTGTATCCGTCACAGTCCAAACATGTGAAAAGGCTTTTCCCCAGAAATTTATGCACATTATCGACAGGCGGCAAGTTGTCATAACCCCCCGATGACACTATGACGAACTTCGAGAGGAACTTTTGGTCGTCTGTATAAACTTCAAAGCAATCGGGTTTGAGAATTTTCATGACACGTCCTCTCATAAATTGAGCGTGGAAACTTCTCGCCTGTTCAAGGCCGATCTCCAGGATTTCCCTCCCCGAGATGTGTCTGTGGGAGAGAAAATTTTCGATGTCCCTGGCGTGCGAAGTTCTTCCACCGCCTCTGTCTATGATAAGAACATCCCTGTTATACCGCCCGAGATAAATCGCGGCCTGAAGACCTCCGGGGCTGGCTCCTATGACGATACAGTCGTAGACTTTTTGTTTTTCCACAAGACTCGCTCCGTTCTTTAGCTCATTTCTAATCAATAAACAGCAACAGTAAAAAAGTATTATGATATGAAAATTATATCAGAGTTTCGATCCGGAACCAGCGTCGAAGATCCTGAGTGCATCGGGCATATTGCCTTATTAGAATGGCAAATTTCCATAGAGATAACCATCGCAGATCTCAAATTCCATTAAAATTAAAGCCTTGAGTGCTGGCATTTTTTTTGCTCTATTCAGTTCGAGTCGGTTGGGTGGTCGGTTTGATTTTGAGAAACTTTCTTGACGTATGTCCCATTTCGTGAAAGATATTCCTATTTGAGGACATCGGCATATAGGTAGCATTCCCGAAATGCAGGATGAATTTCTCGCCGATGACTGGGCATTTGAGCAGATGGAAAAACTGGGATTTTTGGCAAATAGAAGATTTTGAATTTGAATGTGTAACCCCGGCCCTATAGGTCCATACCATAAAGAAAGGAGGAAAAATGGCAAAGGAGAAAAAGGAGGTTGAGCCTTACAGGCCGGCGAGGCCCCTTTCAGTTTTCGAAGAGATGGACAGGCTTTTCGAAGATTTCTTCGGGAGGAGATTCGGCCGCTGGTGGCCAATAACAAGATGGCCTGCTCCTGGTATTCTGGCTGAAGCTGAAGTAATGCCTTCAGTGGATATCTATGAGGAGAAGGATGAAATAGTCGTCAAGTCAGAGCTTCCGGGAATGCAAAAAGAGGATATCAATGTCAACGTGACAGAAAACGCCATTACTATCTCCGGGGAGAAAAAAAAGGAGGAAAAAGTCGAGAGAAAGGATTATTACCGGCTGGAGAGGTCTTTCGGCTCTTTCACCAGAACATTCTCTCTGCCGGCAGAGGTGCAGTCTGATAAGGCAAAGGCCGCATTCAAGAACGGAGTTCTCGAAATAAGGCTTCCAAAGACCGAAGAAGCAAAGAAGAAAGAGGTTAAAGTAAAGATCGAATAACGGACACGGACATCGGGCCGGGGTTGTTTTTCTTTTGATCTGCTCAGGTTTAGAGTCGTCATTCTGAAAGGAGGATAATATGGCTTACGTTGCACAGGATTATTCGAAGCTTATCGGCATGGAAGGGTTCAGCGAGACGCTCTTAAAGAATCACTTCACTCTCTATCAAGGGTATGTGACTAATACAAACAAGGTGCTTGATGCTCTGAGTGACCTGCTGAAAAATGACAAGGCAGAGACTCCGGAATTCGCCGAACTGAAGAGGAGACTTGGATGGGAATTCAATGGCATGAGACTCCATGAATATTATTTTGGAAACCTCGGCGGCAAGAGCCCTCTTGATAAGAATGGAGTGCTGGCAAAGAAGATCGCAGAAGACTTCGGCAGCTATGACGCATGGGAAAAGGACTTCAAGGCAACGGGCGGAATGAGAGGTATTGGCTGGGCCACTTTATACCAGGATGTTGTGGGTGGAGGACTCATCAACTTCTGGATAAACGAACATGACGTATCCCATCCGTCAGGATGTAATTTAATATTGATTATGGATGTATTCGAACACGCATTCATGATCGATTATGGACTGAAGAAGGCCGACTACATGACGGCATTCTTCAAAAATATTGACTGGGCCACGGTGGAGGCAAGATTGAAATAAGTGAAATTTTGAGGAGAACCCGAAACCAAGCCTGGTAAGGAGCAACACATGAAAGTATTAATGATAAGTGCAGATAGTTTCGAGGATTTAGAATTTTTTTACCCCTATTACAGGCTTAAGGAGGAAGGTATAGATATCGACATCGCCTCCTTGAAAAAAGGCAGGATAAAGGGCATACACGGCTATGAAGTTGAGGTAAATAAGACGCTTCGGGAGATAAATCCGGATGACTACGATATTCTCATTCTCCCGGGAGGCAAGGCCCCTGAGAAAATCAGAAAAGACAAAGATGCTCTTGAGATCGCAAAATTTTTCTTCGCGAAGAACAAACCTGTTTCAGCCGTCTGTCACGGGCCACAGACACTGATTTCGGCAGGTGTAGTGAAAGGAAGGCATGCAACGTCATACAAGTCGGTTGCGCGCGAACTGAAGGAGGCGGGAGCCCTTTACGAAGATAAAGAGGTAGTGGTTGATGGAAACCTGGTTACATCAAGACAGCCCTCTGACCTGCCCGCATTTATGAGAGAGACCATGAAAAATATTAAGAAGTAGGAACGAGAAATCGGTGAACCGTCTGTCCAAAGAAAAAGCGCCTTATCTCAGACATTCTGCTTATCAAAAGATAGACTGGTATCCGTGGTCTGAGGAAGCTTTTGAGAAGGCCAGGCAGGAAGACAAGCCCGTCTTTCTCAGTTCAGGGGCCATCTGGTGTCACTGGTGCCATGTGATGGCCAAGGAATGTTTCGAAGATGAAGAAATTGTCAGACTCCTGAATGAGAATTTCATCAACATCAAACTCGACAGGGATGAAAGACCCGATATAGACAGGCGGTACCAACAGGCTGTAGCAGCCATGGGTTCTGGCGGCGGATGGCCTCTCAGCGTATTTCTCACGCCGGACAAGAAACCCTTTTTCGGTGGAACTTATTTTCCTCCTGAAGACAGTTTCGGCAGGCCCGGCTTTAAGCGAGTACTAAAGGAAGTTACAGAGATTTATAAATCGAAAAAGAAGGAAATACATGAGTACAGCAATAAGCTTACAGAATTTCTTAAATCGAAGCCTCCGCCACCGGGAGAAATTAATGAGTCTCTCATTGACAGCGCCGTTGCAGGAATTCTCTCCCATTTCGATCCTCAGAACGGCGGGTTCGGATCGTCTCCCAAATTCCCGCTTTCGGGGGTCATAGAATTTCTATTAAACAGATTTTTTTTCACCGGAAAGGAATCCTTCGCCTTTCCGGTGAGGAAGACCCTTGAGTCAATGGCCAAAGGCGGATTCCATGATCAGTTGGGTGGAGGATTCCATCGTTATTCTGTCGATGCGTCATGGATTGTCCCCCATTTTGAGAAACTGGCCGATGACAACGCCTGGCTATTGAGAAATTATGTTGATGCCTTCTGTCTTTTCGGATACGGATATTTCAGGGAAGTCGCAGAGGGGATAATCGATTTTACTGTCCGCACACTTTCAGACCCAAATGGCGGATTTTATGCAAGCCAGGATGCAGACGTTACTCCCGAGGATGAAGGTGGCTATTTTACATGGACTGATGAGGACTTTAAGAGAATCCTGAAGGATGATGAATATAAGGTATTATCTCTCCATCTTCTCCATGAAAAAGGGGCTATGCACCATTATCCAAACAAGAGAGTTCTCTTCGTTTCGAGGGATGCGGGCGAGATAGTCAGAGAAACCAATCTGGACATCCAGACCGTTACATCGATAATCAAACACGGTAAGAGAAAATTGCTGGAGGAAAGGAACAAACGTAAAACTCCTTTTATCGATCGGACATTTTATACATCTCTCAACGGAATGATGATTTCTGCCTATCTGAAAGCCTACCGGCGATTAAAAATAGATAAGCTGAGGGATTTTGCCCTGATAAGCATAGAGAGAATAATGAATAATCATTTTAGGAACGATCAGTTGTTTCATACGAAAGGGATCAAGGCATTACTCGATGACTACGTTTACTTCATCGATGCCCTGATCGCCGCATATGAAATTACGGCAAGTAAAAAATATTTGGACAGCGCGCTGGTTTTAATGGAGCTTTGCATTCAGAAGTTCTGGGATAAAGTAAACGGAGGATTTTTTGATACGGATACTGATCTCGTTGGAATAAGATTCAAGGCTATCGAAGATATTCCGCATCCTTCTCCTAATTCAGTCGGAATCATGCTGCTGCTGAAACTTTTTTATATTACCGAAAAGAAGGGCTATCGCCTTCATGCAGGGGAAGCTCTGGAGAACTTTTCATTGAAAGCAAAGGAGTCCGCAATCAACACGGCATATTATTTCTGTGCACTCGATGCCTATTACAACATGCTGAAACTGACACTTCAGACCGTTCCTTCGAGTGCGCTTGCAGAGGCTGCCATTTTTTCTTTCTATCCTTATATGAGTCTCGTCTATGGCGAAGACAGGGGCCTTGCAATTCCGTGCCGCAAAGAAATCTGTTACGAACCGATTGATGACTCTGAAACTTTGCGTGAGTTTATGTCAGGGCATCAGAAGGTAGAATTCTGACTTTCCTTTCCTAAATAGCTTAATTCACAAATTTATTCTAAGGGAAGATATGGTATTTGAGCCGATTTAAATTATTTCGAAGAAATAATTTACCCCGGAGATTCGCCGCAGGTGAATCGAGAAAGAGAAAAATACCATATCTGCCCTTACTTTTATGAATAGAGTGGGCTAATAAGTCCTCTCGAATTTCTCAGCTTCGCAGACTTCTCTTACCTGGTCTTTGATAAGCTTCCCGTCTTCCCAGACCCTTTCGTGGACCTTATGGCATCTGGTCTGTGCATTATAATCAATAGGCTCCGCGCGGTAAATTCCCCGGCCATCCTCTGTCCTGTACTCAACAGGTCTTCCGGTTGCAGCTGCCTCCTGGGATGCCTTCATGGAAATATCCGTCAAAGTTGCTCCGGCAACTCCGCCGATTGCGGCTCCGATAACACCACCCCTCCAGGGATTCTTTGAGTCGAGAAGGGCGCCTGCAAGACCGCCGAGAGCGGCTCCCGCACCTGCTCCGCGGGCATGATATTCTGTGCAGCTATATAAGGCACCTGACAGAATAAAGACCAGCATTAGAGACACAATCTTTTTCATATCTTCCTCCTTTTAAAATTAACGACAATCGTCGTTATCAATTTTTATACATTATACATCATAGCTTTCCCGAAAGTTATATTATACCCGTTTCAGACTTGTCCAAAATAAGAATCGATGTAGCTGAATGCCTCATCTCAGGTATTTTGGACGGAGAACGCACTATGTCATCCTGAGCTTGTCGTTCGCCTCAGCGAATCCGCCGGGGCGGAAAGGGTGACAGGCATGGTTCGACCCTTCGACAGACTCACCATGACAGAATAAGTTTCCTATTCCTCTGTGCCCGACTCGTCGGCATGAATGTTTGGACAGCAGTGACCCGATGCAAGAAAAAACCGATTTCGAATATGTTAAGATTATTGGTTATGGTGATTCCCTTCAGTAAATCCGCTAAAGGGATCATATTGAAAGTGAGGTTGGAGCCGAGGTCATCCAGAAAGGGTGTCTCAGGTCTTATAGGCGATTCTCTCAAGATCAAAGTACATTCTCCCCCTGTTGGAGGCGCTGCAAATGACGAACTTATGGAGATCCTTTCTGAGAGGTTTGGGGTAAAAAAGTCGGCCATAAAAATCATAAAAGGACGTTCCTCCAGAGATAAAGTTTTAGAGATCGAGGGATTGGATTCAGTTTCTTGACTTAGCCGCACCTTATGAGTAGTTTATTTGAGAAGGATAAAACTGATGCTTGATGCCAGATTCGTGAGAGATAATATTGACCTCGTAAAAAAGTCTCTCCTTGACAGAAACTACGCACTGTCGCTCAGTGATTTCCTTGAGATGGAAGAGAAGAAAAGGTCACTTCTTAAGGAATCGGAACAATTGAGGAACAGACGAAATGTTGTCTCGGAAGAGATCGGGAGATTGAGGGTCCAGAAGAAAGACGCCTCTGAACTGATCGAAGAAATGAAAAAAGTTGCAGAAAAGATCAAGGAACTCGACGACCATATCAAGACACTTGAGACAAAAACAAATGACTTCCTATTAAATCTTCCGAATATTCCCGATGACTCGGTTCCGGTAGGCAAAGATGAGACAGAGAATGTGGAAGTGAGGCGCTGGGGGGAGCCGAGAAATTTCGATTTTGAGCCTCTCAATCATTGGGACATTGCTGAAATGCTCGACATTATCGACTTTGACAGAGCATCCAAGATAGCCGGAGCACGCTTTTCCCTGACCAAGGGATATGGTGCGAGACTTGAACGCGCATTGATGAATTTTATGCTCGATCTTAACACTTCAAAGGGCTATAGAGAGGTTTTCCCCCCGATTATAGTGAACAGAGACAGTATGATAGGGACCGGGCAGTTGCCGAAATTTTCGAGCGAACTGTTCATCATTTCCGATCCGGAGTTTTACTTGATACCAACGGCTGAGGTGCCTGTGACAAACATCCACCGGAATGAGATACTGAAAGAGAATGACTTGCCCATTTACTACACAGCTTATACTCCGTGTTTCAGAAGGGAGGCAGGTTCGTACGGAAAAGATGTGAGAGGGCTCATCCGTCAGCATCAATTTAACAAAGTAGAACTCGTGAAGTTTTCAAAGCCGGAGGATTCCTTCAGTGAACTGGAATCCTTGACGAGAGATGCGGAAGATATCCTCCAGAAATTAAAATTGCCTTACAGGGTGGTCGCCCTGTGCACAGGAGATCTGGGGTTTGCGGCTGCGAAGACCTATGACCTTGAGGTATGGCTTCCCGGCCAACAGAAGTACAGGGAAATATCGTCATGTTCTAATTTCACTGATTTTCAGGCAAGAAGGGCCAGCATACGATTCAAGCGGGAAGGGAAGAAAGGTACAGAGTTCGTGCATACGCTTAATGGATCAGGTCTTGCCATTGGCCGCACCTTAGTCGCAATACTCGAAAATTATCAACAAAAAGACGGAAGCGTGGTCGTGCCAGAGGTGCTCAGGCCTTATATGGGCATAGAAGCAATCCGATAATTAAATAGACCACAAATCCAGCGATATATGACTGTTCGTGAGCAGACAGAGGATATAGAAAGGAAGACACTTCATCCCGGAGCGTGTCTCAGTTCTCAAAGTAGAGGCAGAATGAGGCCGGAGAGAGAAGGCGATCTACGGACATGCTTTCAGAGGGACAGGGATCGGATCATTCATTCCAAGGCATTCAGGAGGCTTAAACATAAAACGCAGGTCTTTCTCGCTCCGCGGGGGGACCACTACCGGACCCGACTTACGCATGTTCTTGAGGTATCCCAGATTGCGAGAACAATATCGAGGGCTTTGAGACTCAATGAAGATTTGACGGAAGCCATTGCTCTCGGCCATGACCTTGGTCACACGCCCTTCGGACATGCGGGCGAAGACATACTGAGGGAGATTCACCCCCGGGGATTTGAACATTTCAAACAGAGCCTCAGGGTTGTCGATTTCCTTGAAAAAGGCGGCAAGGGTCTTAATCTCACGCACGAAGTAAGAGACGGAATAATAAAGCATTCAAAAGGCAAAGGTCTCATAATTCCGGGAACCAGAGATAGGGCTGATACGCTCGAAGGGCAGGTGGTCCGTGTCTCTGACATCATAGCCTATGTGAACCATGACCTTGATGATGCTCTCAGGGCGGGTGTCATCAGGCGGACGGACATACCAAAAAAGATAATCAAGGTTCTGGGGGACAGCCATTCTAAAAGAATAGATACATTGGTAAGAGACTTTATTTTTCATTCCTTGAAGAGGGACCTCGAAGACCTTGCGATGAGCGAGGAGATATTATCGGTCACATATATGCTTAGGGATTTTCTATATGAAACCGTCTATGAAAGTAGTAAAATTGTCAACGAATTCAAGAAGGCAAAAAAGGTCTTGAGGGATTTGTACACCTATTATCTTGATCATATAGAGGAAATCTCCATCGATATTCCGAAGGAAGAAGAGTTGGACAAACACCGCATAGTATGTGATTTTATAGCGGGAATGACAGACAGGTTTGCCCTTGCGACGTATGAGAGGCTGTTTCTTCCTCAGCAGTGGACGGTCTTTTGAATTCATATATAGATTCGTACAACCTCTTGATTAAAAAAAATTTTTTAAAATCGTTTTTTCTGCTATATTTAAAGTAGATAGCAGGTTTTTTAAAAAATTTT
>JBFLXE010000062.1:0-14948 GCA_040757455.1 Nitrospirota bacterium
AGTGATAGAATCTGGCTGAAAATGCTGCTAAACTTATTCATATACACCTCCGGTCTGGGTTTTGTTAATTGCATAACTATATTACCCAGATCGGAGTTTATCTAAAACTTATTTTGGACAAGTCTGGTAATGGCTAATTTTTTTTCGCAATACCATATGCATGCTTTATCGAAAGGGAAAAGACATAGAAAAAACCCACAGTATAAATAAAAAGAAAGGGACTTATGAAATATTTACTAAAAAAGAGGAAAAGGATCAACCCGGTCAGGGAATAGAGACCAAAAAAGAGTTCAATGATCGATAGGGAATTAAAGGGAAGAGAATAACGTTTCCCGTGCCAGCTGTCTCCTCTCTTTTCAATTCCGTACTTAGGGGTGCGGACAAAACCGCTTTTGAACCCACAGAGGCCTTCGAATACAGCCTTTGTATTATTTACAGCAATCCCGGTTCCGAGACACATCAGAAACGGTAGATACTTAATGCGTCCTTTCCAGTCGTTATAAAGAATCCGCTGAGAATAAATATACATGTTTGATGGACCAAAGGTGGCGAGGCAAAAGAGGGTAAATACCAGGAGCGGATATGAAATATGTGCTGTAAACCAATGCGTGTAGAGCATGGGTACCGAGGAAAGAACCACAATAAGCATAAGGGGATGTACCGCATAATGGGTCAGGTGCAAGAATGCCTGAATTTTTACGAGCAGAGGAATATCAGCCTTAAAGAGTTTCCAAAGGTTTTTCTTGGCTGTTTGAATAGAGCCTTTTGCCCAACGATGCTGCTGGGATTTAAATGCATTAATCGTCACCGGTAACTCAGCAGGACAGACAACCTTCGATGCAAATTCCAGTTTCCACCCTTTCAACTGGGCCCGGTAGCTCAAGTCAAGGTCTTCAGTAAGGGTATCAGCTTGCCAGCTTCCGGCATCCTCTATAGCTTGTTTGCGCCAGATCCCGGCGGTACCATTAAAATTCATAAATAGCTCTCCCCAGGATCGCGCTGCCTGTTCTACACCGAAGTGTCCGTCAATACCGATGGATTGCGCCCTCGTAAGCATGGAATAATCACTATTGAGATGTCCCCAGCGTGTCTGTACCATACCGACTCTTGGATCCTCAAAATAAGGAATGGTCTCTTTTAAAAAATCCCTGCTGGGAACAAAATCTGCGTCAAAAATGCCGATAAATTCACCTTCCGCATGCTTCAGCCCTTCTTTCAGAGCGCCAGCCTTGTAACCGATGCGGTTCTTGCGGTGGAGGTGAACAATGTCAAAACCCTGGGTTTTCATCTTTTCTATAATGGCCATTGCAATCTCAACAGTTTCATCCGTTGAATCATCAAGTACCTGGATTTCGAGCAAATCTTTTGGATAATCAATCTGGCACGCGGATTTCACCAGTCTCTCAATTACATAGCGTTCATTGAAAATGGGTAGCTGTAAGGTAACCCTGGGCCACCCTTTCAAGGGCAACCTTTTATAGAACAATGTTTTGAGTTTCTTGTTACGACGAAGAGCCCTTGGAAAGTTAAGCCGATAATACATCATGAGAAAATAACAGTTCATGCCGTAACTAAAAAGAGAAAAAAGAGCGGTGAGATAAATAATGAGACAAAAAAGTTCAAAAAAGTTCATTATATTTATGCCCCAGTTTGCATTTCAGTTCTTGAGACTACGTGAGAGAATTCACTGTTTTATAAAATGTTCTATAAAAACAGTACAGTCTTTCTGCACTTGAGACCCACAAACCTATCCTTCTATAGTTTTCTCCTGTTTTTCCACGATATATAATACAGCAATAGTGCCCGGTAAAAATTTATAAAAGCATGGCCTGTTCTTTATACTTATTGGATAATAGAAGCGACGAAACCCTATCCCAACAAGGAGGAACAAGCTATGCACAAAGTATATACCATCTGCCAATAGACAATAATTTATGAACCAAACATCTATGCTTCTTCTATCCGGATCTTATTTGCTCCCTTTGCCATTCTCAGCACTGTTGCATCGCCGATGATCCTGCCGACAAGGTTGACATCACTCGCGGGGACCGGTTCAGGGCCTCTGCTTATAGGAGTCGGCCCAAAAAATATTGCGAGAGCATTACCGGGAGGCCAGTAACCCATGTCACCTATTTTTACCTTTGTAGTCGCTGTCTCATCAAGCGGCATCTTCACAGGGATCTCGAAATAGAATTCATCTCCCCATTCCTCGGGCGGTGCCTCTATAGGCAAGGCAGCAAGAATTGCTTGCGCTGTTTTGGTATCAAAAAATTCAGCATAAAGTGTAAAATTTTTAGCCGTTATCTTAACTTTTTTCATTACGCTTTCTCGTTCTCCGCAGCTCTTTTCAAGTCCTTCAAAAAAGCAGCCGCCAGGTTTTTCATTCTCCTTTTTGGCAACAGGAAACCTGAACCCTTCGTAAGCAGGCCCGTAAAGGTTTCTTTGCTTCTAACCACCACTTTACTCTCATAAGACTTGAACAAAAATTCATGTCTTGCTGAAAGTCCCCTTTTCTGTGCAGACCAGACGATTCGTTCATAAGGCCTGACTTCTTCCACCTTGATCTCAACTTTAATGGGGAAGAAAAAAGGTCTGAATGTGCATTTAATGTCGCTGCCATTGGTGATAATTTTCTCGTTTGAGTATACATCCCTGACGATCGTGTTCCAGTTCATCCAGCAAGTCAGGCCAGTAAATATATCCCACACTTTCTTGATAGGCGCATTAATAGTAACAGTCGCACCAATTTCCATTTTCTGTTAATACGATTTTTCCAAAGTGATTTTTCTTGACATTATATCAAAAAAGTATGACGTGTAACCTTTCTAATGATATCACACCCTCTCCCTTTCGCCCCGGCGAATCCGCCCGAGTGCGGAAACCCTCTCCCGTCAAGGGAGAGGGAACTATTTAAAAGTTCGGCAGATTTGGGAATCCTTCCGAGATTGACATACAGAAATACTTTATGTTTATATAGCTCGTTCATATCCGGGAGCGCTCAGGCTTAGACTACAGCGTTTAATAATTAACGCCACTGAGAGCAAGGAGGGATAATTTTGCGAAAAAAGGAGAAAGGCATGCGAAAAATTATAGCTTTATTTGCTGTTCTAATCTTGATGGTAGCTTGTGTTGAACAGACAGCGGCAGAGGAAAGTGAAGAGGTGATTGCAAAAATTAAGGATAAAAAGATCACGATCTCGAATTTTAATAAAATAATCGGCTACTTTGATAGCGAAAGACAAAAGATGATCGAGAAAAATCCACATTTGAAAGAAACGATCCTGCGACAGCTTGTGCAGAGCACTGTCATAGCTGATCTGGCCAAGAATCAAGGTTTCGATAAGAAACCGGAAATAATTGAGCAACTCGATTTTTTCAAGGATAATTTTCTTGCCAACGAATTTCTTAAAAGACAGGTCGCTGAAAAGGTGACGATCCCGGAGGAGGACATGAAGGCTTACTATGACGACAATCAAGAAGAATTCAAGACACCGGAAATGGTGAGGGTGCGGCATATTCTCGTACGAGTCGAGCCTTCCGCGTCTGAAGAAGACAAAAAGAAAGCGAAAGAAAAGGCAGAAGATATTCTCAAGAAAATAAAAGAAGGAGAGGATTTTGCAGAACTCGCCTCTGGCCTGTCCGATGACCCTGGTTCCAAGGCTAACGGAGGAGATTTGGGCTTCATCTCACGGGGCAGGACGGTTAAACCCTTTGAAGACGCTGCTTTTGCATTGAAACCAGGAGAGGTGAGCGGTGTTGTCGAAACGCAGTTTGGGTTTCATATTATAAAAGTGGAAGAGAGAAAAGAGGCAGGTACGCAATCCTATGAGAACGCGAAGGAGAGAATACGCCAGAAGCTCAGTCAGGATCGCTCCAGGACAGCGGTCACCGAATTTATTGACAAGGCAATGAAGGAGGCTGAAGTGGAATTGCATCCTGAATTGCTCATGAAAAAATAAGACCGCTTTCAGAAAAACAATTGCCAATTGGATTCTGCAATAAATAAAGGCGAGATATTTCACTCGCCTTTAACAAATAATTTCAAAATATTGGACGGTTAATTTTTGTAGATAACGATGGAACCTCCGCCGATAATTGTTGACGGATCAGCATTGTCAGGCGCTTCATGCATATTGTCGTAGACAATAGTATCTGTCATCTTATCCCATATCTTAATCCTGAACTTGTCAGTTCCACCGCCGCTGTTCAGCTGACCGTCAATAGCAGATAGCATGAATCCATACTCACCTTCACTATTTATTGTTCCGGATACCTTTGTATTGTGCTTTCGGACCAGAAACAACAAGCCACTGATAGGTATCCGAATGGAAGTTGAGATTAGCGACTTTGAACTGAAATTCCGTGACACCCGTCGGCACAGTCGCGCCCCTTTTGTATTTTGATACAAAGCCGAAGGTTCCTCTTCCGGTAAGGGCGGGATCAGGAACATAAGCGCCAATAGGTGACTCAATCCATCCGCCACCGGTCACAAAACCACCCTCCGGGTCGTAGATGACCACATATTGATACGCTTCGGCGCCATACATGTCCGGGGCATTTGCGTCGATCACGGTCAAGGTGACCGTATATACACCCGCAGCGTTGTAAATGTGGCTGCCTTCACTGTTCCTGAGCCACCTGATTCATGTACTGCACCAGCGCTCGTTATTCCATCACCCCAATCCCATGTTGCAATGTGATAGTCGCTTTTGGACGGGTCGCTAAAGTCCGCTGACGCATTAATAGTTGTGTCGACCTGCCGGGGATCGGTCGGCGCTGTTATCTCGCCGATAACCGGCGCCTCACAGGCGTCCCCGACACCATCACTATCGCTGTCGGCCTGGTCCAAATTAGCGACATCCGGACAATTGTCGCAAACATCGCCGATACCGTCATTGTCCCTGTCAACCTGTCCTCTGTTGTAATGTTCGGGACAGTTGTCACAGGCATCACCCATGTCGTCTGCGTTCGCATCCATCTGATCCGGGTTCGCAAAATTCAGGCAATTATCGAATACGTCTGCAACACTATCGTTGTCATCGTCCGTGTCGCACATATCTCCAAGTAAGTCACCGTCCATATCCCCTTGATCCGGATTATGAGAAGTCGGGCAATTGTCTGACACATCGGAAACGCCGTCGGCATCTCCGTCGCCCGCCGGTATACAATCAATGTCAATCGCCCCGAAGCAGTCCGGATCGCAGATGGAGTCAGCATATGGGAGGCATATCTTGTCCGGTTGATTCAGCGGACAGTCGGCAGGACATGTGCTATTTGTTTCCGTCATACCGCAGGCACCGTCGTAGTCGCAGAAATTCAATATCTTCGAGAAGATAAGAGCATCTCCGTGATAGAGCCGGAATTCATCCATCGATGTGTCGTAGAGCACTCGGAAAGAGAGGCCGGCAGATTCGAACCGAATACCGGAATAATCGACGCCTCCATACACTGGTCCCACATACCTAAACGGGAGATCAAAATCCTGTTGCCATAACGCATTGCCTGAACCGTCCACGATCTTTACTGTGTATTCTCCACCACCTCTGAAATATTGCGTGTGTTCTCCTTCAGTGCTTATGATGTACCCGCTCACCTCGTCATTTTGCTTAACCGTAAGGTGCACGTCCAGGACAGGACTCGAATGCGAAGTCACCGTGCAGATAAGCTGTGATATGCCGCTCAGATGACTTATACTGTGTCCGTCAAAACGTCTGGGATTGGCGTAACTGTAAAATTGGTCTGCATTGGTGAAGCTCATGATGTCTATCCCATTGGGTTGTCCGTTATTATCGGGATCATTCCGGTTTCCTCTGCAGCAGGCATTAGCAGTTCCATTACAACTGGGCAAACCGAAAGGCTGGTTGTCGCAATCAGCCCTGTAAGGATCCGGGGTGGCAGTTAAATGGTGCATTTGGATCAAGAAAATTGGGTGTCAAGCCGTAATATGGCGCCGCTGGACCGCCGTCGTTGCACCAGGAGTTGGCCCGAGAGCCTGCGACCTTACTGCAGTATTCTTCGTGCAGCCCGAAGATGTGGCCTATCTCATGAGCAGCCACGTGGCTGTACTGGTTGCGACCCAGACGGTATCTGTCGTGTTGCTCATGCCACCTATTCCGGTATAGGGTGACGTGTTGGCAAAGGCGGCGATTATATGATAATTCGATACGCTGTAGCCGCAGTTCGTCACATGGCTTTTGATATAAGGCAATATCGTACCAGCGTTGCAAGTAGGACAAGCGGTTGATGTTGAGAAATTGTCCCTACTCACATCCATTTTTGTCACTTTCAGCCTATCCGTACAGCCGGCGTATGGCAGGTCCTCAATAAACTTATTAATTTGCGTATCAACCTTTGAGTTGAAGTCTGACTGTCCCGTAGTCCAGTTCATGGGCACCGCAATAATTTTCAGCTTCACACAGACATCCCCCTCATTAGTCTGATTATCGCAGTCATTGTCTGCAGTGTCGCATACCTCTGTTGCGCTTGGATTTATAGAGGCATTCGTGTCGTCGCAGTCATTTTCGCAGATCATGTAGCCGTCGGAATCCGCATCGGCTTCGTTTGCAGGTATTCCGTTGACGCAGTCATCATCGATACCATTACATTGCTCGGCACGTCCCGGATATATCTGATTATTGTTGTCGTTGCAATCGGCAGTTGGAACAGCACATATGGTGAAGCCGTCACTGTCCTGGTCAAAGCCTTCGTCTGTAAGAGTGTCGCAGTCATCATCGATACCGTTGCAGATTTCGCCGACAGAGGGATTCACTGAAGAGTTGTTGTCATCGCAGTCATTGGCACATATCCTGTAGCCGTCACTATCATTATCATTTTCATTGGCCGGGACTGTGCCGTCACAGTTATCGTCGATGCCATTGCAGGCCTCGGTTGCCATAGGATGAATAGAAGAATTGTTGTCATTGCAATCGTCACAGATATTAACGCCAAGGATCGTCAGACTTCCCGCCTTCCATCCGTCTCCGTCCGAATCTGTGCAATTAATAACAAGAGGGTACCCGTCGTAATGGGATGAAGGATGAGGAACAAGCGTATCGCCGATTCCGTCACTATTGGTATCCTGTCCCTGGTAGTCCGACCAGTAATTGCCTCTGTTCCGCGATGTATCGTATCAGGTGTCACTGATACTCTCATCTCGGCCTTGCGAGACAACATTGTGCATAAGATAGTTATTATAAATTTTGTTGCCGGAAGCGTGCTGACTCTGAATATAAATGCCCGCGCCACTGGTAAACTGCGTGCCGTTGTAAGAAGCGACATTGTCCCTGATAGTATTGTTATTGGAAAAATACAGGTGCAACCCATAGAAGCTGTTTCCCCTCGTGACATTTGCCGAAACTGTATTGGAATTTGCGGAAGTCAGCCACATTCCGGTGTTATTCTGCTCCGTACGGTTATTGCTCACGGTATTATTGTGCGAATACGAAAGAACTATGCCGCTCACGTTGAAATTTACAGTGTTGTCATGAACCGAATTGTAGTCTGAGTTGTAATATAGAAACATGGCTGTGGCATTGTCTCTTGCTGTCACGTAACTTATTTCTCCGGAATCGACATCGTGGAAGCGTATAGCATACAGCCTTTCACTCACCTCGACGTTCGTAATCTTTACGTTCGTCAACTGGCCCGAGCTGCCGTCGACATAGATCCCCCGGTCCCAGTAGTTATAAACTCCTCCCCCGACAGTCGTCCTCACTCCGTCGATTTTATGTCCCTTGCCATCGAAGGTCACGTTGCTTGCCGTTATGACGATGCAGTCGCTCCCTGCATGATTCATTATGTCGGCATTGAGTTCATACGTTCCGGAAGACGAGATCGTCGTACATCCGGATACTAAAGTGGCTGCATGGGAAGCAGCACTCAATAAAAGGATGAAATTTACGACAAAAATTATGATGATCGCTTTTTTCATCATACCCTCCCTTCAATTCAATAAATTTCTTGATCGGTCAGGGCAAATACTGTCTGCCTGATACTCCACGAGTCATGAATAAACTGCGCTAAATTGCCCTGCCCTTTTCCACAGGCACCAAAAAAATGGCCGGGCCGCCGATCCTCACCTTCGGCAGCCCGGCCATCCCGAACCCAATCCGGCATCCGGCGCTTTCCGTCCCTTCTCGCGAAAGGTTTAGCTTTTCGGGAAATATTTATTTTTGAAAACGCTGTTTGTCCCTAAAAAAGAAAAATGCCCTTTTTACCCCCGATGTCTAATAACACAAAAAAGGTTATTTGTAAATACAGAAACAGTTGTAATTTCATGAGGTAAAAGTTTTTAGAAAAGATTTGAACTAAGTTTGAAACAGTTGCAGAGAAAGCTTAAAAGATTGTATTTTATGCCACAAAACCGGAACTCTATGTCAATGTCCTTAAGAATTTTTGGAATGCGTAATCTTTTTCTTTTAGTTCTATTCCGGTTCCAAAGAGCCAGTTTGATCCCGGTATTTTAACGTTTCTTCTTACAACCCCCTTGAGGGAAGAAATCTTGTTATCCAGCAAATATAATTGAATGGTAAGCATCACATTATCCGGCAACAGCACGCCTCTCATAAATATGCCGTTATTGGATACATCACCTGTTATCCCGCCACAGATGAAGGTTCCTGAATCGATCCTTGCCAGCAGTCTCTTTTTAAACCTTCGGGTTCTCCTCTTCTCTTTCCCTGCTTTCATCTGAATCTGACATCATATGCTCATTGAAAGAAAACCCCGACCCTGAATAAGTTATTGTCTCTTCGACACCATCTAACTGTTCCCACCCTCGAAGGGTCAAGGATTCCGGGCATCGTAACCTTCATGGCAACCTCTTCGGCGAGCAGTTCCTCCGCATAAAAGCCGATGCCCGAATCGCTCAGATCATGTGTGTTTGCCTTCCTCGCCGTAATTATTCCCTTATTAGTAAATATGTAGACAATAGGAAGATCCAGCCTGAGTCTGTAATGTGCTCTTCTGTCTTTGGAAACAGCTGCCCTCTCTGTGTCAATCCTTTCCTGCTCTTTGTATCGTGCCATAACGATTCTTTCCGCCTCAAGCCAGTTCTGAAGATCGCGCCCATCCATTCTTCCGCTCTTCTCATAAAGTTCATACGCAACTTTTGATATTTCATCATGCAGGTTCATTTACTCTCCCTTTACAAAAAAGTGAACTTCTTCCGGGCACACCCGGAACTACATTACAAAGAATCTAAGGCACCTTCGACTCCTTAACCATCACATAACTGGCCATATGAGTATTTGAGGCCACAGAATAGCCTTCTTTTGAAATCCCGATGACGCCGACCTTGATATTTGGAGGAAACATATCAACACTCTCTTTACAAGCTCTTTCGATGGATTCACCGTTAGATACTCTCTCGTATACTTGTCTTGCCACCATTTTTCTGACGATCTCTTCACCCATTCCGGTAACAGCTACTGCACAGGTCAAACCTGCATAAAATCCACATCCTATCATTGGCGTATCTCCCACCCTGCCCAGCATCATTGGTGCAAACCCTCCAGTTGACGCCGCTGATGAGAAGACCCCTTGCCTGTCTATTGCTGCAGCTCCAACGGTATCACAAAATATTTCCTGATACGAGATGTGTTGAAAATTCCAGAGAGATTCGACATCGTGACCCTTCCAATGCAGCACCTCTTCGTGCAATCTCTTCTCTTTTATCATCCTTTTTACTTTTTGATATCTCTCCAGAGCATCAGGTGATATGCTATACAGCCGGTCAAATCCCTTCTTGTTTGCGAAGACAGTTGCGCCCTCCCCTGCCAGTGCGACATGAGGTGTATCAACAACCCTCCGCGCAACAAGTATCGGATTTTTCACATTTCTTATTGCAATGACTATCCCGAGTCTGCCCCGCGAATCCATCAATGCCGCATCCATCTCTATCGTCTTTCCATCGAGGCGCACGGCCGAGCCGTAACCGGCATTAAATCTGCCGTCATCTTCAAGAATACGAACGGACTCAGCCACGGCATCCAGAGAACTTCTGCCTTCACCGAGTAAACCAAAAGCCCCTTCACACGCCTTCTTACAGGCATCTGACAGATTAGCCGGCGTTCCTGCACCTCCGTGAACCACAATGCCATAAGAAATCATTCAAAATCCTTCTTACCTCAAAAAGTTAAGATACCATTCTTTTTACTGCTACTGTTTCGGTATTCATCTATATCAATTTTCTCATTTTGAACAAGTCTGCCTGCTATTATAATATTAAGTAATAATTTTTGGTGCTAGGCATCCAAACATGAGAAAAAAATTTCTTATTGCTTTCCTTTTGCTGGTAGCATTATCAATCGCATGTTCTCCGAAAGTCGGCGGCAAGCCTCAAGAAGCCGGAGACGTCTTCCTTATCGACGGCGACAGAGTCGCTGTCAATGTCTGGATTGAGCGGATGGAGATACCATGGTCTCTGGTTTTCCTTCCTGATGGCAGAGCTCTTGTAAGTGAAAGGCCAGGCCGAATAAGGCAGATAAAGGACGGAAAACTTCTCGAAAAATCCTATGTGCAAATAGATGTCGCCCACACCGGAGAAGGTGGATTGATGGGGCTTGCGATCCATCCTGATTTTCCGGGTAAACCATATATTTATGCCATGCACACGTATGAGAGACGAGACGGATTGTTTAACCGCGTGATAAGACTCAAAGATAAAAAATCATCGGCTGAATTCGACAGAGTAATAATAGATGGAATACCGGGCGGACGATTTCACAATGGGGGTCGAATCGCCTTCGGTCCTGATGGCATGTTATATATAACCACGGGGGAGACTTTTCGCGCAGAACTTGCCCAGGACCTCAATTCTCTCGGTGGGAAGATATTACGAGTAACGCCTGAAGGAGAGATACCAGAAGACAATCCCTTTAAAGATTCACCAGTGTACTCATTCGGTCACAGAAATCCGCAGGGTCTCGCCTGGCAGCCTCAAACTAACAGGTTGTTTGCATCCGAACACGGGCCTTCGGGAGAATTCGGGCGTTCCGCAAATGATGAGATCAACGTAATAAAAAAAGGCGGCAACTATGGATGGCCGAGGGTTATAGGTGCCGCGGGCATCAAGCCATATATAGATCCTGTTGTCGTATGGAAAAATACGACGCCTCCCTCGGGCATGACATTTTATAGGTCAGATCTTCTCAGGCATTTGCAGGGCAATCTCTTCGTCGCAACATTAAGGAGCCAGGCTCTTATCAGGATATTACTTGCCAAAGATAAAGTCGAAAGGATAGAAAGATGGTTTGCAAGTGATTTTTCGGAAGGAAAATATGGAAGATTGAGGGATGTCGTGGAGGGTCCGGACGGCGCCCTCTATTTCCTTACGAATAACAGGGATGGCAGAGGTACTCCCCGAACAGGGGATGACAGGATATATGTTATAAGGCCGAAGCAATGAATTACTTCTTTGCCGCTTCTTTTATCAATGCCTGCCCGATAACGTTCCTCTGAATCTGGTTGGTACCCTCGTAGATCTGAAGAATCTTTGCGTCCCGCATCATCTTCTCCACAGGATATTCTCTCATATAGCCCGATCCTCCCATTACCTGAACGGCATTTGTTGTAACTCTCATCGCCATATCGGTCGCAAATACCTTTGCCATTGCAGAGACTTTAGATATCTCCCTTGCACCACTGTCCATATATCTTGCAACTGAGTATACAAGTGACCTTGCAGCTTCTATTTCGGTCGCCATATCCGAAAGCATATGCTGTACCGCCTGAAAACTGATCACCGGATGTCCAAATTGAATACGCTGCCTTGCAAACTTCACGGCTTCCTCAAATGCACCCTGTGCTACACCTACTCCCTGTGCCCCAACTCCCACCCGTGAGTTATCAAGTGTCTTCATGGCGACGACAAAACCTAAACCTTCTTTGCCGAGGATATTCTCTTTAGGTATTCTGCAATCCTCGAATATGAGTTCCCTTGTCACAGATGCTCTGATTCCCATCTTTTTTTCCTTCTTGCCAAATCCGAATCCAGGCGTGCCCTTCTCAACTAAAAATGCGGACGCGCCTCTCGCACCTTTCGCCCTGTCTGTAATCGCAATGATCGTGTAAATCTCTGCCTCCCCCCCGTTTGTGATCCACTGCTTTGTCCCATTTATTACATATTCATTACCATCAATTTTCGCAGTCGTCTGTATTCCCGCGGCATCACTTCCCGCATTTGGCTCCGTGAGACCAAAGGCGACAAGCCTCTCTCCTCTCGCTATGTCCGGAAGATATTTTCTTTTTTGCTCTTCAGTTCCAAAAAGTAAAATTGGATACGTGCCAAGGGCATTCGCCGCATACGTCGTTGACACACCAAGACATGCCCTCGATAGCTCTTCGACGGCAAGGCATAATTCCAAAGCACCCTTACCCAGACCTCCGTATTCCTCAGGGACAAAAAGCCCGAAAAGATCTGACTGTGCAAGCACTTTGACTATTTCCCAGGGAAATTCTTCCTTTTCATCGAGCTCGTGCCTTGCGGGCACAACTTTTTCCTCTGCAATCTGTCTGACCAGATTTTTTATCATCAACTGTTCCTCGGTCAAAAAATAGTCCATTAGTCTCCTCCTAAGGGTTATATATGGTTCGTGACGGGCGCTTTCAAGAAGTTAAGTTTAACATAAACGCGAAGAAGATAGAACACTGCCTGCAGGCGAAATAGGAAAAAATTAAAGGTTCTTCCGGAAATGGGGAACTAAGACTCGGCCATTTTTAGATCGCCGTCGATAATTTTCAATCCGGCTACTGCACTGGAAACATCAAGTTTCTTCGTCCATACCACTTCTGCCTTCAATTTGGAATCATCAACTTCGAGGTCCATCACGTCATCCGCAGCTAATGGAGCATTATCAAGTAATTTAATGCAGAGGCCTCTTGGGGAATAATTCATGGTATTCGCTCTGATATTCTGGCCACCACAGCAAAGGATGACAGACATTTCTTTCTCTGCACGATATTGTTTTCTTTTATCGACACCGTACCTTCCGCTAAAAAGAATACCGCAATACGGACACGGCTTAAAAATTTCAGCAGACGAACTGTATGAATCCTTGTTGCAACGGGGGCATATAAGTCTTAAGATCAAGTATACCTCCCAACAAATCTATCAGTTGCACGCGAATAGAATACCAGATATCTCTTAAAAACACATAATATATTTTTACAAATCTTTCAATTAGACCAAGGTATGAATCTTCATACAAAATGGTTCAATATCATTAAAACTTTAGTTTTAAAACTCGGGCTATATATACCCAGGCCACATTTTGTGAGTGTAGAGAGCCAGCTGGAGCCTGTCGGAAACCCCAACCTTTTTGAATATCCTGTTACAGTGTGATTTTACCGTCTGTTCGCTTATGTCAAGCTTCTGTGCGATCTCTTTGTTCCTGTAACCATGACATATCAGCGAAATTATCTCTTTCTCTTTCTTGGTGAGATTTATCTTTCTTTTTTCGGAAGGACCCATCTTGGTAATAATCTTTTTAATCATCTTTCGATCGAGCCACAGTTCTCCTGAATGAACGACCGTTATCGCCTTCTTCAGGGTAACCGAATCCGCCTCTGGTGGGAGAACGCCAAAGACCCCCCTCAAAATCAATTCTGGCAGCTGTCTTTCCACGTCCAGAAGCCAGCCTTCACTGATCAGAAGAATCTTCAACTTTTTTTCAGTCAAGAATTCTTCGGGAAATTCGCGAAAAATTTTTAGATCGGCAACTACAAGATCGGGACTGAGTTTCTGTATCTCCTTTATATCAAGTCCTTCATCGAATATTCCGATTATATCTATGCCATCCTCTCCGCTGAAAAGCCTCTTGAGACCTTCTCCCAGCAGATAACTGTGGCAACCTATGGCAATTCTTATTGCCATGACAGACTACATTTCCCTCTTTCCTCAAAAAAGTAGCAAATAGCCAATCACAGATGTTTTTATCTATATGTGTGTTGGCCGCATGCCTCTGTCATTATTTAATTCACAAATTACTCCTCAAAATATGTCGCTGATGCAGTTTCGGACTCCCAGACCGTCACAGCAGAGAGATGGACCGCCTCCGCATCTATTTTCTTCTTCAGTGAATCATAAATCCATTTTGCAATATTCTCGGAAGACGGGTTTTTCTCGGTGAAAGGAAAAATGTCGTTCAAAAAACCGTGGTCGAGCTGAGAAACAACCTCTTCCGTCAGATCTTTAAGGTCGTGGAAGTCTATCGCTATATCAAGTTCACTGAGTTTCCCCGCAAGGACGTGAACCTGCACTTTCCAATTATGCCCGTGAAGTTTTTCGCAATCACCGTTGTAACCCCTGAGCTGATGAGCTGCGGAAAAATATGTTTCTATCATCAATTCAAACATTCAATTATGTCTTCTTTTTAAAAACCGAGATATACGGGAGATTCCTGAATTTGTTATCGTAGTCAAGTCCATAGCCTACTACATACTCGTTGGGTATCTCAAAGCCCACATAATCCAACGGAACATCCGTAATTCTTCTCTCCTTCTTGTCAAGGAAGACGCATATCTTGAGACTCCGGGGCCGTCTCACCAGAATCCTCTCCCTTATCATGTTCAGGGTAACGCCAGTGTCGATGATATCATCTATAAGAAGCACATTCTTATCAGAAATCTCCTCTCTGATGTCGTAATGGATCTTGACCTCGCCGGAGGACTCTGTTTTCAAGTAGCTTGATGCAACAATGAAATCTAATGTGAGAGGAACCTTAATTGACCTGACAATATCAGAAAAAAACATGAAAGCACCTTTGAGAATGCCGATTGCAAGAAGATCCTCACCGGAATAATCTCTGGAGATTCTATCAGCGAGTTCCTTAACCCGTGAAAGAATCTCGCCGGTTGTAAAGAGGGGTTTACCCACTATCATTAATATAGGCTCCGTTGAATTTAGGCCCAAAAGATAAATATATATATAAATATTAATAATAATTGCC
>JBFLXE010000063.1:0-14647 GCA_040757455.1 Nitrospirota bacterium
TTGACATGTTTGCTCCCGTGAGGCTTTATATCAAGGTTTTATCGACTGTTTTTGGGGGATTTTATTTTTTGCATCACCTGTCAATCGGCTTATATCAATCAGTTGGGAATTTCTCGAAGGGCTCTATTCGTCGTAAATAAGGAAAGAGTGGGCCAAGTTTTATGCTTTGTGGTATTCCTGAATGGACCTAATGTGGATCTTCTTTTTTTGCAGTATCTCCATGGCGTTGACGGCTGCAATTGCTCCAGAGATCGTGGTTGTGAAAGGCACCTTATACTGAAGAGCACTCTGACGAATTGAGAAGGAATCTTTCTGTGCCTGTGCTCCGCTCACAGTATTTATTACAAAATGAACCTCTTTGTTCTTGATCAGATCGACGATATGTGGTCTCCCTTCCGTGACTTTGTTAACGACATGGACTTCCAGACCATGTTCTTTCAGGTACTTTGCGGTACCTCTTGTCGCGATGACAGAAAAACCGATCTGTAGAAGCTTCTTCACCACGGAGACAGAAGCGGGTTTATCTTTATCTTTAAGACTGATGAATATTTTCCCCGACAAAGGCATGCTGTTTCCGGATGAGGTCTGAGACTTTCCATACGCAAGTCCGAAATCTTTGTCTATACCCATAACCTCCCCTGTGGACTTCATCTCCGGGCCAAGAATCGTATCAACCCCGTAAAACCTGTCGAAGGGAAAGACGGATTCCTTAACCGCGATATGTCTTATCTTTGGTTCTTTATCGTATCCCAATTCTTTCAGAGTTCTTCCTGCCATTACTTTTGCCGCAAGTTTAGCAAGAGGTATACCGGTCGCTTTGCCGACAAAGGGAACAGTCCTTGAAGCCCTCGGATTAACTTCAAGGATAAAGATATCTTTATGTTTCACCGCAAACTGGACATTCATAAGTCCTACCACATTCAGTTCTCTTGATAGTGCCTTTGTCTGCCTTTTTATCTCTTTAATCACTTTTGAGCTCAAAGAATGCGGCGGTAGAGAACATGCAGAATCGCCCGAATGAATACCAGCCTCTTCAATGTGTTCCATTACCCCGGCGACGACTACTTCTTCTCCGTCTGAAATCGCGTCAACATCGAGTTCAATTGCATCCTCCAGATATTTGTCTATGAGGACAGGATGTTCCGGAGATGCCTTCACAGCCCGTTTCATGTATTCCCTTAAGGAAATCTCGTCATAAACGATCTCCATTGCCCTTCCGCCAAGCACATAAGAAGGCCTCACCATCACAGGATACCCTATGTGCCCGGCCACAGAAACTGCCTCTTCGACCGACATGGCTGTATCGCTTTCAGCTTGTCTCAGATTCAATTTTTGCAGGAGTTCTCTGAACCTCTTCCTGTCCTCCGCCCGGTCGATCGAGTCAGGAGTTGTGCCGAGAATTTTGACCCCTTCTCTTTCCAGGGGTACTGCCAATTTAAGCGGTGTCTGCCCTCCGAACTGGACGATAACACCCTCAGGCTTTTCCATCTTTACAATATTGAGAACATCCTCTATGGTGAGAGGCTCAAAATAGAGCCTGTCGGAGGTATCATAGTCTGTGCTTACAGTCTCGGGGTTACAGTTCACCATGATGGTCTCATAACCGAGTTCTTTCAGGGCGAATACTGCGTGGACGCAGCAATAATCAAACTCGATGCCTTGACCAATTCTATTTGGTCCTGAGCCGAGGATTATGATCTTCTTTTTCTTGCCGGGGTTTGATTCACATTCAACAAAGCCCCCCGCGCCCCCCTTTACTAAAAGGGGGGTGGGGGGATTATTGGATTCCGAAGGGAGATTTAAAGTTTTATTCCCATTTTCTATCTTATACAACGGCATCTCATAAGTCGAATACAAATATGGTGTATATGCAGCGAATTCTGCCGCACACGTATCAACCATTTTGTAAGCCGGCTGTATGTTATGCTCCTTTCTCAAATTCATCACGTCGGCTTCCTGAGTGTTTAGTAGCTCTGCGATTCTTCTGTCAGAAAATCCATATTCTTTTGCTTCTCTGATCATCTCAAGGAATTCATAGTTTAGAGTGCGGGTGGCAATCCGGGCCTCGGTGATTGCCCCCCCTATCTCCTCTTTAGTAAGGGAGGGATTAAGAGAAGGTGTAATTTGATCTGAGGCATAAATTTTTAACGTCTTTATTTTCTCTTCCATTTCAACGATCTGCCTTATGTTATGCAAAAACCATGGATCAATCCATGTAAGTTCATATATATCCTGGACGCTCGCACCTTTTCTGAAAGCCTGGGCGATGTGCCAGACTCTCTCGGCGCATGGAGTTTTGAGTTTCAACCTGATTTCGCTGATACTTGCTTCAACCTCTTCAAATCCGTAACTACCGATTTCTAGGCTCCTGATCGCCTTTTGAAGGGACTCTTTGAACGTCCTGCCAATTGACATTACTTCACCGACAGACTTCATCTGGGTAGTTAGAGTCGGGTCTGCCTCCGGAAATTTTTCGAAAGCAAACCGTGGAAATTTCGTGACGACATAATCGATTGTCGGTTCAAATGACGCTGGAGTTTCTTGTGTTATATCATTCGGTATCTCATCGAGCGTCAGACCAACAGCCAGTTTCGCAGCTATTTTGGCTATCGGAAATCCTGTTGCCTTTGAGGCGAGTGCTGAACTCCTCGACACCCGCGGATTCATTTCGATAACCACCATTCTGCCCGTGGCCGGATTAAGGGCAAACTGGATATTCGAACCTCCCGTATCCACACCTATCTCACGTATAATTGCGATGGCAGCATCGCGCATTCTCTGATATTCTTTATCTGTCAGAGTCTGGGCAGGAGCGACGGTAATTGAATCGCCGGTATGAACACCCATGGGGTCGAAGTTTTCTATCGAACAGATAATGACAACATTATCTTTTTGATCCCTCATGACCTCAAGTTCATATTCTTTCCAGCCAAGGACAGACTCCTCAACAAGAACCTGCCGAACCGGGCTGAGTTTTAAGCCCCTCTCGAGCAATGTGCCGTATTCCTCAAGGTTGTAAGCGATGCCGCCCCCTGTGCCGCCGAGTGTAAATGACGGCCTGAGAATTGCCGGGAATCCCACGTCTCCTATTGCCTCCTGCCCTTCCTTTACTGAACCCACGTAGGCAGACCTCGGCACTTCCAATCCGATTTTTTCCATAGCCTTTTTGAACAATTCCCGGTCTTCCGCCTTCTTAATTGCATCGAGCTTTGCTCCGATCAGCTCGACTCCGTACTTGTCAAGAATCCCTATCTCCGAAAGCTCCACAGCGAGATTCAATGCAGTCTGTCCGCCCATAGTGGGAAGAAGTGCATCGGGCTTTTCCTTTTTTATGATCATCTCGATGGTGTCGGCGGTTAAAGGCTCTATGTAAGTCGCATCGGCCATTTCGGGATCTGTCATTATTGTGGCGGGATTGGAATTGACCAGTATTATTCTGTAGCCCTCCTCACGAAGAGCCTTGCATGCCTGGGTGCCCGAGTAATCGAATTCGCAAGCCTGCCCTATAATTATAGGGCCAGAGCCAATAAGAAGAATTTTCTTGATGTCAGTCCTTTTGGGCATAAAACCTTATCCCTAAATTATTTTCTCCATCTTTACAGAATTTATTTAAAACTCTCTATCATTTCCCTGAATCGTCTGAACAAATGAGCCGAATCATTCGGGCCCGGTCCAGCCTCTGGATGATGCTGCACCGAAAATATTGGTAACTCCACATGTTGCATACCTTCTTCAGTTCCGTCGTAAAGATTCTTGTGGGTTAGCTTTGCCCGTCCTTTAACGCTTTCAATATCAACACAATAATTATGATTCTGCGAAGTGATCTCGATTCTTCCTGTCAGTAGATCCTTAACCGGATGGTTGCCACCGTGATGTCCGAATTTCAGCTTATATGTCCTTCCACCCATCGCGAGGCCGAGAATTTGGTGTCCAAGGCATATGCCAAAGATCGGCTTCCTGCCGATAAGCTTTTTTGTATTTTCTATAGCATACGTCACTGTCTGCGGATCTCCGGGACCATTGCTCAGAATTATCCCGTCAGGATTCATTTCTATGACTGCCTCTGCCGGTGTCTGTGCAGGCACAACAGTTATCTCGAAGCCAGCCTCTATAAGATTCCGCAGTATGTTGAATTTAACACCGAAATCGTAAACGATAACTCGCTTTAATTCAGAATTAGTAATCCCCCCCGCCCCCCTTTTAATAAAGGGGGGTATGGGGGGATTTGCCAAACTTCTGACTTCTGAATTCTGACTCCTAACTTCTGGTTTAGGATGTTGCCATTTCCAGACGCCGTCTTTCCATTTATA
Source organism: Nitrospirota bacterium (assembly GCA_040757455.1). Lineage (GTDB taxonomy): Bacteria > Nitrospirota > Thermodesulfovibrionia > Thermodesulfovibrionales > SM23-35 > Kmv42. The sequence goes on from JBFLXE010000063.1 coordinate 4,311, forward strand.
TATTTCTTGCGTCGTCACTTCTTTGACCAGATCAAAGGCGGAGATTCCAGGATGTCTCCTCACTTTCTCCAGGAGACATCCTGGATCATAATCAATGGTCGATATAATTCCCATCTGAGTGCCGCAGGTGCGAAGATGCCGTGTTAATGCTCTCGTATCAATGCCTTCTATACAGACCACTTTGTTATCTCTGAGATAACGGCCGAGGGACAGGCTGGCTCTCCAATTACTGGGAAAATCATTATATTCTTTCACAATGAAGCCCTCGGCCTTTGGTCCCTCTGAAGACTCTACATCCTCTTTATTTATTCCATAATTGCCGATCTCGGGATATGTCATCGTCACAATCTGTCCCTTATACGAAGGATCGGTCAAAATTTCCTGATAACCAGTCATGGAAGTATTAAACACCACTTCGCCGATCACTTCTCCCTCTGCCCCGAAGCTTCTACCTTCAAAGACGATCCCGTCCGAAAGAACTAACAGCGCTTTACCATTCATAAATTTTTCCTCTGACTATAGTCATGACAGGCATCCCTTTCAGCATCCACCCTCTAAAAGGCGTATTCTTACCTTTTGAGACGAATTTTTCAGGTTCCACCCTGAATTCCTTCTCCATGTCCACAATGATAATGTCGGCATCCGCGTCGATCTTTAGTGTGCCTCTTTCGAGGTTAAGGATTTCCGCGGGCTTATGAGTTATCTTTGCGACCAGGTCCGGCAATGTGAGTATACCTTCATGCACTAACCGCAGGCTCAGACTTAGAGCCGTTTCAAGTCCTGATATTCCAAAAGGGGCCATATCAAATTCTCTCAGTTTTTCATCCACATGATGGGGTGCATGATCCGTAGCTATCACATCAATCGTCCCATCCGCAAGACCTTCCTTAACTGCTTCGATATCATGTCTGCTCCTCAGCGGTGGATTTACTTTGGCATTCGTGTCGTATCCTGATACAGCATCTTCTGTCAGACTGAAATAATGGGGACATGTCTCGGCCGTGATACGGACACCCCGTCTCTTTGCTTCTCTTATTAATTTTACCGAGCCCTCTGCAGATACATGTGCAATATGGAGTCTCCCATCGGTAAGTTCCGACAGCAAAATATCTCTGAAAACCATTATCTGTTCAGCCTCAGCTGGTATTCCCCTGAGGCCAAGCGTTGAGGATAGCAACCCCTCGTTCATCACCCCCTCCTCTGAGAGGGTCAAGTCTTCGCAATGAGAAATAATCGGCACATCAAAAGCCTTTGAATATTCAAGCGCCCTTCTCATAATAAGGCTGTTTGTGACAGGCCGTCCGTCGTCAGAGAATGCAATGCATCCTTCGTTTCTCATCGTCCCGATCTCTGCAAGTTCTTCACCTCTCTGGCCTTTGGTTATCGCCCCGATAGGATAGACTGAACAATAACCTTCTTGAGAAGCCTTGCGGATAATGAACTCGGTTACGCTTGCATTATCGTTCACTAGAAATGTATTGGGCATACAGCATACTGTGGTAAATCCACCTTTAATAGCGGCCTTTGTTCCTGTCTTTATAGTCTCCTTATGCTCATAACCAGGTTCTCTGAGATGTACATGCATATCAACAAGGCCGGGAAGAACAGTGAGGCCTGTGGCATCGATGGCTCGAAACTCAGATACCTGATCTCTTGAGCTTGCATTCTGAATCTTGCATCCTAAATCTTGCATCCTGATCTCCTTTATCTTTCCATTCTCTATCAAGATATCCCCTATGCCATCAATCCTGAGAGACGGGTCCATGATATGACCAGCTTTAATCAATATCCTCATTTTTTGACTCCGGCAAGCAGGTACATTACCGCCATTCTCACAGCAATGCCGTTTGTGACCTGATCGAGAATTACGGATCTCGGACCGTCCGCGATTTCCGAAGCGATTTCTATGCCACGGTTCATCGGACCGGGATGCATTACGATGACATCGTCTTTTGCGAGCAAAAGTCTCTCGGGCGTCAATCCCCAGTTTTTGGAATATTCGTCCGTAGACGGGAAAAATCCTTTTCCCTGCCTTTCAAGTTGTATCCTCAGCATCATCAGAACGTCGATGTCTTTTAATCCTTCTTCCATACTGTGAAAAATCTCAACGCCCAATTTTCTCATCTCTTCCGGAATAAGTGTCGGCGGCCCTATCAATCTCACATGTGTTCCCAATTTTGTAAGACAGTATATGTTTGATTTTGCAACTCGGCTGTGGGCGATGTCTCCGACGATCGCAGCATTCAAGGAATCAGTTTTACCTTTCTTCTCCCTTATCGTGAAGGCATCAAGAAGTGCCTGAGTTGGGTGCTCATTTGTTCCGTCACCCGCATTTATGACAGAAGCCCTCAGTTTTCTCGAAAGAAGGTACGGCACACCTGCTGAGGAATGCCTGATTATAACAAAGTCCGCACCAAGAGCCTGTACAGTCAGCGCAGTATCGATAAGACTTTCACCTTTTACAACGCTGCTTGTCGGGACTGAAAAGTTTATCACGTCTGTGCTAAGCCTTTTTGCTGCAAGCTCAAAGGATGTTCGGGTTCTCGTTGAGGGTTCAAAAAAAAGATTAACGGCGGTCTTGCCCCGCAGGGTGGGAACTTTCTTTATATCCCTTCCAAGGACGTCCTTGAAACCCGCAGCCGTATCAAGGATGAGATTTATCTCTTCCGTGGAGAGGTCCTTTATTCCGAGAAGATCCTTTTTGTTTAACATGTTATTTAACATCTGCGGTTTTCTGGATTATGACCTTATCCTCTCCGCCTTCTTCCTCAAGCAACACCTCAACATTTTCGCTCGATGCAGTGGGAATATTTTTTCCGACATAGTCCGCTTTGATCGGAAGCTCTCTGTGGCCCCTGTCAACGAGTACAGCAAGCTGTATTACAGCAGGCCGCCCGAGGTCCATCAGCGCATCCATTGCCGCCCTGATCGACCTGCCTGTAAAGAGCACGTCATCGACGAGCACTATTTTCGAATCTGACACCTCGAAGGGGACCTCGGTTCTCCTCACCATGGGCTGTTCTTTTCTTATACTCAGGTCATCTCTGTAAAAAGCGATATCAAGCGAACCCACGGGAATATCCTTTTTTTCTATCTGCTTAATTCTCGCGGCAATCCTTTTTGCAAGATGGACACCGCCTCTCTGAATTCCCACGAGAGAAAGCTTCTCTACTCCCCTGTTTTTTTCTATTATTTCGTGTGCTATTCTTGTTAAAGCACGCTCGACATCCTTTTTGTTCATTAACTCTTTGGGCATTTTGCCGACCTTCCTCTGGTGTGATTAGGCATAAAAAAACCTTCCCTCATCTGAGTGGAAGGTTGCGTATTGTCATGCCTTTGCAGCTCGTGCTGCCTCCTTTACCTTTTTAGCCTCGCAGGGCCATCCTTAAAGGTATTTCTATTAAAACATAAATGTAAAAAACCTGTCAATTTGAGCGGAAGATGTTCTCTGATTTTCCGATTCGTAGGTACCCTTCTTAGGAAAATTACAATAGCAGGCAGCGCAAGGGCCTGAAAGGTTCTATTGACAATGTTTCTGATCTGATGTTATTTTGTAAAACTACCACGGGGCTGTAGCTCAGTTGGGAGAGCGCTTGAATGGCATTCAAGAGGTCGTCGGTTCGATCCCGATCAGCTCCACCAGTACAATCAATAACTTGCGTGTCATTAAAAGACCCTCTGCCGACCTTCGGAAAAGTGGATAAAAGGCTAAGCTGCCGATAAAGAAGCAATCCCTGAAGTGAATTTTTCACGAATCCCAGAACAGAATTCAGGGCAAATTGTCCCGGGCTAGGACAAATTGCCTTGTCCAGCCAATGATTGACTTAATAAATTTCTATAAAAAACCGCTGACTTAGACAGTGGTATATTTCTTGCTGCCCTCCTTTGAAACAAGGAGGTAAAAGGAGGTCTTGAGAAATGAGAAGATTTAAACCACATTTCATGTTATCGATAGTTTTCGTGTGTTTCCTTTATACACCCGCTTTTTCTGCAACAATCGACATTGATATGAGAGATTCTTTCTTTCAGCCCCAGAATATAACTATTAGTGCAGGAGATACTGTCAGATGGACAAATAACGGTTTTTTGTTGCATACAGCAACGAGCGGCACGAACTGTAATTCAGACGGTATCTGGGATTCTGGCAATATGTCCCGCGGAGACATTTTCTCTTTCACCTTCACACAACCCGGAACATATCCCTACTTTTGTTTATTTCACTGCTTAACTGGCATGGTCGGTACGATCACAGTGGAATTCCCGACGCTTATACCGGTTCCGTCGACTCCGCAGGCCTTTCCCTTTTTTCAGGCGGTTCAGTCGCCTCTATTGAGCGGAGATCCCTTTCAGGCAAAGCCAATAGGGTTGGGTGCGCTTGCCACAGGAGGAGGCACGATGAACATAGATATAGGACTGAATCAATTTACAGAACCGGTTGATATCTATTTGGCTCTGCTTGCTCCGTCATTAAGCCCCGACATTCTCCTGCTCACGCCTGCCGGCCTTCAACCGCTTTCATCAGGCCTTGCATCGTGGATGCAGAGCGTGTCTGAACCTCTCTCTGTCACGCTGCTTCAGAATTTTCCAATTAGTGCACTCCCTCAGGGAAGTTACACCTTCTTCCTTGCCGTTACACCAGCGGCAGATACAACTACCTTTTACCTATGGATGACCGGATTCACGTTTTCCAGTCAGTTAGAAAATCCGATTGCCAAGACTATTACGAGCGGATGGTGAACTTTACCTGCTTGGCAATTCAACGGGAATTCCCTTCGGCGATACTGGCATTGTTCTCAAGATCGTCCCATAAATAACAATCTTGAGAAGCATCTGAAATCTTGCAATGTGCAGTGAGTCTTGCCTCAATTTATTTTTTGTCGTACATTTGAATCTGACTGCTTGATTTCTGGATTCTATCACTTCCTTGAAATAGCTCTTGTCAGTATTGAAGGTATGGGGTATATTATTATTTTAAAATGCGCATAGATAGACTTGAGCTGATCGGGTTTAAATCCTTCGCAGAAAAGACAACCTTTTCCTTCCATCCGGGTATCACATGCATTGTTGGCCCAAACGGTTGTGGTAAAAGTAATGTAGTGGACGCCTTCCGCTGGGTTCTGGGTGAGCAGAGTGCAAAGAGCCTCAGGGGGGAAAACATGGAGCAGGTTATCTTTAACGGCTCGGCATCGAAAAAACCAAAGGGGATGGCCGAAGTCACGATGGTCATTTCGGGTCTAAACGGCAACGAAGCCGCGGGCGAAAATGGAGAGGGTTCGGTCGATTTTGCTTTTGTCACGAGAAGGCTTTATAGGTCAGGTGACAGCGAATATATATTGAACAAGAATCAATGCAGACTGAAGGATGTAAAAGACCTTTTCCTCGATACAGGCCTTGAGATAAAGAGCTACTCGATACTCGAACAGGACAGGATTGCGGAAATATTGAATGCCAAGCCGCAGGAAAGGCGCTTCCTGATCGAAGAAGTGGCCGGGGTTATGAAATATAACGTGAGAAAGAGGGAGGCCCTGTCAAAGCTCGAATCGTCGAGGAGTAACCTTCAGAGGATTAATGACATTATCAGCGAGGTTAAAAAGCAGATTAATTTCCTTGACAGGCTGGCGAGAAAAGCGGAGAGATATAAAAGACTCATATCGGAAATCAGTGCAATAGAGTTGAAAATCGCAAAGAGGGATCATCAGAGCCTGAAAGAATCATTGGAAGGAATACTTAATGAATACGGCTCACTGAGGGAAGAGGAATCTTTTAAGAGGGCAGAACTTTCAAAAATTGAAACTCAGAATGAGATGAAAAGACTTGAGCTTCTTGAAAAAGAGAAAGCCTTGGAGCAGCTTGAGGCGCAATTTCAGGATATGGAAAGGGAGATTGCGGGACTTGAAAAAAGTATCGCTGTCATGCAGACCGAGAACGACAATTACAATGATTATCTCGGTAAGCTTTATCAGCAGGGCGAAGAATACGTTAAGAAAAGGGCAGATTTGCTGATCAGACAGGAGGAGCTCCGAAAAATAGGAGATGAACTTTCTGCAGAAATCGGGGTCCAGAATGAATTTCTCAGCGAGAAAAACGGCCTTATCATATCCCAAGAGGAAAGGCTGGCAGAGAAAGAAGAATTACTGAATGAGAAAAGAAGAGAACTTTTCAGAACATCGGAGGAACTCAGTGCTCTGAGAAATGAGCAAAACAGTCTTCGGTCATCACTGGAGAGTCTCAACCATAGGGAGGCATCAGCTATCGCAGATGCAGAGAATCTTAGAAAAATACTTTCCGATGCAGACTCTTCTTTGAACGATTTAGAGACAAATCTTACGGCTAAAAATAATGATCTTTTGCTATGCGTTGAGAAAAAAGAGATACTCGTGAAGGAATTTTCTGAAATCAAGATGCGAATCGAGGAACTGAGGGACGCGATTTCCGGGCTTAAGGAAGAACTCGCCTCAGATCTGTCGCGGATCGAATCTTTGAAGGAATTTGTCTTTGACGAAATCGTAGGCGATTTCTTCTCAGAAAATCCGGACCTGAAACTTCTCTCGTCAATCTCGGATGTCATAGAGGTTGACGGTGAATACGAAAAGGCTATCGAAAGTGTACTCTCAGAGAAGATAAACGCAGCTGTCCTTCCGTCCAAAGAACATATAGAAGCCGCCGTTTCAGCGGTCAAAGAAAGAGGACTCTCGCGGACCGCTTTTATCTCTGCTGCTTTCAGGGGAAACGGCGAGGTCAAAAGCGTGCCGGAAGGTTCTCTTGGCTGCGCTCTCAGTTTCGTACGGACAAGAGAAGGATTTTCACATGTTGTCGAATGTCTCTTGCACAATGTCTTTATCGTCAGTGATCTGAGAACCGCCCTTGATCTGATCTCCTCGAATGACCACTCAATTTTTGTGACAACTGACGGAGAAGTCGTAGAGCCTTCAGGAATCGTTGTTGCGGGAGAAATAAAAGGTGTGCTGAGAAAGAAGCGGGAGATGAGAAAATTGGAGACAGCCGCCGAAAACAAGAAAGAAACTATAGAAATTATGCAGGTCGATTTGCACTCTTCACTACAACTTGCCGGGGAGAAAGAACTCGCATTAAAGGATATAGAAGCCACGATTATAGAATGGGAAAAAGAAATCTCTCTTCTTGACCTTACTGCACAAAAATTCAGGGAAGAAAAAGAGCGAAGGAATAGAAAACTGGAGCATCTGATTTTAGAGATTGAACAGATAATGAGTGAAAAGGAGTCGATTAATAGTCTGATAGCAAATAAAGACTCCGAGATACAGTCAGTTGATTCCAGAAGGGCAGAGATCGAAGGGCTTATCGCATCCCTGCAAGAGGAAAGTTCCGGGGCCCGGCTAAACATCGATCGGCTCCGGTCAGAAATAACAGATTTCAGACTCTCCATCACATCCTTGAAGGAGAGATTGGACTCGACCCGCAAGGACATAGAGTCCACCATTAAAGAATTGACAGAGAACGACCAGAAGAGAGATTTCTTGTCTGAGGAGATAAATTCTATTAAGTCCGGAATCCTCAAGCGTGATGAAGAATTACATCAAATGAGCGAAAAGATAAGATCGGTCGTCTCCGTTGCTGATGAACTGAGAAGAAAAATATCCGAGCGCAAAGAGGTTCTGGAATCCGACAACCAGGCAGTGATGACGGCTGAACACGGATTGAAACGCTTAAGGAATGAGATTGAAACTTATGCTCAGAAGATTGCGGAACTCGAGGTTCGGAAGGCGGAGCACAAACTGAAGATGGAATCACTTAGCGAGAACGTCAGGCAGAATTTCGGACTCGACATCGCATCGATTGATATGGAGGTTGTAATAGATGAAGAAGTGGAACGTCTCGATGCACTCAGAGAGAAGATAAAGGAACTTGGCCCCGTCAACCTTGGAACGTTGGAAGAGTATGAAGAACTCCGGAACCGTTATGAATTCTTGAAAAATCAACAGGAAGATCTGACACGATCTATCAGAGAGCTTGAAGAGGCAATCACAAAGATAAATTCGACGACGCGGAGGAAGTTGATAGAAGCTTTTGAGTCTCTGAAGACCAAATTTTCCGAAGTCTTTATCACTCTATTCGGAGGAGGTAGGGCGGAGCTGGTTATGACAGACGAAAACAATATACTCGAGACAGGCATTGACATAATCGCACAGCCGCCAGGGAAAAAACTTCAGAACATTAACCTTCTTTCGGGTGGGGAAAAGACTTTGACTGCGTTAGCGCTCCTCTTCGCGAGCTTCTTGCTTAAGCCAACACCTCTCTGCATTCTTGACGAAGCTGACTCGGCGCTGGATGAAGCAAACACGGAGAAATTTGCGAAAATGCTGCGAGAACTTTCAAGGGATACGCAGTTTATCGTGGTTACACACAACAAGAATACAATGGGTGTGGCCGACTATATTTATGGTATAACAATGGAAGAAGCGGGTATTTCAAAGGTCTTATCCATGCAATTGATAGAGGCATAACAGGATTCAAGGGGAAAGGAATCGAGCGAAGGAGGGCAGGCAAAAGACTCAAGAAGAAAAACTCGAATCCTTGAACCGAACCCTCTTTAACAACTAAGTTAAGGTAAAAAGCTTTTATAGTGGAATGAACAAACTTCTGGACGAATTTCAGAATATAAAAATATCGACAACTCCTGAGGATCTTATCTGTTACAGTTTTGATGCATCGGGTCTGGAAAGAGTGCCCTCCGCTGTCGTCTGGCCTAATACGACCGAAGATGTCGTAAAGATAATGAAATATGCTTATGAGAACAATATCCCTGTAGTTCCTCGAGGAGCAGGCACAGGCACAACGGCCGGAGCAGTGCCATCAAAAGGTGCAGTAATTCTGAGTCTCGAGAAGATGAAAAAAATCCTTGAAATAGACGGTCAGAATTTGAACGTCATTTGCGAGCCGGGCGTGATAAACGGGAAACTCCAGCGTGAACTCGAACGCTGGGGACTCTTCTATCCCCCGGATCCGGCGAGCATGAATTTTTGTACGATAGGCGGGAACGTCGCGGAAAATGCAGGAGGGCCGCGGGCTTTAAAATATGGTGTGACGAGAGATTACGTCATGGAGATAGAGGCGGTCCTTCCCGACGGGAAACTCATAACTGTTGGCACCAAGACCAGAAAGGGTGTTGTAGGTTATGATCTGGTAAGGCTCTTTGTAGGCTCGGAGGGAACTTTGTCAGTATTCACCAAAATAAGGCTTAAAGTCCTACCCTGTCCTGAAGAAGTCATTACCTTTCTGGTGATTTTTGATAATCTGGAAGCTTCCGGTACTGCGGTATCGACAATTATATCTTCAAAAATAATACCAAGGACATTGGAATTTATGGATCGCGAGGCTATCTTTGCCGTTGAGAATTTCAAGCCAGTGGGTCTGCCTCAAAATGCCGAGGCCATTCTTCTTGTCGAGCTGGATGGCTATCCATCCACGATAAGAACAGAGGCTGAGAGAGTGGTTGATATATGTCAGGGTTTGGGAGCTGAGGTAAAAATGGCAGAGGATGAATATGCAAGGAGTAATTTATGGGCTGCAAGGCGTGCCGTGTCACCGGCCCTTTATCATATCAAGCCGACTAAAATCAATGAAGACATTGTCGTTCCAAGAAGCAATTTAACGGAGATGCTGAAAAGGCTCAGGAAAATCTCCGAGGAAAGTGGCATAAAAATCGTCAATTTTGGCCACGCAGGCGACGGAAACATCCATGTTAATATCATGGTCGACAGGACGGACAGGGAAAAATATAAAAAAGGGTCGAGTCTCGTCGGCTTGATTTTTCAGGAAACACTTGCACTTGGCGGCACGATATCGGGAGAGCATGGTGTCGGTCTGACCAAAAAGGATTACATCGGCATGGAACTCTCTAAGACGCAGTGCGACATTATGAAATCTATCAAAAAGGTCTTTGACCCGAGGAATATTCTTAACCCCGGGAAAATTTTTCCCGAGGGTTAATTGGTTTCCCTCAGACGGCCCCTTTGGAATTGGAGACAAACTTTGATTTTTGATGACCTGAGAGAGTTCGTAGATTTTCTGGAAGATAAAAAAGAACTCCTTCGAATCAAAACAGAGGTTGATCCCCTTCTTGAGATAACAGAGATTACTGACAGAATATCAAAAAAAGAAGGGCCCGCCTTATTTTTCGAAAAAGTAAAGGATTCAGATATTCCTTTAGCCATCAATCTTTTCGGCTCTTATAAAAGGATGAGTTGGGGACTCGGTTTAGAAGACTTCAAATTTATAAGTGACAGATTTTCCTCGCTTTTTAAAGTTTTGCCTGATTTTAAATTGCGAAAAAAGTTTGATATTTTAAAAGAATTATA
>JBFLXE010000064.1:0-14594 GCA_040757455.1 Nitrospirota bacterium
TTTTGTAAAATCAGAGCGTGACTCGGTATAAAACTGCAGCGTATTCGTCTTCCATTGGCTCCGATCGACTCCAAAAATCTTTAAAATCCTCATGTATGAAAAATTTATGAATAATGTGGGCTAACCTGAATGAATAGTTTAAGCCTGGAAGTTTATATATTCCTCGAAGGACAGATATCATAGAGCACGCATTCCTTGTGCTTTGGTTTCTTAGCCTGGCAGATCGCCCTTCCATGCAATATCAAAAGATGGGAAATATTCCCCCACTCTTCTCGTGGCGTTATCCCCATGAGGTCCTGTTCTATCTTAACCGGATCCTCGTTCTTCGTGAGACCAAGTCTGAAAGCTACCCTTTTGACGTGGGTATCGACGGCTATGCCTTCATTGATTCCGTATGCATTGAATAGAATAATGTTTGCAGTTTTCCGCGCCACTCCCGGCAAGGCAACAAGCTCTTCCATAGTCTTCGGGACCTTGGAGCCGAATTTTTCCATGATCATTTTTGCTGCCGCCTGAATATTCTTTGCCTTGTTCCTGTAAAAGTTAATAGAGCTCAAATCTTTCTGAAGCGTTTCAAGGGGAACATCCGCATAATCCTTAACAGCTCTATACTTCTTAAAAATTTTCTCCGTCACTCTATTGACATGCACATCCGTCGTCTGCGCCGAGAGTACTGTTGCGACAAGCAACTCGAATGGATTTGAAAAAAGAAGAGCCGTCCTCGGCTCAGGGCATTCTCTTTTTAAGCGCTTAAGAACTTCCTGTATCTTCTCTTTAGCGTTCATTTCCTTTTATGAAATAATCCATAAGCTCGTAACCCCTATCAAATACAACTATATCATCTCTAACAGTAATTGTCTCATCAAAAGACACGTTTTCATTCTTCCCCCTGCTACGGGAATCATAGATTGCAAACGGCACAGGTTCATCCGTGTGGGTTTTCACTTCGATAGGAGTTGCATGATCAGGAAGTAAGAGGACTCTGAATTCGGAGAATCTCTTAATTCCTTTCAGGACTGTCCCCACGACAAATCTGTCAATATCTTCTATGGCCCTTACCTTGTCTTTATAATTACCTGAATGGCCTGCTTCGTCAGGAGCCTCCACGTGGATATACACGAAATCCACTTTTTCAAGCGCCTTCAGGGCAGCCTGTGCTTTTCCTTCATAATTTGTATCCAGGTAACCTGTAATACCCGGAGCACTGAGAATCTCCAGGCCAATACTGACACCGATTCCTTTGATGAGGTCGACCGCCGAGATGAGCGCGCCTTTAAGCGAATATTTTTTGGCAAACGAAGGTAGATCAATTTTCTTACCGTGTCCCCACAGCCAGATGGAATTGGCGGGTCTTTTGCCTCTCTTCACGCGCTCTCTGTTAGTAGAATTATTATCCAGGATTCCCGATGATCTCAACATCAGCGATCTCAAAATTTCTTCTCCTTCGCCTACCGGAAGGTAATCGGAGACTTCTTTTCCCGTGATGTCGTGCGGCGCAGTACATTCAACATCTGTGGTACCCGATTCCCAGACCATAATATGTCTGTAACTGATACCCGGATAAAACCTGATTCTCTCTGACCCCAATTTGTCATTTAAATCCTTTATAAGTTCCCTTGCTTCGTCGGTAGAGATATGTCCGCTGCTATAATCCTCCATGATGGCCTTCGTCCGGTCTTTGTTATATTTAAGGGTGACCAGATTACATCTGTACGCTACATCATCATCTTTCAAGGGCACGCCCATGCTTGCTGCCTCGAAGGGCGCTCTGCCAGAATAATAAATCGAAGGATCATAACCGAGGATATTCAGGTTAGCGATGTCTGATCCAGGATGAAAGCCCTCAGGTATCGTCCGTATTTTGCCGATTAGCCCCTTTCTTGCGATCCTGTCCATATTAGGCTTACGTGCTATTTGGAGGGGCGTCTTCCCCCCCAATTCTTTTAGGGGTCTATCGGCCATGCCGTCGCCAATGATTACGACATACTTCATGCGACTCACAGAATTCCCTCCAGAGCCTTCTCAACCGCTTGAATCTTTGCCTCAACCTTCAAGGGCTCCTTCGATACTCTAAATACGGTATCGGGATCTTTCAGACCATTACCTGTAAGAGTACACACAACTCTTGTACCACGCCTGAAGTACTTCTCTTTAGTCAATTTTAGAACTCCCGCAAGAGAGGCTGCAGAAGCCGGCTCACAGAAAATGCCCTCCACGGATGCAATAAGTTTATAAGCCTTCAGTATCTCCGCGTCTGTGACGGCATCGATTCTTCCGCCCGATTCGTCCCGGGCTGCAACCGCTCCTTTCCAGCTTGCAGGGTTACCGATTCTTATCGCAGTAGCAATAGTTTCGGGTCTCTCCACTGGCCGACCCAGTACGATAGGTGCTGCTCCTGCCGCCTGGAAGCCAAGCATGACAGGAAGGGAAGAAATCCTCTTTGCGTCGCGACATTCTTTGTATCCCCTCCAATAGGCCGTAATGTTACCCGCGTTTCCGACAGGAAGGGCGTGATATTCTGGTGAAGAGCCTAGCTGGTCACAGACTTCGAATGCTGCCGTTTTCTGGCCTTCAAGTCTGAAAGGATTTATGGAATTTACGAGAGTTATCGCATATTTTTCGACAAGGGCCTTGACGATGCCCAGGGCCTCGTCGAAATTCCCTTTTATCTGAAAGACATGCGCACCGTGTACAAGCGCCTGCGCCAGTTTTCCCAGGGCGATCTTGCCTTCGGGTATCAGTACAATCGCCCTTATATCTGCTCTGGCAGCATACGCAGCGGCTGATGCCGACGTATTACCTGTCGATGCACAGATTACAGCTCTGGCTCCACCCTCAATGGCTTTCGAAAGCGCCAGCGTCATACCCCTGTCTTTGAATGAACCTGTCGGATTCGCACCATCAAATTTAAAATAGAGGTCAAAATCGAGTCCGAACTTGTTCTCAAGATGCTGGCTCTTTATTAAAGGTGTATTGCCTTCTCTAAGGCTTATAACAGGTGTGTCCTTTGTGACCGGAAGAAACTCCCGGTATTCTTCGATAATGCCTCCCCATGAAACTCTGGCACTACGTTCTCCTTTTATTTGCATGACTTCTCCACAAAGCGGAAATCCTGATGCTAAGATCAAATGCTTAGATTTAAGTGAAAAATTAATCGATTATTCTATTATATCCCCTTCGGCAAGCTCCACGATAATACCCTGATCCTTGAGGGACTGTATGCCCTTGTTCAAGTTTTCCTCTGTTCCTTCAAGTTCGAGAACCATTTCACCCACAGTCTCTGTCACCCTCGCCCGTCTAATGTTAGGCATCACATCATATTTTTTTGCCATTGTGAAGATCACCGGCTCTTTAATCAGATGCTGGGGGAAGGTCAGTTTCACTCTTTGTTTCATCACCCCTCCTTGCTTCATCCTCCCGCAATAGCAGGAACGATTGATACTTCGTCTCCGTCTCTCACTTCTGTCTTCTCGTTGCTGAGAAACCTTATGTCCTCGTCGTTCACATAAATATTCACGAATCTCCTAACTTTCCCCCCCTCGGATATTCTCTCACCTATTCCAGGGTATCTGGCATTCAGATGATCGATCAGCGATATTATTGTACCCGGTTCTACCTCAACTTCCTCTTTCCCTTCGGTGAGTTTCTGTAGAGGGGTTGGTATCCTGACTTTTACTGCCATTCACTCACCTCCTGACTTAACTTTTTGGTTCTTCTCCCATTCAGTTGAAAAAGGATTCGAGGATTCAAGGGTTCAAGTGATTGTCCTTGTAATTTCTAAGCACCTCACTGGAATCCTCTCCACCTCAGGCGGATTGACCCTTGAATCCTTAAGACTCTATCAACTTTTTCTTTTTTGGAGATAATCCATTTTTTTCAATATTTCTTCGAAAGAATTGATATTCGGTTTTATGTAGTAAGGTGTAACCGTGCGACCGTTCAGCGCTTCCTGAGTCTTTAAGCCATTTCCAGTTACACATATGACAGTCGTTTCTTCTCTGCCGATTTTACCCGCTTCGATTAGTTTCTTCGTGACCGCAACAGTGACACCGCCAGCCGTCTCTGCAAATATGCCTTCTGTCCTCGCAAGCATTTTGATCCCTTCTATGACCTCCTCGTCGGAAACATCCTCTCCCGTACCCCCTGTTTCGGCAACAACCTGCACTGCATAGTAACCGTCAGCAGGATTGCCGATCGCGAGTGACTTTGCAATAGTATTTGGCCTGACCGGCCTGATGACGTCGGTACCCTGTTTTATTGCTGTTGTAATAGGGGAACACCCCGTCGCTTGGGCTGCAAATATCCTTGTGGTGAGTTCTTTTATCATTCCAATTTCTTTGAACTCTTTGAAACCCTTCCAGATTTTTGTCAGCAATGAACCGCTTGCACAGGGAATAACCACGTTATCGGGTGCTCTCCAGCCAAGCTGCTCCACGATTTCGAATCCATGGGTTTTTGATCCTTCCGCATAAAAAGGCCTTATATTTATATTCACAAAAGCCCATCTATATTTGTTCGCTATTTCGCTACAAAGCCGGTTGACCTCATCATAGTTCCCGTCAACGGCAATGAGATTAGGCTCATATATGAGTGACGCAACTATTTTGCTCGCTTCTAGAGAAGCGGGAATAAAAATGAACCTTTTGAATCCTGCCTTGGCACCATGGGCCGAAACGGAATGGGCAAGATTCCCCGTCGACGCACAAGCGACCGTATCAAAACCAAATTCCCTTGCCTTTGTGAGGGCAATCGCCACAACCCTGTCCTTAAAAGAAAGAGTCGGATGCGCGACCGTATCATCCTTGATGTAAAGTTCCTTTAAACCCAATTCTTTCGCAAGGTTATCCGCCTTAAGTAGAGGGGTATATCCTGAGTTCAGCCCTGCCTGAGGTTCACCATCTATCGGCAGGAGTTCTTTATACCTCCAGAGGCTCTTCTCACGCCTTTCTATCACTTTCCTTGTGAGTGCTTTCTTAATCCCTTTATAATTATAGACCACTTCGAGTGGCCCGAAACAGAATTCGCAAACATAAGTCGGAGAAACCGGATATTCCCGGCCACATTCTCTACATTTAAGTCCTTTGACATATGCCATTCTGCCACCTCCTTCTGGTACTATGTAGGCGAAAAAGTAATAACCATTTTACTTTAAAATGGAAAACAATTGAAAGAGGAGGGCCTACGTACAGACTATTTCTATTTCCCTAACGATCCGATCCCTTATCTCATAGGCTTTTACAGCGGGTTCCTCATAAATAAGGCTCACGATCACATAGAAGGAATCAGGATAAAAGGCAAGCATAATGTCTTTTTGTGAAGGGCTTGCATCCGAATATGGATGGGAATGATAAATCGCGGTTATTTCGAGCCTGCGTTGTCTGATTTCTTTCATAACCTCGAATTGTTCTCTCGAATCCATCACATAATTGACACCAGATTTCTCTGTATTGGTTACTCGATATATTCTCTCCACAACTCCGTTCATCCCGGCAAGGATTCCGCAGGCTTCTTGAGGGTATGCTTCTTTGCAATGTAAAAGGATTTCATTAAAAATTTTTTTTGTCATAATTAATGTGGGCACGGACGTTTAAGTGGCAGTCAGCTATAATCAATCAGTTCGGTAATCGTCGGATGTTCGCTACAGATGGGACACCGGGGATTTTTCGGTACCTTTACCTTTCTGAAGGATGCCTTCAATGCATTGTAAATTAAGAGTTCCCCTCTCAAAGGAGCCCCTATCCCAACTATGAATTTCAAAACCTCGGCTGCCTGAAGTGTCCCAACCACCCCGGGTATGACTCCAAGCAACCCCACTTCTGAGGGAGCCGGCAAGGCACCAGGTGGCGGCGGCTCCTCGAACAGACAACGGTAGCAGGGGCCTTCATGAGGCACGATAACCGTAAGCTGACCCTCGAATTGAAATATTGCACCCGTCACCAACGGTTTTTTTTTCAAGACACATGCATCATTAACGAGAAATCTTGTCGCAAAGTTGTCACTGCAATCGATGACAATATCATAGTCTTCTATGAAACCGAATATATTGTTTTTCGCCAGCCTTTCCTTAATCGCAACAATATGAACATCAGGATTCAGGGACTCGAACGTATTTTTTGCCGATTCCACCTTCGGTTTTCCCAGCGTCTTTACGCTATGCGCTATCTGCCGCTGGAGATTGCTGAGGTCTACAATGTCGTGATCAATTATTCCTATTGTGCCCACGCCTGCAGCAGTAAGATAGTAACCAACAGGAGAACCCAATCCACCGGCACCAACAATAAAAACCTTCGCCTTTGCAATCTTTATCTGCCCCTCTTTGCCGATTTCGGGGAGCATTAGATGTCTGAGATAACGAAGGTGTTGTTCCTCACTGAACTTCATATCAATCCCGTCTTCTGTTACGATGTTACTAAAGAGTTCATAAGTAAGGAATCACTATTAAAAAATCTCCCCTTCCCCCTCTTTTCCAAAGAGGGGTACATTACCTCCCTTTGGAAAAGGGATTGGAGGGATTTTATAATTAATACCTTTATACTAATAACCCCATACCTAAATCCAGCGATAACCATAATAAAGACTTATCTGTTCGGTCATTGCAAGCACCCAGAGGATGCGTGGCAATCTCACTACAAGAGACGAGATTGCTTCGTTTCACTCGCAATGACAATTTTTATCGCTGGATTTGGGCCATAAATAACTCAACCATATTGTTCTCTATCCTCGACCCTGATAAAAACCGTTTTATCCATTACCACTGGCAGACGATCTATCTCCTGAATGGCTCGCCTCACGTCACTCTCCCTCGCTTCATGCGTAAGGACAACCAGCGGTACTGCTTCGCCGACCCGCCTGCCTTTCTGTATGACAGAGGCGATACTGATATTGCAATTGCCGAGAATCCCCGAAATTTTTGAGAGAACCCCCGGTCTATCAAGCGCCGAAAATCTGAAATAGTACATGGATGAGACATCATTCATATTCCGTATTCGAACGTCACTAAGAGGTTTCACAACCACAGGTATCCTCTCAGCAGCGTTTTTCACGATATCCCTTGCAATGTTCACAATATCACTCACAACAGCACTACCAGTCGGCATGGCTCCGGCTCCTTTTCCATAATAAAGTGTCGAGCCTGTCGCGTCACCATCGATATACACGGCGTTAAACGGGCCGTCAACTTGGGAAATAAGATAATTCTTGGGGATCATCGTAGGGTGAACTCTTAGTTCTATTTCTCCATCTGCCTCCTTTGTTATGGCAAGTAGTTTTACTTTGTATCCGAGGTCAGAGGCGAAATTAATATCCTGGGGAGTAATCCCGGAAATGCCTTCTATATATATATCTTTAAAAGGAAAGGGCATTCCGTATGCAAGATAGGCAAGGATTGCGAGTTTGTGAGCGGAATCGATGCCCTCGACATCCAGCGTCGGGTCAGCTTCTGCATAACCCAGCTTTTGTGCTTCTCTCAATGCAACAGAAAACTCGACATTTTCTTCTGTCATCTTTGTAAGGATATAGTTCGATGTCCCGTTGATTATTCCGTAAACTGCCTTGATCCTGTTTGCTACCAATCCTTCCCTCATAACTTTAATGATGGGTATACCTCCTGCGACTGACGCCTCGAAGCCTATTTCTACCGCAGCGTTTTGGGCAGCCGTAAAAACCTCCATCCCCTCGGTCGCAAGAAGGGCCTTATTCGCAGTGACGACGTGTTTGCCGTTTCCAATCGCCCTGAGGATGAACTCTTTGGCAGGTGAGATCCCGCCCACGAGTTCGGCAACAATCTGAATATCAGGATCCTCAATCACAGAATTCACATCCGGAGTGAGCATTCCTTTAGGAACCTTTATGCCGCGGTCTTTCCGAACATCCCGGGTAGCAATTTTTTTCAGGTTTATCTCGAAACCAATTCTATTCTTCAGCAACTCTTTATTTTCAAGGAGAATCCGCGCTGTACCTGTACCGACTGTCCCGAACCCGATTAACCCTACATTAATCATTTATTCAAAACCCGCTTTATCCCTTTTGTCGCCTGCTTAATTCTGTGTTCATTTTCCACAAGAGCAAACCTCACATAGTCATCTCCGCCCTCGCCGAAGCCAATTCCCGGAGATACTGCTACTTTTCCCTCTCGAAGAAGAAGCTTGGTAAACTCAAGAGAACCCATTTTCTTGAAAGGTTTCGGTATTTCTGCCCAGACGAACATTGTCGCCTTAGGCGGCTCCACGTTCCATCCAGCTCGCTGAAGCCCTTTTATGAGCACGTTACGCCTTGACTCATACACTTTCCTGATATCATCAACGCATCTCTGCGGTCCTCGCAGGGCCACAATGCTGGCGATTTGTATGGGTTGGAACATGCCATAGTCAAGATAGCTCTTTATCTTCGTGAGAGCCCCAACAATCTCCTGATTTCCTACACAAAAGCCCACTCTCCATCCTGCCATTGAGTAACTCTTTGTCATAGA
This sequence comes from Nitrospirota bacterium, assembly GCA_040757455.1. Classification (GTDB taxonomy): domain Bacteria; phylum Nitrospirota; class Thermodesulfovibrionia; order Thermodesulfovibrionales; family SM23-35; genus Kmv42. The sequence continues at coordinate 8,468 of JBFLXE010000064.1, forward strand.
GAAAAACTCGACCCCCACATCCTTAGCACCGGGAACCTGGAGAAAACTTGGCGCTTTGTAACCATCAAATACGAGGTCGGCATAAGCAAGGTCATGAAGAACGATTATTTTATTCTCTTTTGCAAAGTCAACCACCCTCTCAAAAAAATCCGGCCCCTCGACCACCTGTGTTGTGGGATTATGGGGAAAGTTTATGATAAGCATCTTGGGTCTGGGCCACGATGACTTATAAGCTTTTTCCATCTCTTCAAAAAAATCGATCCCCTGGCCAATCGGTATGTTGCGCACTTCACCGCCCGCTATGATTACGCTGTAAGGATGAATCGGATAGGCAGGGGTCGGCGTCATGACGACGTCACCTGGTGCAACAGTGGCCAGGACAAGATGGGACAATCCCTCTTTCGATCCGATCGTTACTACAGCTTCCAATTCAGGATCAAGTATTACGTCATAACGTCTTATATACCACTCACAGATAGCATTTCTTAACTGCGTAATGCCCCGCGATGCCGAATACCTGTGGTTTTTCGGATTATGCGCAGCCTCACAGAGCTTATCAACGATATGAGTGGGTGTCGCACCGTCAGGGTTTCCCATGCCGAGGTCGATTATATCCTCGCCTCTGTGTCTCGCCTCTATCTTTAGAGCGTTAACGATACTGAAAACATAGGGTGGCAATCTCTTTATCCTGTTAAATTCAAACATATTGTCCAACTCCGTTAATTTCACAGTAATCCTGTTTTACTATTATACATTTCCTCCGCATTCATTGAGCTTCTCACCAGTGGCCCTGAAGCAACATATTTAAAACCCATTGAAAGGGCAGTATTTCGAAGCATATCAAAGATTTCGGGTCTTACGTAATCAATGACAGGCAGGTTTCGCTTAGAAGGTCTAAGATATTGCCCTATAGTGACAATGTCACATCCCGCTCCTTTCAAATCCTCCAGTACAGCTACAACTTCATCTATTTTCTCTCCGAGGCCTATCATCAGACCGGATTTCACCAATATACCTGGCGAATAGTATTTGGCGTACCTTAAAATGCACAGCGAAAGCTCATAGTCCGCTTCTGGTCTGACCAAGGGATAAAGCCTTGCCACGGTTTCCAAGTTATGATTAAAGACATCAGGTTGTGCATCCAGAACTGTTTTCAAGTTGCCGGGATGACCCTTAAAGTCAGGGGTAAGTACCTCAACCTTTGCTCCGGGTATGTGTTTTCTGATGGCAGAGATAGTTCTGGCAAACTGTTCTGCCCCGCCGTCTGGCAGATCATCCCTCGTGACGGAAGTAATAACGATATATTTGAGTCCCATTTCCCTCGCCGCTTTCGCGACCATCTCAGGCTCATCCGGGCTGACGGCATCCGGTATAGAGGACCTGACAGAACAGAATCCGCAATTTCTCGTACATTTCGATCCCAGGATCATAAAGGCTGCAGTCGGCCTGGAAAAACACTCACTCATATTAGGGCATCTGGCCTCTTCACATACCGTAGAGAGTCCGTGAGCTCTTAACAGCCGCTTTGTATCATGAGTTTCGTTGCGTTTCATGGACTTCAGCCACGCGGGAAGCCTCGAAAGATTCTTTACTGTGCCCGCTGATTTCACCATAGTTTTTAAAAATAAAAGAAAAACAAAACTTTGTCAAATTTCGGGTTCTGGGTCTCTTTCCTTTCTATACCAATAATTGTCCTTATATTTGCATCACAGGGACAAAGTTTTACCATCAGTATTAAGGACACCTTATTGTGTGCTTTTTCTGTCCGTTAATAATCAAGACGAAAATTGTCTTGTTCCGGGAGAGATTATTTATCCAGAGGACTTCTCACACCAAGAATGTTTTTTGGTGCCACGTGAGTGTATATCATCGTAGTACAAAGAGTACGATTATTCCCAGGGCAAATTCATCCCGATACACTTTGACAAACAGATATTGCCCGGCACCTTCGAGCATACCCTGCATTATTTGATCGACAATGAAATAGACCTTTCGTTGTTTGATGAACGGTATAAGAACGACGAAACTGGGGCGCCTGCATACGATCCGGCTATACTGCTGAAGATAATACTGTATGCCTATTCTCGGGGAATAACCTCAAGCAGAAAGATCGCACAGTGTTGCAGGGAAAACATCATCTTCATGTCGTTATCGGCAGATACACAGCCGCACTTCACGACCATCGCGGATTTTATCTCATCGGTAGATCAGGAGATCGTCAAATTATTCCTTCAAGTCTTATTAGTGTGTGATGAGATGGGATTGATAGGCAAAGAGATGTTTGCGGTGGACGGTTGCAAAATGCCTTCCAGCGCATCGAAGGAATGGAGCGGACAAAGGAAGAACTTCGGCATAAGAAAGAGAAGATGGAGCAGGTGGTCCGGAAGATTATAAAGAGGCATCGTGAAGTGGACGCTAAGGAAAAAGACAAGGGTGCAGTCGAGCAGGAAGAAAAATATATCGAGACGATCAAGAAGAAGGTAAGGAAGATAAAAAGCTGGCTCAGGGAGAATGACGATAAGCCCGGCAAGACGGGCAAACCTGTAAAGAGCAACATCACGGACAACGAAAGCGCGAAGATGAAGACCTCACATGGGGTACTACAAGGCTATAACGGAGTAGCGGTGGTTGATGACAAGACACAGGTAATCGTGCATGCAGAGGCTTTTGGCGTAGCCCAGGAGCATGATCTTCTTAAACCGATGCTGGCCGGAACGAGGGAGAACTTTAAGGAGATCGGCAATAAAGAGGGCGTATTTAAAAAAGCGAAGCTTGTGGCCGACAGCGGATATCACACAGAAGAGAACATGCAGATGGTAATGGAAGAAGGGATAGACGCCTATATACCGGACACACAATTCGGAAACGTGATTCCCGTTTTGCGGACATCGATAAGTATAAAGAGCGGTTCCGCCGTGAACAAAGGGAACTTAACGGGGCAAAGATGTTATATCGGGCGAAGGACTTTACCCTGAGTGAAGACAAAAGATTCTGTATTTGTCCTACGGGGAAGCGGCTTTATAGAAATGGCGGCAATGTGATCTTGGATAGAAAAACAGCGATCAAATTCCGAAGCAGAAAGACCGATTGCCGGGCATGCGAAGTAAGAGAGCGATGTTTAAGGAATCCTGAAACGAGCGAAGTGCGTCAGGTATGCTTTATTCAGGGGCGCGTGGCGAGTATGGCGGAAACATTTACCGAAAAGATGAGACAAAAGATAGATTCGATAAAGGGCAGGCTCATTTATAACAGAAGACTTGGAACTGCCGAGCCTCCTTTTGCCCATATCCGGTCCATCCTGAGATTGGACCGATTCACCCTTCGGGGGAAACGAAAAGTGAACACCCAGTGGCTGATGTATTGCATCGTACATAACCTTCTGAAAGTGCATAGATACGGAAAAGGGTTTGCATAGGAAGGCTGAGGACAGACATCTATGGAGAGAAAAGCAGGCATTGGCAAGATCGAGCCTCATATTGAGCAAAGTGAACAGCCGATGCAAACAAAAATAGTGCGATAAACCCAGAATTTCAATATAATGAAATCAATATTTGATTTTGACTTTTTCTACAGGCTCGTTGTACGCAAATAATAAATTGGAAACCGATAACGGCAATGCCAAATTTTATCTACTCAGCGCGTACAGCGGAAAAGGAGGAAAGAGAGATGCACAAGATCCTTTGGAGTTTCTATTTATTGCTTTGTTTTTTTTCTGCTTCATGCAGTGATCAAAAGCCAGCACCGATACAGATGGTTACCGGAAAAAGCCCATCGGGAGGAAGTGGATATTTGGAGCTTGCAGGCCCTGAATTTGTAAGCCAAAATTTACAATTTACTATGAATGTGAAGTTTTCGATGAATCCGAAATTTGAAAAGGTTCCATTATGGGTTGAAACTGAGGGATGTGAAGTTATTGACATCGGAGGTTCTTTAGCTGAAAGAGAGCAACGCGAGAACCAGATTCTCCCTCTTTACAGACCAGCGGGTGAATTCATGTTTCTTGACAACGAGGGGCGATTCAATACGACAGTCACAGTGAAAGCAGGCACATATGAGTCAGGCGTGCCACGAGTTGATTATGCCAAAGGTAACAAGAAAGTTCGTGAGTGCGTGCTTAACGTCAGTTGCGGTGGCTACGCAAATGCTACTTTGAGGGTTGCTATCAACAAATAGATGATAGGAAGAATATGCCTTGAACAGCAAAAAAATAATTGCCAAAAATTACTTGGTTAAGCCTATTGCTTTAATAATAAGCACGTTTTTACTCCTGGCATGTTCAAAGGAAAAATTTGCTGCCGGAATATATGTCAATAAAGAAATAGGGTTCTCAATTCATATCCCAGATGGATGGATTCAGGGGAAAACTGCAAAGGGCAATGTCACAACCTTTAATTTTTATAACCGCAGTGATTTCCCAGCCGATGCCTCAATTTCTATCACTGTTTTTGATGTTCCATCCGGGACAACGCTTGAGGATGTTTACGAAAGATACAGGTCTACTCTTATCGTAGATTTAGGGAAGATAGCACCTAAAATGAGTCAAAAAGAAGTGTATGAAGAATTTAACAAGATGCATCGGAGTGCATCAAGCGTAGCGACAAAGGGGTCTAAAGAAATTGACTCTGGTGAAACAACACTGGATACAATTCCAGCAAAATGGTTAAGCTTTACCCATATACCAAAAGACATGCAATCTGTCACCTTAAAATCCATCCTTTATGTTGCCGTAAAAGATGGGAGAGCATATGCCGTTGGATGCGAAGCATTTGAAAAATATTATTCTGAGTTTGAGGGCGATTTTGATAGAGCAACAAAGAGCTTTAAGTTTTTGAATTAAGAAAGAGAGAATTGTAAATCGAGCAATCGTTTAAGAAATAGGGTGGTTCCAAAAATAACGGCAAAATCCATTATCTTTGTGCGAACCATACTACTGTTTGCACTGTTTATAGTAATTATTGGTCTTCTTTTTAATGGTTATGATATATACAAATGGTTTCGTTTCAGAATGCAGGGCATTCAGGTTGAAGCCGTTATAGAGAAATGCAGCAAACAAAAGATTTCTAACCCGGTTAGTCCATGGAAAGGCATAATGAGATGGGAACTTCAGTATACAGGGATATATGGCTTCGATGTCGTCGGGCCATCCGGGGATAAAACACATTGTACCGGCATATTCAGTTTTAAAACAGATTACTACTATGACTGGGAAACTGATCCCCAAAAATATAAGGTCGGCTCTATTTTGCAGGTTATATATCTGCCCTCTAATCCGGAGGTGTCTATGCCATTGGAAAAATTAACGACCGGGGATTTGATAGTCTTGCTTGCAATATTTGTGGTTTTGCTCACTGTTGCTTCATTTCTTATGATAATTTATTACTTTTTCTACAGGGGGAAAGACCCATTAATTCAAAGACTAAAAGGTTAAAAACCTAAATGGCAACTTTTCAGGAAATTGTTTCTCTGCTCAAGATTGACCAGAATACAAAATGTAAGATCAGCGCGATCTTAGAAGAGGCCAATGAGAAGGCCGATCCTGAAGAACTTCTCCGTGAAGCTGTTTTACTGCTCCATAAAGCACAACCCTCGCTTACCAAATTTGATGCCCTGAGAGAGATTTACAGAATATTTAAAAAAGGATGCTCGGAGAGGCACAGAAGCTTTTATTTCACACCTGAGCAAGGTATAGAGATTTCTCCAAATTTGCCGCCGTGTCCTGAGCCTGACTCTCGTTATCATCTTTTTTATCCTGCTGAGACCTGGGAGTATCGGAAAGATATTGAGATGCTGGAGGAGTTGTCAAAACTCAAAGATGAAGAACTCCCTGATGGTGCTATTCTTCCTTTAATAACGTGCTTTTCATCTTCTTTCCGCCGTTTTGAAGATAGCTGTTATGGGGATCCAGAGAATATTTATCCCGATAGAATTCTCGAAAGGTATGGAACAAGGGCTTTTCCATGCATAATGAGAGTACTTGCAGGGCCGGAAAGATATGCAATTAAACCGAGCGCGGCATATCAGACCCATCTCATCTTGCTGAGGCTAGCGTCAAAACTACCAGAGGAATTAATGCTTCGGGTATTTCGTGCTGTATTTGCAAGCGGCTTGAATATAAAATATGGAAGCT
>JBFLXE010000065.1:0-14155 GCA_040757455.1 Nitrospirota bacterium
AGTGTCGCCTTTTTATTAATAGAGAGCGAAATCCATGAATGAGGATCGTACACCAGAATCGTCTCTTTATATAAATTATAAGTACCGGGCGAGATTGTCTTCACAAATTCTGACGGCAAAGGTATAAGCTGTACCAAAATATAGAGTGATAAAATGACCAGCGGAATGATGCCGGGTATTTCATAAAGGAAATGGATTTTACATTTCACGCATCCGAGCAAGAATAGAAAAAAAGCGAGGAATATGAAACCTTCTACAATGGTATAAGACCACGTTTCGACAGTACCGAAAGCAAGAGGCGAAAAGATTAAAACAAACAGAAAAATAGCAAAGATAAATTTCTTATCTCTGCCAGCGTACGCCGTAAAATATGTCATGCGCGGAATTGATTCCAGATTCGGGGTGCCTCACACTGTAGGATGTCTAAACAGATACATAAGCTCATAAATCCGTAAAACGCTGCTCAGATTTCTCGGTCTCGGATGGATAATAATTGTAATATTTATAGTAATAACTGTCACCCTTCTTTATATCGAACCCATTAATCACGATGCCAAGGACATGAGCTTCGATATCAGTCTCGCGCCTTCCCTTCAAATACTTCAACCCCCTGTTCATCATGTCATAAGTCGTCTTTCCGGCCATTGCTACGATTATCGTACCATCAAGGATTTTGCTCAAGATGAGACTGTCCGCCACGGTCATAAGTGGTGGCGAATCCCACACGATGACATCAAAAGTCCGATTGAGAATTTCGATCAATTCACTCATTCGATTCGAACCGAGAAGTTCGGACGGATTTGGCGGAACTGGCCCGGAGGGGATCACGGTGAGACTCGTCAAAGGCCTCTTAAAAACCGCCGTGATGTCAATTGTTGCACCGGCAAGAAATGTACTCAACCCGCTCAAATTATTCAATCCAAATATTGAGTGAATGCGCGGTTTTCTCAAGTCGCTATCGACGAGTAAAACAGAATAGCCTGATCTGGCAATCGTGACCGCCAGATTAACGGATGTGACAGTTTTTCCTTCTTCTGGACCCATGCTCGTAACCAGAAGGTTTTGAGGCGGCTTATCCGAAGAAGAAAGCAGTATAGCAGTCCTGATTGTCTTATAACTCTCTGCAATAACAGACTGGGGTTCTTTCAGTATCACCTCTGTGATTTCCTCCCCTTTTGATTCCAGAAGTGGCACGACACCAAGGACAGGCGTACCTATCCTCGCTTCTACGTCCTCTGGTGATTTGATCGTGTTGTCAAGATACTCGATGAAGAATGCTATCCCAACTCCTCCGAACAGCCCCACGATTATGCCGAGCAATATGTTGAGAGTCTTCCTGGGTTTTACCGGAGATTGAGGTTTATCGGCCTTCTCAACCACCCATACGTTCACGGTCTGTATTTCTTCAGTGACACTCTGTTCCTTTATTCGCTTGATAAGGGCATCATAAAGCTGACGATTCGTCTCAACTTCCCTTGTTAAAACGCTATACCGAATGAATTTCTCATTCAAATCGAGTGCTTCTGCTTTTGAATCTGCCAGCATTCTACGGAGATTCACCTCATTGGATTTTGCAAGCTCATACTCATTCTTAATGGATTTGATCACCCTTCTTATCTCCTCAGACCTTTTCTGGTCCAGCACCCTGAGTTCTTCCTGCGCTGCTATCATGGTTGGATGCTTTTTACCATACTTCTTGGAGAGTTCTTCAATCTCCTGCTCCGCTTTCAGGATCTGTGTCCGCAAAGACTGTATGGTTGGGTCGGATGAAACAGCAGGGATTGTCTCTGCATCCTTCGGGTTTGAAGATATATTCATGATCTTGCTGTAAAGCGCTTCCAGTTCCTTTCTTTTCGTTTCAGCCTTAATGAATTGAGCATTGAACTCTGAAAGTTTCTCGGGTGTAATAGCGATCTTATCCTGGAGTGTCACAATGTCATTCGCTTTCATATACTCCTGAAGAGCTATTTCTGATTTCTCAAGTTTTTCTTTCTCTTCCTCTGCCTTTTTCGTCATCCATTCAAGAGAATAGCGGGATGAACTCATCTTCATGTCGAGAATTTCCTCTATATATGCCTTCGCCACTGTATTTGCAACTTTTTCGGCAAAATCAGGATTCGTTGACATAAAACCGATGTTTACAATCTTGCTATTTTTTACAGGGGTGACGATGATGCCGCTGCTGATTATAGCGGCCAATATATCAGTCTTTGACTTTTCCTGGTCGCCCGAAAAAAGTTTTTCTCCGTCTTTAAAATAAGACCCGTAAGTATCTTCGAGGGAAAGCATCCTGACAACCTTCTGAGCAACGGATTTACTTCTTATGAGCTGATATTGCGTTTCGTAGAATTCGGGATCATAAGGCATATAATAGGGATACATCATCGACAAGTTGTAAGGCTCGACCTTTTCTATCAGCACCTTTGTCGAAGCCTTATACATAGGTGAAGACGAAAGAGTGCCGATCAGAACAATGATAAAGACGATGGCGAAAAAAGTATAGACCGTGTATTTTCGTTTGTAGATTACCTTGAGATAATCTCTTAAGTGTATCTCTCTCTCTTCCATGATTAAAAGAAACTTTCAGGGACGACTATTACATCATCGGGCTGGATAGGTTCGTCCATCCTAACCTTCTCAAAAACTTCTTCTTTTCCGTTTAGCTTGCGAATAATTCTCACCTTGTTTCTGGCTGCCTTGTCAGTAAAGCCGCCGCCCATGGTGACAGCCTTGATTACCGTTGTTCCCTCATCGTACTTATATGCATCGGGCTTCTTAACCTCGCCTGTTACGTAGAAGACTCCTGCTTTTGCAATGTAAATGCTGTCACCGTCCACTATCGGGACGTCAAGGGATGTGTCACCCTTCTCAACCAGTCTCTTAAGGTCAATGTTAATGATCTTCTCGTCATTATCATTCGAATTGGACTTTCTCTTGAGTATAGCCTTGTCCCCCGCATCTTTTGTCAAACCTCCAGCTTCCGAAATGAGCGCGAGAAAAGATGTGTGGCCCGGAAGAACATAGAGGCCAGGCTTGCTGACTTCACCCATAATAAATGCCTTTTTGCTCCTGAACTCCTGAATAAATATGTTCACTTGCGGGTTAACGATGTAGCCGTCCGTCAGCATAGAGGATATCTTCTGGGAAATTTGGGGTAACGTGAGTCCCTTCACTTCGACATGCCCTATTAAAGGGAAGTTTATGTACCCATCCCCGCTGACCCTCGCGACAGTTGTCAAATCATCATGATTATAAACGGTGATCTTCAAAACGTCGCCTTCACCAATGACATAATCCTGAGCCCGGCTATTTTCAGCAAACGAGGAGATAAGAAAAATTTCGAGCAGGCAAATCAAGAAGGTTATTTTTCTGATATTCCTGATACGAAGGCTCTTTTTCATTCCATTACCTATGTATATTTAAAAATTAAAAAAAAGTCAACCAAAAGAAACCTTTCCGTTCTCTGGCGGACTCCAAACCTCATAAGGAACCTATAATCCTGACGAAGGCCGTGTTGCTGGTATAGTCAAAATCGTCAAAACTCGAGCTTCTTGACGAATAAACATAGCCAATATCCATTTTTAGCCATTCCCTGAATTCGTACTGAAAAGCCAGTCCTCCTCTGAAAAAATTATCCTCTCTTTCCTTTGTTTCTCCGCCAAAGGTTAAATCGCCCTTATATCTATCATTCATGTATATGATATCCACATTACCCGTGATCTTTCCGGTGAATCTCTGTATATATTCCGCCTCTGCCATATTTGAGATGATATAGTCGGTTGTCGAGATATTCGTTTCGTTCGTCCTTCTCGAAAGTTTCAGTCTCAGAGATGTTTTTGGCGTAAATTTGTGATCAATGTATGCCTCTAAGATAAAATCATTACTCTCCTCCGGGGCTTGATCAAAATCCTTGATTCCATATCCTGCCTTTACACTGCCCTTTGATTTCGCTGTTATATCCCACTGGAGTCCTCCAAAATAGTGGTGTTCCTGGCTGTTGGACAGGACATCTTTATCGTAATGGATATCGATAAATTCATATTCTGCAAATAAAGCTGTTTTTGGTTTGAATCTATAAAAAAAGTAGGACGAAATGACGTTATCGCTTCGATCCCTGAAATCATTCCTCGAAGCTTCGTAATTGACGAGAAAATGTGAGTAATCAATCCTGAGCTTGATCCTATCAGTGGGCTCAAAAGCGACTATCAGGTTAGCCAGATTTGTACTGAACTTATCGAGCTCTGTCGATATTCCCGTTCCCCTCGCATCGTGGGAATCAACAAACTGGTCGACAGTCTCTATAGAAAGGCCGCTTCTGAAGTTATAAAGAAACAGACCTTCCGCTTTGTGACTGGTGGTATCCTCAGAAGAAAATCTGATGAACTTCTCGATATCTGCATTATAGAATAAATATGCCTGAAACCTTCTGAAAGACTCTGTTTTATGCCTGCTAAGGGTAAATCCGCCGGGAGCGATGTTCGACGTCTCTATCGTCAATAATTTCTCATAGATGTGAGGAACTGTAAACCATATCCCCGGGGATACGACTGTCACAAAATCGTCGACTCTTTCATCGCTTCTATTGAAAACGTTATCCGTATAGTATCCGGTGATGGACAGAAAGGGATGGACAAAACCGCCTCTTCTTCCAAAGACATCGGATGAGATTCTTGCCTTTCCTATGGGTCTATCTTCAAGGGGTAGTACCGTTGAAACAGATTTCTCTGTAGCCGCGGACGTAACATCTTTTGATATTTCAAGGGAAACTTCTTTTTTTTGGCTTGTTTTGTCAGGAATTTCAGGACCAATCTCCCGCCTGACTACCTCAGGAGACGAGACTTCGGGCAGAATCTCTTCGGATTTAGGAAAAGGCTTTTCAAATACGCCTAATTCTCCAGCAGTCTCTTTCTCTGATGCAGTATCTTTTTTAATATCTTTCAGTAGGAAACTCCTTTCCACCGGTTTCAGCGTTTTACTAAGATCAGGTCTCACGGGCTTTTTTTCAATTTTCAAACCATCATCCGAGCAGCCGGCATTTTGTTCTGCAAAGATTCTGTAGAATCTTTTCTTGTTTATATAGGCGCTTTTAATGACGGCCTTGCAGCCACTCTTCCTGAGTTTCTTTATGAGTTCTTTTGCATTTCTCTTCTTTTGAAACGAAGCAATCTGCCGCAATTGACCTTGTTCACGCCCTCCTGACTTGTCGCGGAATTTTTTCGGACGCTGAGATGGCTGAGGCCGCTGTACTGGCTGAGGAGCCCGTTCGGATGATTTAGACAACTCTTGCCTGGATTCCTCAGGCGGTCTGCAGCCCATGGCATGAAAATCGGCAGAGTAAACTGTTTGACTGATGAACAGAAAATTAATCAAAAATAACGCAATACCTTTTCTGGTCACTACAGAAATTTTCCTTTAAATTCAGCCAATAACATATTATTTTTTCATATATTACTTGAAATAGTATATAAACCGCAGTTCAATGTCAAGAAAAAAATCGTCATTAATGTCTGTTAATCGCATGATTTTTTCTACGACTCCCTGTATACTTTTCGGAGGAGGTGCGAGGATGAAGTACATTTATTACATCCTTATGATAGTGATCGGCTTGTCAGCTATCATTGGTTATGAATTAGGAACCAAACGGAAGTCGCCAGAAGGGGCAGCACTTATTATAAATGACAGGACAATTACCACCGAAGAGTTTAACAGACTTTACTCCCTGCAATCACCTCGTATAGAAGACAGGACTGAATTCATAAATTCCCTGATTACCAAGGAACTCCTGATTCAGGAATCACAGAAAGAAGGGATAGATAAGGAAGAATCCTTCAGACGGTCAATACAGAATTTTTATGAACAGTCACTCATAAAGTTGTTGATTGATAGGAAGTTTTCTTCCCTTCGAATCGACATAGGCAAGGATGAGCTGGATAAATATATCTCCTTTTTGAAGAAAAGATTGCATTTGATAATATTCACTTTTGACACATTGGAAGGAGCAGGGACAGGTCGATACCACGATAGCGAGAAAAAAATCGTATACTTCGATGAACTCTCCGATGACATTAAGGATCACATTTTGCAGATCAGTGAAGGGGAAACAACGGCTCCGATTAGGACTGGTGAAAAGTATATTACTGTGAGGCTCGACAAAATAGAACCTGTCTCTGCCCGCAATTATTCGCCTTCAGAGGTAGAGGGGGTACGCAAAATACTGATGGAGAGAAGAAAAGAGCGAATAATGAATGAGTGGATCGCTGATCTGAGGAAGAAAGCATCCATAACAATATTAATGAAAGACGCTGATTAGGGGGAATCCATGAAGAGAACCTGGAGAAGGAGGAACTATTTTATAAAAAAAGAATTGCAGGGTAAATACATATTCAGCTTCTTCATCTTTGTCGTAGCAGGGAGCATTCTTTTTACATTAATCTTTAGCTATCTATCTCTTGATACGATGACAATCGTATACAAGAATCACAATTTGCAGCTTGGAAAAACTCCTCTTATTTTAATCAAAGAGATACTGAGTGCCCACTGGATCTTCGTTCTCACCGCCGGTATTGCCGTAGCCGTCATATCCATGTTTCTGACCCATCGCTTTGCGGGTCCGATGTACAGATTTGAAAAGTCTGTCGAGGAGATGATAAAGGGAGATTTTAGTTTCGAAATAAGACTCAGAAGAAAGGACGAAGGCAAAGAATTCGCCGAAAAGATGAATCGCCTCATCGTCATTATGTCTTCCCGCATCAGTGACATGCGTCGCCTTTCTGACGAAATAGCGGTAAAGCTCGAAGATATTTCACCGCCCATTAATCGGATGGAAGAAGCTGAGGCTGTCGTAGCCGGCCTTGACCAGATGCGTGTTTTGACCGGAAGGCTTAAAGACCTGCTTTATAGCTTTAAGATAAAGAATGAATTATAGACATGCTTCTGGCGGCCTTCAGAGGTATCATTATAAGTCTCGTCATTCTCGCTCTGGCCTCTCGGTCTCTTTCATATGAATTGAAGACACGGTACACAACGATTGTCTATGAGACCGAAGACCAGTTGCGCCGGTTTAACAGGGAAATCAGGCTCGGCCGTCTTTCTTATCTCATGAGAGATAAAGTTAGCATCACTATGGGCGACGAGGTGAGAAATAAAATAGATGTGATTGTCGAAAGGGTGCAGAGTATCCTTGAAATGTTTCCCAGGGAGATGACCTTTAAATTAATACTTCTTTCCTCCGATAGCGAAGTCAGGGCGACATTCAAAAACAGGTACGGGAAAAATGTTGATTATGTCGCTTTTTATTCTCCAAAGGAAAAAACAGTATTTGTCTCGATTAAAGATGTTGAGATGGGAGTTCTGGCTCACGAAATTGCCCATGTAGTGATAGATCAGTATTACGGTGTTCCAACTCCTGCAAAACTGCACGAAATTCTGGCCCAATATGTGGAAATGCACCTGAAGGACTGAAAGAATTAAAAGGCTGACGGACTTATGACGCCGCCCGCGGGGTCACCACCGGGCAATCGTATCTCCACAGGTGTCAAGACCGCCGCTAAAGGCGGGGAGTAGCCAAGACCGGTCTCAAAAACCTTGGCAACTGCAATCGGGTCAGCTCCCGCATCAATGGCACACCGGGAGCAGACATCGGATGTCGCGCCCGCTTCAAGCGCTCCGCTGATAATCTGTTCGAGACTGCCCTGAGCCTCGATCGCACATTTAATCACAAGGCAGGTATCATGGCCCAACTGAATGCTCGTTCTGGTCACATCCTGCGCGTTCATGCCCTCTGTGATGGTCTTCTTGACAACGCTGCAGATATCCTTTTCTTCCTGATAGTTCTTACTAAGGATATCCTTCAATGTGTCTTCTGCAAGGCAGATGCCTGAAAATGCCAGAAAAACAAAGACGGAAAAAAGAACAAATGTTAACAAAAATGTCCTATTCATAGTCACCCCTTAGCTTTCATATATCAAAAGAAGCCAACTTTGTCAAGAAAAAAGGTCAAAAAGTCCGTCCTCTGGCTTTTACGGGATGACTTTATTCAGCTGGTATTCCACTATCCCTGAGGCTCCCGCCGTCTTGAGTTTAGGGATGATATCGCGCACGGTCTTTTCGTCAATCATCACCTCGAGAGCGCACCAGTTTTTATCTGACAGATGTGAAATGGTCGGTGAATGCATGGCGGATAGAAGACTCATCACCCGTTTGAGAGAACTGACAGGTACATTCATCTTAAGACCCACCTTCTCTTCAGCAGCCAGAGCCCCCTTTAGGAGCATTACGATGTTCTCCATTTTCTGCCTCTTCCACCTCTCGTGCCAGGACTTCTTATTTGCAATAAACCGCGTGCTTGACTCAAGGATGATATCCAGAATTCTCAGATTATTAGCCTTCAGGGAAGTCCCTGTTTCTGTAAGCTCAACAATAGCATCAGCAAGATGAGGCGGCTTAACTTCTGTTGCGCCCCACGAGAAATCCACCTCCGCCTTGATGCCCTTTGATTTGAGATAACGCTTCGTAAAACCCACAAGCTCAGTCGCGATACGTTTACCGTTCAGATCCTTTAGTGTTTTTATCTTTGAATCGGTTGGCACTGCAATCACCCACTTCACAGGCCGAAGCCCCTCTTTTGCATAGATCAGTTCAGCAACCTCATGCACAGATGCATTTTGTTCCAGTATCCAGTCCCGCCCGGTGAGGCCGCAGTCAAGAATGCCAGCCTCGACATAGCCCGCCATCTCCTGGGCTCTGATCAATAAAGCTTCAATCTCCGGATCGTCAAAGGTCGGGTAGTAAGAACGTCCTGATATTGTTATATGGTAACCGGCCTTCCTGAAGAGTTTTAATGTTGATTCCTGGAGACTGCCTTTTGGAAGACCAAGCTTAAGTATCTTTTTCATAAAGCTCCCTTCACTTATTATTCCTTAAACTATATATGATATAATTAGTTATTCTATTTTTTCAAACTCCGGATGTATTTTAATAGACTTCAGAATCTTCTCAATGGCTTAAGGAATTCACGTATCTACAACTTGAAAGGGTCTTCCTCCGCTCTGTTTCTTTCTCTTTACGAAGACCCCTTTCTGGCAGTCGAATCGACAGAGGAACTGGCAAAGGAACTTTACAGGGACATCAATTTTTTCAGAGATGCACTGAAAAAGGAACCCGTTTTTTTACTACCGGGGCCTGATGGCCCTCGTTCTTCAGGTGAGAGGGCAAGGGTAATTCATTCGCTGACTGAAAAAAGCTCTTTTGTGACTTCTTTCAAAAATAATACGGCGGCGCTCTGGGATGTGAAGAAAATGGACGTTATTCATGTCAAAAAGGCAATGGAGTCGAGCCGTGGAGACATCGAGAAAAGGCTTTCAGAGAACGGGTATAAGAACGTTCCCCTGGTAACTGAAACGGGTGAATTCAGCCGCAGAGGATGGATTATCGACATCTTCCCCACCACATCTGAAAAACCTATCAGGCTCGAGTTTTTTGGAGACGAAGTAGAAAACATAAGAATGTTCGATATCGAGACCCAGAGGTCTTACGCAGATATTTCGGAATTCTCAATATACCCTGCAGTCGATCCGGTCTATGGCATAAGTCTGTTCGAACTGATGCGAGGCAAGAGGTTTTTCTTTTCCGAATCGATCCCGGAAAGGGAAAATCTACCTACCGATGGCATTTTTCTCTCCCCGTATTCTTTCGAGGGTGCCGGTCACGACGCAGGGCTTCTCTCGATAAGAGGACTGGGCATCTTGCCCGAAGAAAGGAAGCATCTGGAACACCTGCCGCAAAGGATCAGATGCCTCGCGGAAGAAAATCGTGTCGCTCTCATATCTTCTTCGGAAGGTCAGGCAGAAAGACTGAAGAACATATTGAGAGACGGAGGCGTTATTGCTCCTATTGTTGACAGGACGGAGATATTTGAATATCAGGGTCGGGTTTCGATATCCATTGGTGAACTCTCATCAGGATTTTTTATAGATGGATTGTTGCTTCTCACTGAAAAAGAGATATTCGGCGGCAGACCCGGCTTCAGACCCATTAAGAAATCGAGAGTCTCAAAACTTCTTACGAGTCTGGACGATCTCAGACCAGGAGATTTTGTGGTCCACAGGGATCATGGGATAGGAAGATTTAGAGTGCTTCTGCGCCAGAGCATAGAAGGGACTGAAGAAGACCTGATGCTTATCGACTATGAGGACGGAAGGTTATATCTCCCGCTTCAGGGCATTAACGCTATCCACAAATATCATTCTGAAGAGGGCATTGTCCCGAAAGTCGACAGATTAGGCGGCAGAACCTGGCAAAGGACAAGGAAGAAAATTGAAAGGAAGATACAACAGTTGGCCCAAAAACTTCTGCGCCTTTATGCGGAAAGAGAGGTTCACAAAGGTTTCTCCTTTAGCCAGGACACCGAACTTCATTACGAATTTGACAGCTTCTTTTCTTATGAAGAGACCCCTGACCAGTTTAAGGCAATAGCCGACATCAAAAAAGATATGGAATCCGAAAAACCTATGGAAAGGCTTCTCTGCGGTGATGTTGGCTACGGCAAGACCGAGGTAGCTATGCGGGCGGCGTTCAAGGCGGTATATGATGGCATGCAGGTCGCACTGCTCGTCCCAACAACAATTTTATGTGAGCAACATTACAGGACTTTCAAAACACGATTTTCAGCCTTTCCGGTAAACATAGATTTTATGAGCCGGTTCAAATCGAGGAGGGAACAGAAGGAAACACTCAGGGCCCTGGCATACGGCGACGTCGACATCTTAATAGGAACCCATAGCCTGCTGGCAAAGGATGTTCACTTTCACAAGCTCGGCCTGCTCATCATAGATGAGGAACACAGATTCGGTGTCAGGCAGAAAGAAAAATTGAAGGAACTTAAGAAGGGTGTAGACGTTCTGACTTTGACTGCCACACCCATACCAAGAACACTCTATATGGCACTCTCGGACATTCGGGATATGAGCGTGATCGAGACACCCCCCGAGGAGAGACTCGCCGTCAAGAGCGCCGTGTCTCTCTTTGACAAAGAATTGATTTGCAATGCCATAAGAGAGGAAATAGCGCGTAATGGACAGGTCTTCTTTGTCCATAATAGGGTTAAAGATATTTACAAAATTGCGGCCTTCATTGCCGCACTGCTGCCCTCAGCAAGAACAGCCGTCGCTCATGGTCAGATGCCAGAAAAAGAACTCGAAAAGGTGATGCATGAATTCTACGATCAGAAGATAGATGTCCTTGTCTCAACGGCTATAATTGGTTCAGGTCTCGATATCCCGACGGCCAATACAATCATCATTAACAGAGCCGACCTGATGGGTCTTGCCGATCTGTATCAGCTAAGAGGGCGCGTCGGAAGGGGCAACGTCCGAGCATACGCATACTTTATCGTTCCCGGCGAGGATATCATTACTGAAGAAGCCAAAAAGAGGCTGCAGGCGATACAGGAGATGAGCTATCTGGGGGCTGGCTTCAGGCTTGCCCTCAAAGACCTTGAGATCAGGGGGGCTGGGAACATCCTCGGCCCTGAACAGTCAGGCCATATTCATGCCGTTGGCTTTGACCTTTACATGGAGATGCTGGAGAAGGCCGTAGCGGAACTGCGAGGCGTCAAAATTGAAGAAGAATTTGAGCCGTCCGTCAGCCTGAAGGTTAAGGCATTCATACCGGAATATTATATTGACGACATAACGCTCAGGCTCAGCACCTACAGGAAAATCGCCGCTTCAAAGACAGAAGACGCGTTAGACGACATAAGGTCGGAGATGGAGGACCGTTTCGGAAAGATACCTGCAGAAGCCGAAAATCTCATCGAAGTGATGCGACTGAAGATAATGGCGCGTAAATTGTTTATAGCAAATATCAAGGAAGTTGATGGAAGGGTAAGGATGATTTTCTCCCCTGAAACAAAAGTGGAACCACGGAACATTTTCGCATTGCGCGATAAAGTAGGAACGGGCATGAAATATCTTCCCGAAGGCTTCGAGCTAGATTTTACAGGCTTCAGTCGGGACAAAGTGAACAAAGAACTATTCGAGGTTATGCATACATTGAGCAAAAGCTCCTCTTTACTTGTATAGGTCTTTCTGATAACTTTAATAGCAGTACAAATTGATGAGAAAATACATAATATTTATTTTTTTATCGGTTTTGCTTTACGCCTGTGCAAGCACTCTTTCAGAAGAACGCAGGCAGGAGGCCAGCGCGCATTATCAGCTCGGCGTATCTTATCTCAATGACAACAATATTCAGCCTGCTTTTGTCGAATTTCAGAAGGCACTGGACATGAATCCGCATGACACAAATGTTCACAATGCCATCGGGGTCATTTATCTTGAGAAACTCGAAGACTATCCCATGGCCATAAATCATTTCAAGGAGGCTTTGAGAATAGACCAGAATTTTTCAGAGGCTTCGAATAATCTGGGTAACGCATATGCTAAGACAGGGGAATACGATAAAGCAATAGAATTCTACAAGAAAGCAACTTCGAACCCTCTTTATCCGAATGCTGCTTTGGCATTAAATAACCTGGCTATGGTATATTACAGGCTCTCAAAATATGATGAAGCCATCAGTACCTTTAAGGAGGCTCTTAAGAGACATTCCGATTTCCATCAGCCTTATTACGGGCTTGCACTGTCATACAATGCAAAAGGACAATATGGCGATGCGTCCTTAGCCATCTCCCGCGCTATTGAACTTGATCCTTTTTACAGAAACGACAGAGAGAAAGCAATAAAGGATCTTAAAGACAGGAAACTTAGGGCCAGAGGCGCAGAAGAAAAAGATATTATTGATTATCTTGAGATCCTCAATTATTAACCACCATAAATTCGGGGCGTAGCGCAGCCTGGTTTAGCGCACCTGCCTTGGGAGCAGGGGGTCGGAGGTTCAAATCCTCTCGCCCCGACCAATAAAATCAAGCACTTAGCAGACCGCTGCATTTCCTAACACCTCCTGGGGACTAATTTGGGGGACTAATCTGACCAGACAACATCTTGTGGTATTTCTTCATTTTCGATACTTTTCTTTTGCTCGATTCCAAGACTTGACAGGCGGTTTATAGCGTCCCTTTTCATCTGCTCAGCATGATGAAGATACCGCTTCGTCATCTCCATAGAGGCATGTCCCATGAGGCTCTGAATCACAAAGATATCCGCACCGTTTTTAGCCATTAAGGTTCCATACATGTGTCTGATGTCATACATCCTCACTTTCTTTTTGATTCCAGCTTTCCTTAGGGCAGTTTTCCAGCTTCGCCGGAGTTTGCTGACAGGATTTCCATTGTAATCAATGATGTAATCACTCTTGGCTTCTTTACACTTTTCTTTGAGCCTTTCCAGAAAGTCAGCTTTTAATTGAACAACTCTCGGCTTTGTCTTGGTCTGATTCTGGGGACTAAATTTTCATTTCAGAGGCATTCACTGATTAATTTTATTTTTTTCTTCCCTTGATATTATTGAATTTTCATATTGCGAATATTGCAACTTCCTGCCTACTATAAAAATGTTCGATTATCATTTCCACTTCTTCTGTTTTCATCAAAATATGTACCAAAAGAGTTTATCCTATCTTTAATGAAGCGGATTGCCAAAGTCTATACCAAAAAGTAGTAATTTAGAAATGTAATCCAGATTTTAGCTTAAATCTGGATCAATTTATTGGGGCAGTCAGTTTTGGAGGAAGACAGCGACAGCATAAATAAAGATGCCCTTGACATGATCACCGACGAGAAGATTTTATTGAAGAGTAAGCTTGACGTCGCAGAGGAGCACGTGCAAAAGAAAAATGGAGAACTGTAGAATTAAAGAGACAATATGACGATCTCGAAAAAGAGTATCTTTTTTTACAGAGGGCAGCAGAGGTAAGGGATTCAAGAAAAGATGACCTCTGGTTCAAAAATAGAAGCCCTATCTATCAACTCCTCTCACGAAAAAATTCTGTAATGCTAAAACAGACGTCCAAGGTCATATAGGTATCTCCAACTCATAACACATCACTGTACCGAGGCATTAAATATGAATAATCTTTAGCCCAGATAATTCATAAATTCTGCTGAAAAAAATAGCCAACAATCCTGAGAGCTTTGGTATTATTAAGTTTGCAAAGGCTCAAAACCAAAGAAAGGATGGTTGGCTATATGACAGAGTGT
>JBFLXE010000066.1:0-13912 GCA_040757455.1 Nitrospirota bacterium
TCACGAGGGCGGCATATATACTCACCGACTACACATTCAAATACAGTATTTCAAGCGATTGGGTGAGCCGGAATCAGGATGATCCATGGACACATCTCAGGTGGACGAAGACATATTCTGGCACTGCGGTGAAGCAGCAGACATACAAGCGACACAGAGATTTGTGGAAGTGTTGCACCATGTTTCACAACCATTGAACCGCACTATCACAAATTCCGTGATATTGAAATGTGGTGGGGTAGCGGAATGATATACGTTAACAAACCATATCCCGAGAATTCGACCTGTCAGTAAAAAGTGGGGAAAGAAAACGATTGAAAAGATATGCGAACAAGTTTTTTGTAACTGATAGGTTAGGAATTTTTTCACTATTCACTGTAATCCTTATTTTTCTGACTTTGCCCGCACTATCTTTTGCTCAGGATTTCACAGCAAAAAGCATCGGCGATTACGGCAATGTCACAGTTATGGAAGTCATAGGAAATTATGACGCAAGGAATCCTGATGGCTCGATCAATGACATCCCCCGCCGAATAATCGCAAAAGAATTTTTCAGGACACACAAGGATGAATATGACTTCCTTGTTTTATTCTCCAATTTTGATTTCCAGATGCCGGATTCTGAATCAGATGCGTTCTACCTTGGTGTGAGAAATGATACTCGGGGGATAGGAAAACCCCTTTTTGATCATTCCGAACTTTTTGGAAGTTATGGAAAACTTCAGGGAATCATAGATATGGGCAATATGTCAAAACTTGTGACAGACCCCCTCGATCCCGGATTTGAAGAGACCCTTGCTATCATCAGCCACGAGCAGATGCACAGATGGGGCGCATATGAGAAGTTCGTAGATAAAAGTGGCAATATCAGCGCGGCCCTTCTCGGAAAAGACATGGAACACTGGAGTTTCCTCCTTGATACACAGGCATCGGTGCTATACGGGAATAAATGGCAGGATAATGGAAATGGCACCTTCACATCCATTGGCGTAAGGAAATATTACAGTCCGCTCGACCTTTATCTGATGGGATTCTATGACAAATCACAGGTACCTCCTATGCTCCTCATTCAAAATTCTGACATAGATCCTGCGAGGATGCCCGAGGCGGGAGTTACTATTAATGGGACAGGCGAGTACATCACAATTGATGACATTATTGCAGTAGAAGGTGAGAGAATTCCGAACCCCTCAGATTCACAGAAGACATTCAAGACAGCCTTCATATTGCTTACAGAACCGGGAACATTCGCCGGCTATGAAATTTACGAGATAGAGAACATCAGAAACGGCTGGGTAACAAGGTTTTCAATCCTCACTGACGGCAAAGGGATCACGGAGGTCACTTTAGTTCCTAGAGAAGAGATTCCTACAAATCCCGGTATTCCTCTCCCGCCGGTGAATCCACGAACACTCCCGCCGGATATAGAGGATGCAGTGCAATGGTTAATGAATAAGCAGTCAGTGGATGGAAGCTGGATGGACCTGGATCAAACGATGGACAGGGATACCGCAGAGGCGGTCGCTGCTTTAAAAAACTTTACCATTGCTGAACAGAGTTGCTCAAGAGGCATTCAGTGGCTGAATGGTGATATCTCAGAAAATACTGACTACCTCTCAAGAAAAATTGAAGCCTTGGTAAATTCAGGAAAGGATGCAACTGCACTTCTGGAGGAACTCGTTACGCGACAGAACCCTGACGGCGGTTGGGGAAGCAGCATAGGGTATACGAGCAATGCGACAGACACATCCCTGGCATTAGGGGCAATCGCTGCTGCAGGCATTTCAGACAAGTCTGTTACCGGAAAAGTCCTCGGGTATCTGAAAACTAATCAAAACCCGGATGGCGGATGGGGGAGTGAAGATGAAGGTAGCACAATCGAGGCAACTTCAAGAGCACTCTCTGTATTCAGCAAATACAGAATCGACTATCAATTAGAGGATCAGATATCAAGGGGAATCACGTGGCTTAACCAAAGACAGAACCCTGACGGTGGTTTTGGAAATAGTCCGAGCACGATCTATGACACCGCATTTGCGGTGCCCACCTTGAGACAACTTAATGTCTCAACAGACATCACAAACAGCGCAGTCAATTATATGCTCAATCTCCAGTCGGAAAATGGGAGCTGGTTTGACAGTCCGCATCAGACGGCCGTTGCGATTAGTGCTCTCTGGAAAGCGATAATCGAGCCTGATTTATCTGTAAAGGCGGAGGACATCACATTCATCCCCTCTGCTGTCAAAAGCCTTCCGGCTGCTGTTGTTATCGGTGTAAATATCTGGAATCACGGAAGGAGCGATGTTCCCCAGGCAACTGTGGCGATCTATGACGGTGCAATTGATGAGGCAAAAAAGATTGGAGAGCAGACACTTGCCTTTCCCGGACTATCATCAGTTGCGGTGACCTTTCCGGTCACAATCCCTGACGGCAATGAGCACAGATTCTATATCGCCATCGACCCGGAAAACCTCGTGAAGGAGTCAAATGAAGGGAATAACAGAGCCCTGAATATCATAAGGCCCGAAACAACCTATGACTTTGAAATTCTTCCTTCTGATGTATTGGTCTCTCAAAATCCGGTAGACATCTTGCAGGATGTAAAAATTATATCGAAAGTAGCAAATAGAGGCACAATGAATGCCTATAAGGTTCAGATCAAGTATTTCATTGATGAAGAGGGAATCCCCTTTGATATCGGGACGGAAACAGTGGATATTCCTGCTAACTCGACAGTCTCCAGCGAAGTCACATGGAGGGCGAGCAAAGCGGGAGAAAATATTCCGATTACGGTCTTTGTTGACGCTCTCGATTTATTCACAGAGATATCGGAAGAAAACAATAAAGTTGTCACATATCTGACAGTTAATAGTTCAACAGAACCAAATCTTACAATTTCCTATAAAGAGATAGTAATTACACCGAATCCTGCCAGTGAATCAGGTAATGCAACTATATCAATCCCTGTGAGAAACTTAGGATTCACCTCTGCAGAGAATATCAAAGTTAATTTCTATAAAGGAGTCCCTGGAACTGACGGTATATTACTGGGAAGCCAGTTTATCAGCTCTCTCAATGCAGGTGAAAGCACAATAGTTTCGATTGACTGGACTAATATCAGCGAGTCGGGAGAAAGAGTGATCTATGTTCAGGTCGATTCCGATAACCAGATTAGAGAAATCCGTGAAGATGACAATGAAGCATTTACCACACTGAAGATCCTTGGTATTCCTGATCTCGTCATCTCGACACAATCCATCAGTTTTGCCCCGCCGGCGCCAAAGGAAGGTGATACGGTTTCAATAAACGCGATCGTACAGAATAAGGGAGAGCAGGGTGTATCAGATATCACTGTCAGAGCATGTGAAGGAAATACAATTATTGACTCCCGGATGATTACATTTATATCGGGATATTCTCAGGCGGCAACGTCTTTTACGTATGATACTACTGGTAAAAGTGGTGCACATCAGATAACTATTATTGTTGATCCTGATAATGAAGTAACAGAAAGGAGTGGAGACAACAATACCGCATCAAAAACCTTTGGTGTGCAGGATGCCAATCTTTGGCTGACTGAACAATATATCGCGCCCAATGGCGATGGCATAAAAGACAGCACACAATTCTTCTTCAGACTCAGCGCCCCTAATACTGTAAAAGTAACTGTTGTTAACGGAAAGGACGAAACAGTAAGGACATTTACTGGAAACGAGTTCGCAAATGCCACCGAAGGCAATGTTACGTGGGACGGGCTCAATGAAGAGGGAATCGTTGTCAATGATGGGCAGTATGAGCTAAGGATTATTGGAGAGAATAATACTATATTTGGTAGTCTTCTGGTAGTTGTCGACAACAACCGCTCACCATTAACAGATGCGATTGGCACTAAATACCTCCTGAATACGAATCTAACGTGCATGTTGCCAGATGTATTAGACGAGAACTGGCAGTGGTTCCCTGATGAAAGCGGAATATTGCTCAATATCTATTACAACAAAAATACACCTGAGTATATATCGGGATTGTATTCCCTACCGCCTGATGGAGAAGAGATCTTTAGGATAATCTCTCCAGAATCATTGCAGGAATCTAATCCGGCCTTCGATTATTCGAT
Organism: Nitrospirota bacterium; assembly: GCA_040757455.1. Lineage (GTDB taxonomy): Bacteria > Nitrospirota > Thermodesulfovibrionia > Thermodesulfovibrionales > SM23-35 > Kmv42. The sequence continues at coordinate 4,118 of JBFLXE010000066.1, forward strand.
CAGAAAATTTAGAATGTCTCCAGATGGCGAGAAAGTCGCATTCATACTTGCAAAATATAACACAAAAATTAGATCTACTGAACAGACTCAACTCTGGGTTGTGGACAAGGATGGAAGAAATCTGACATTGCTTAACTCACGCGATTTTTTACAGGAAAAGACATCCTTTGAAGATATCAAATGGTCTCCGGATGGGTCGCATATCGTATTTAAAATCTATAATGGAGCGGTGTATACAGAAGAATTATGGATCATGAAATCAGACGGAACAGGTGAAACGAGAATTGAGGCAGGCGGATGGGGATGGTACTGGTCATTTGACTTCGACCACCTTAAGTGGTCGAGGGATAGCAGAAGGTTCGCATATTCTTATATCACATACGGCGCAGATTGGAATTATAAAGAAATCGTCAAATTATATGATCTATCTGGCTACGTAAGGGAGATATTTATCGCGGATACATATGTTTCTTCTTTAGAATGGCTTGACGATCAGAAGATAGTTCTCGAAGAAACTAAATGGGGAGGGTACGACTATATCAACAAGCTCTGGATTTTAAACGCTGGCGGGACAGGAAATAATCTGAAAATATCTGATGATTCTAAAGGCGAATTTTCGCTCTCGCCGGACAGGCAATTGGTGGCTTTCGTCACTTCTGTTGATAACGTTATATACCTGAACATTTCTGATATACAAGGGAATACGCAGATTCTGCATCGAATGGAAGTGACTGCGGATTATATCCCTCAGATAAACAGCATCGTCTGGTCTCCTGATAATAGAAATATTGCCCTGTCTGTATATTACTCACCACCTGTTACTGTAGAAAGCGTGGATACCGGGAATAGCAGGCATGCCGGTCAGAATGAGATAGTTATCGTTGAGAAGAAAACGGGGGAGAAGAACTCTTTCGAGATACCGGATAGCATGTATTTGGTAAACTGGCTGTCGGACGCATTAACGATCATAGGATATGGATATCCCGATTATGGAGCAACCCTTTTGGCGCTCAATACTACAAGCGGAGATGTTCAGCCCATTATTTCAAAGGTAACAATTCCAAGGCGGAGAGAAAAAATAGTTTCACCTCTTGAACAGCATATAAACTATTACAAAGATGTTGAACAATCAAGCATATGTTATGGTAGAGGCGGTCAAGATTTGTGGACTTTAAGCTCCCTTCTCAATCTGACCGGTGATTTAAGAATTACTAAAGAGAAATCAGCAGTAATTCTAAAAGGCATTGCCGCAGATCTTCATTTTGAAGCATACAGGCTTGAGTATGCGCCTGTGAACAACCCCGGTGACTGGAATCTTATCGTCCCACCTTCTGATGTTCCTAAAATTAATGATATATTTGCAACATGGGTCCCACCTTATGAAGGAACATTCTATATAAAGCTCACCCTTTGGGACAAAGCGGGCAATGGTACAATGCGAATAAAAAGAGTGTCGTGGGGGCTTTCATCGAGCATCGCCAATCTCTATAAGTCACGGGATGTCTTTTCACCAAATAATGATGGGATCAAAGATACGGTTGAACTTTATTACAGAGTTCTTGAACCGGTCCATCTGGAATTCAATATACTCAATGAAAACAATGATCCCGTCATGACAATACAAAATGACCATGTCTCACCCGGTGATAATTATGTTGCATGGGATGGGCGTGATAGCGGCGGAAGGATTGTCCCTGATGGCAGATACAAGATAAAAGTTTTTAACTATGAATTCTTTGTTGAAGTTGATAACACACCGCCTGATGTGAAACTTTATCTGAAAGAATTAATGCAGGATCTTGATATCAATACGGGAACGGGCTCAGGTGAAATTTATACCGGACTTTATGGCCATGTGTATGATAGCAGACTTAAAAATTGGATTATTGAATACGGTGAAGGGGACAATCCAGAGAAGTGGTATGACTATGATCAAGGGGAAGAAATCCTTGTTAAGAAAGATGCTAAGGGTAATCCCATTTTAGATCCTGTTCAGGATATATTGGTAAGCAGTATTTCAGAATCCGAGATTGAATTCTTTGTGGGGAAGAAATTAAGGATCACCGCAGAAGATTTCGGAGGAAATAAAAGTACATCCATAACAGATTATATCGAGGAAAAGATAATTCTTGCGAAACATTGGTTGGATAATAGGCCTGACGAGATTGAGATATTTCCTTTATCAGATCCGGGAAAGATGTTCCCGGGTCTCCTGATGCGGGAAATCCATGTCCTTCAAGGGATAGAGACTCTCAGGTTACCGATAGTCAATATGAATGTCCGGTACTGGAGCGGAAGGCACTGGTATGATTTACCGCCGATATCCGACCCTCCCTCAGGAATAATTAATATTGAATGGGATAATTCTCATCCGGAAAGAGAATTTGACGCCATCAGGCTGAAGGCCATTGACGTACTCGGTCAGGAACATTATTCAAATGTGGTAATGACATCATCATTGTTTTCCATCGACACCTGTAATTTGATGGCCGCAAATCTCCTCTTTGAAAATCTCAAGCTATTGAAAATCCAGATAATGAGTAATGAGGATAATAGATATTCTCAATGGACCGACTGCAGTGTCTTTGACTCCGCCAGAGGGGATGCCATACCTGAAGGCACATTTACTGTGAACCTGCCACTTAATCTCGAATCCGGAAAACATTATTTACTGAGGATGATCGGCATCGGCGCCAGCGGCAAAGTTTACGAGAGCTATGTTGAGAAATATCCACGGAATGATTGCGACGATATAGATCCTGTATATACCAGATTTACTTTATCTGTAACCTATAATGAATCTTCCTGCGGGCTACTTTCAGATGGTAAGGCTTTTCTTAAAGCAATTATTGAAGATTTGAGGGGCAATGTATCTCTTAAAACCTTAAGCTACTACATCATGAATCCTGACGGGCTTCAGCTTTTGAGGCAAATTGATCCCTATAAGGACGGATGGGGCAGTGTAGAGATCGAGACTTCTGCGATGCCTGAGGGTCTCTATCCGGTCAAAGCGGTTCTCGCATACCTTGATTTGAATGACAATTCAGTGAAAGAATGGTCTGCCGAAAATATGATCATTGTAGACCGTGTTCTTCCCGCTGCACAAATAACATACCCGGATAATTCTGCCTTGATCTGTCCTGTCAAAATGAATGACGTAATAGGGGATTGGAGAGGCATACACGTAGAGGGTGTAGCGACTGACAATACGAATATGAAACGATATGAGCTCTATTATGGGATTGGTGAAAATCCATATACATGGACAAAGGCCACGACGCGAATGCAAGGCAAAGACATTCCTATCTCGGCAACCAGACAGGTGAAAGGCCAGATTGGTATCTGGGATGTGGAAGATCTTCGCGGGACCGACTTTTCTTTGAAGCTGAAGGTCGTGGATGTTGCAGGGAATGTTGGCTGTCATACAACAGGCTTTTCAATGGATACATTAACCGAGATAACGAGCGTCACGGCTGACAACTTTCTATTTTCCCCAAACGGCGACGGTTATATAGATAATGTAAGAATCGATTATCAGATTGAAGAGAATGCGACTGTAGATATCGAGGTTTTTAAGTTATTGAAGGGGGCAGACGGCTCTTATGTTCTTGATCCTTCGCCCGTAAGAACAATTGTTTCGGCATTGGAACATCTTGGAGGGGCCGAAAGTTCCGGATGGGACGGCAAGGACAACAACAGTTCGCCTGTTCCAGACGGATTGTATGGTATTGCAGTCTCAGGGAAGGATTCTTGTGAAAACGTAGATGTTGAATGGATTCCCGTAGAAGTAGACAATACTCCACCAGCAATCGTTATTACTTTTCCAGGTCCGCAATATCCTCTCGGTACTATTATTGAGGTCAGTGGTACCGCAGATGATTTGAACTTTAAAAGCTATACCCTCGAAGCAGGGCAGGGTGAGGATCCCGATACATGGAATTTGATTGCCTCCGACACCCAACCTATCAAAGACAATGTCCTTGGCATATGGAATACCTTTGGTTTAGAAGGGATATGGACGATCAGGCTCACGGCAGTGGATGTTGTCGGCAATCAGAGCACAGTTGCGACCACAATTGACCTCGGTCTGAGGAAAAACCTTATTCAGGATCTGAACGCTTCACCACGGATATTTTCACCGAACAGTGATGGGACAGTTGATACGACGCTCATTCACTACGCCCTCACAGATGCCTGTCAGGTGACCATTGACATCCTGGATTACTCCGGTGCGGTAAAAAAGACCAATGCATTTAGCATCCACTCGGCAGGAACCTATTCGTATATCTGGGATGGCAAAGACCAAACGGGTGCGATCGTTCCTGATGGAGTATACACTTTCAAGCTTACCGCGGTGCTTTCTTCCAATACATCGGTTTCACAGACAGAGGCGGTAACAGGTATAATTGATATAACTCCGCCGGCTATGGGCCTCGAGCAGCCTCTCAACAATTCATATTTAAGAGACGTGGTAATGGTGATCGGAACGATCAGGGATCCAAACCTCCTTGAATATTCAATCAGTTATGAAGGGAGTTCAGGAACTTTCGTTATCGATCATTCAAACCAGAACAGGGAAAACTATATTTTTGGGATGATCAATGAACCTCCTGAAGGAAAATATGTGCTTAAAGCCTTTGCAAGAGACACCGGAGAAAATATGACCGAGATCGCTATACCTTTTCATATTGATAGAACGCCTCCGAAGGCAATTATCACCGAACCCATAGATGGTGAATATTATGGGTCGGAGAAAAGTACTGTTAATATTATTGGGACAATCACCGAAACGAACCTTGAATCGTACGCTCTGAGGTATGGTTCAGGAGAAAATCCATCTCAATGGATTGATTTACAGAGTCACAATGTAGTACCGACTACCGAACATCTTTTTGCATGGAATGTGGGCAAAGCAAGCGGCATCCCGGATGGTTTCTTTATGCTTTCGCTCTATGCTAGGGATAAAACAGGGTTTACAGGTGAGTCGAGAGTCAAGATCCTCATAGATAATTCACCACCTGAAGCCAGGATCGAATTTCCTCACGACGGTGGTTACACCAAGGGATTAATCGAAATAAAAGGTACTGCATACGATATATCCCTCGATACATATACTGTGGAGGTTTCTCAGGGGAATTGCAGCGATGCATACAAATGGGCGACTCTCAAGACTTCAAATATCTCTACAAGTGACGGGGTTCTTGCCATGTTACAGTCGCCACCTTCCGATGGAGATTATTGTCTGAAATTAGCCGCTATAGATAAGCTCGGTAACCGGGCGGAGTCAAAGGTAAATATCAAGGTTGATACCCAGCCGCCGGCATCTCCTGTGTTATCTGGCGTAGTAGAAAACAAATCGAATATTAACTTAAGCTGGACGCAGAATACAGAACCTGATATGGCGGGATATGACATTTATCGGGATGGCCAAAAGATTAATACGGCTTTGGTAAAGGAAATCACGTACCTTGAACAAAACATGAAGGAAGGAAGTTATTCATATACAGTGAGAGCAGTAGATTTTGCAGGGAATGAGAGTACACCATCAAATGAGGTAAAACTCAGAATAGATTTAACAGGGCCGGATGCAAAGATAAGTTTACCAAGAGATGGCACGACAGTGAGCGGTATTGTAGATATCAAGGGGACCGCCTATAGTTCTAATGATTTTAAACAGTACAGGGTTTATACTGGAGAGGCCCAGAATCCTGCCGCGTGGAATCTCATCAGGACATCTCCAATACCTATTCCCTATGGAACATTAGTTCAATGGGATACCCTCACACTGAAAGGAGTGTATTCAATCAAGCTTGAGGCAGAAGACCTTACGGGAAATATTACTTCTCATAAGATAACCGTCACAGTCGATGACACTCCACCAGCCGCACCATTGCTGATATCGGCAACAGCGAATGGTTCGGACGTTGTTCTTACATGGAGCGCAAATGGAGAGTCTGATTTGGCAGGTTATCTACTTTTCAGAAACGGGCAGATTGCAAATGCCCCGGGGATTGTAATTGGAGACCTGAAGACATATTTAATCACCATAAACACATATCTTGACAGAGCCCTCCCTGATGGAAGGTTCAGCTATTACCTGACTGCAATGGACCAGGCTGGGAATATGAGTGAACCATCAAATACTCTTGAAGTTAATATTGACACGCATGCTCCACGCGCGACAATTGTAGAACCTGCGGACAGCGCAAAATTTGAAGGCAAAATTCCTGTAAGGGCTGAAACGACTGACCTGGATATCTCATCTATTCAATTCCAGTACAAGAAAGCGGCGGACACTACATGGCTAAATCTCGGAAATCCTGTTACACAAGCGCCCTATACCACATACCTGGACCCTGTCGCACAGGGATTCACCTATGGCGATTACAATCTCAGAGCTGTCGCGACAGATAAAAGTGGTAAGACAGACCCTTCACCACCATATATTAAAGTAGCTTTCACCGATTTAGCCTCGCCGAATGCCCCGGCTGATCTAAAAGCAATTGTCAATGGTAAGGATGTTACACTCGCATGGACAGCCAATACAGAGGCCGATCTTAATGGATACAATATGTACCGGATATCTGGAAGTACGAAAACAAAGATCAACTCGCTGGTCATAAAAGAGACGACATATTCCGATAGCAATCTTTCAGATGGCTCATATGTCTATGAAGTCACCGCAGTAGATCATTATGATAACGAGAGTAAACCATCAAATAGCGCATCGGTAAAGATATATGCCCCTTTGCTCATGCAGCCTTATACACCGACTGGAGATAAAGTAATAACGATTCACGGAAACAAAGCAGAAATCAATTCAATCGTTGAAGTGTATGTCGATAACGGATCGGGACCTGTGGCTCAAGGAACGACAAATACGGACATTCTGGGGAATTTTGCGTTTGATGCGACTCTTTCCCTTGGAGAAAATAAGGTAACTGCTAAGGCAATAGACGGAGCTGGCAACACAAGCAGGTCTTCCGAAATGGTGGTTGTTCTTTACAATGAAGCACCTCTGGCGCCGGCAGGACTGATCTCGTCGGTGCAGGATTACAATGTTGGTCTATCATGGAATTCAAATACCGAGTCAGACCTTTCGGGGTATAACATTTACAGAAACGGTGTAAGAGTGAATGAACCGTCATTTATAACAGCAGGAAGCGTATCCGCTTCATCTTTTTATTATTATAATCCGGCCTCCTATGCATTCGATTCGAATCCATCCACGAGCTGGCTGTCAAATTGCAGTTACGGAATATTCAATCCTGTCTGGTTGCAGATCAATCTTTCATCGGCGGAACTGATTAATCATCTGGCTATCAACTGGATGAATGAATCGAATGCAGGTAAAGATTATGAGATTCAGGTATGGTCAGGCCATGCATGGATAACCCAGGTTTTTGTAACCGCTAATACTACGAAGGACAATACCTTTGACTTCAAACCTTCTTACAGAACTGACAGGATCAGAATTCACATCACGGACACAACAAAAACAAGTTACTGCAAGCAGGTCGGAATATCTGAAATAAAGATCATGAAGGATAACCTGATCGCAGAGGCATTATATCAAGACAACAATCTCCTCGACGGAGCATATAATTATCAGGTCACTGCGGTCGACTATTACGGTTTCGAAAGCGCACCTTCTGAAGAAGTAAAGGCAATGGTTGGGGATTTGATTCCTCCATCAGCGCCCTCTGATCTCACAGCGGCTGCATCTGCATCAGATGTCATTCTCACATGGTCTCCTAACATAGAGCCTGATCTAATGGGTTACAACCTTTACAGAAGAGCTGATCAAGGATGGATAAAGATCAATGAAACATTAATCACGATAAATACTTACACTCATGAAAATCTCAAAAATGGGACTTATACATATGTGGTTACCGCAGTGGATAAGGCGGGAAATGAAAGCTTCATGTCAAACGAAGTATTTGCAACCATAAGTGTCCTTCTGCTTCAATCTCCTATAAATCTTGCAATTACTCCGGTGGCCGAAGGCGGGGGTCTGATTGCTTCATGGGAATACGATGGAACAGGTCAGGTTGCAGGATATAACATTTATCGCGCTGATACATCTGGCGGTCCGTACACGAAGATCAATATTTGTCTCGCCACAGATACCAAATATACTGATGAAGGTTTGGCAAATGGCACCACATATTACTACGTGGTGACCGCCGTAGATTCACTCGGCAATGAGAGTGCATATTCTCACGAAGCAATTGGCATTCCATGCGATACTGTCTCGCCGGCACAGCCCTATATCTACTACCCGGCGCTATCGGGTAAATGCATTCTGCTTTATAGGAATGAAACATCCATATCCGGATCAGCAGAGCCGGGATCTCTTATCGAACTCTTCAAGGATAATGTCCCCATTGCAATGACCAATTCATTGGAAGAAGATATCATCCAGACATTCCCTTTGGGTAGCGATCCGTCTCAGGCGTATCAGGCTTCACTCTCTTCCGATGGAGAAACATTAGCATATACATATAATGCCTCTGTCTGGCTAAGAGACCTATCCACAGGAAAGGACATCAAGATAGTCCCGCAGGGAGAGAATCCCTTATGGTCTCCTGACGGATGGAGCATCGCGTATTTTTATGTAGATAATAATTCGGATAACAGGATCGGCATATACGACATAAAAACAGGAAGCATAAAATCTTTGACGGAAGATACCTCTGTGCACGAAGATGCACCATCCTGGTCCTCTGATTCGAGGAAGATCGCCTTTTTAAGCACGAGAGGGGGCAGCCAGGACGCATGGATCAAAGATATTGTTTCGGGCAATCTTGAACAGGTGACTAACGGAAGTTATATCACGAATTTGAAGCTGTCACCAGATGGGAAAAAATTAGCGTTCTTTGCATATGGCATCCTTTCCGTGAAGAATCTCGTAAGCGGGAATATTATCCAGATTGACACACAGACTGATGGACATTATCTTGACTGGTCTCCGGACAGCAAGAAAATAGCGTTTGTTTCTTACAAGAACCGTAATGCCGATATTTTCACTTATGACGTGGAAACGCAGAAGCCCTTTCAGCTGACACATTCTGTCGGCAATGAATTCAATCCTCTCTATTCCCCGGATGGGGAAACAGTTGTTTTCAGGAGTCGGGAGGGTAACACCGGCACCGTATCTATCATATCTGCTGATTCACCTTCACTGGAAAGAGTGCTGAAGGATTTATACGAGATTAATGATCTTACGTGGATTAAGTCAGGTGCTATTGCTTTTGTTCATGACAATACTCTCGAGGTCGTCCATATTAAAGGGTCTTTCAGTTTCGAGGGGATACAACTCGAGCAAGGAGAGAATATCTTTTCTGCCAGGTCTACAGATTTATCAGGAAATGTGAGCCTCTCATCTACCGATGTCTCCGTGATATACGATATAAGCCTTATGCATGACCTGGAGATAACGGATGATGATATCTTTGTATACCCGCCCTTTCCGGTATCCGGTGAACAGGTTTCGGTAAATATATTTATTCGGAATAAAGGGCAGATTAAAGCGGAAGATGTTGACGTCGAAATTTACCTCTTAAAATCATCTGGAACTCTGGAATTACTGCTATCAGAGAGGATTCCCTTTATGGAATCCGGTTGTGAAGAAGTAATATGCCTTGAGTGGGACTCAAGCGGAAATTTAGCCCAGATAATTCATAAATTCTGCTGAAAAAAATAGCCAACAATCCTGAGAGCTTTGGTATTATTAAGTTTGCAAAGGCTCAAAACCAAAGAAAGGATGGTTGGCTATATGACAGAGTGTAT
>JBFLXE010000067.1:0-13801 GCA_040757455.1 Nitrospirota bacterium
ATTTTGTAAAATCAGAGCGTGACTCGGTATAAAACTGCAGCGTATTCGTCTTCCATTGGCTCCGATCGACTCCAAAAATCTTTAAAATCCTCATGTATGAAAAATTTATGAATAATGTGGGTTAATTCCGAAATATTTTTGGCAATATTCTTTTTCTTTTCCTCAATGACGGGTCCGAGGGTATTCTCCACGATATATTCAACAATATAATCAGGCGTATAGTAGCTTCCTGTTGCTTTACGCTCACCTTTATCGGTTATCAGGTATATATCGCCTGCCTTTATGATTTCATCCTCTTTTATCTTTTTGGGCGAGGCAAGCCTCGTCCCTGCATTTAATGGGATATATATTTCTTTGTCCTTCTCCTTAACAGGGTACAGTTCTTCCTCTGCCATTTTAAGCTTATACTCAAGGAGTCCTTCATAGATAGAGCCGAGATGTCTTATCTCAAGACTTCCATAATCTATATATGCCCTTTCCCTGGAGCATGAAAGAAGGTCTATTGCCTTCGCAATATATAAATCACCGATTCTATTCTTCTCAAGGAATTCGTGTTTTTCAGGATTAAAAAGCCCTCCGTTATAAGGAGGCACATCAAGCTCTTTATTGCCGATATTTATGATTTCAAAAAGCTCTTTGAGTTTACTCCAGTTATGAAATGGAGAAACAGGTATGGTTTCATTACCGTCAAATTTCCTGGCTATTTCTTTTTTTAAAGAATCAAGGCTATATGAATCTGTGTAAAGTGTATTCTCATTCAACGGTAAAAGACCCCTGTATTCTGCATAGAGGATAAACAGAAGACGGTAAAGGAGAATCAGTGAGTTATCATGAATTTCTTTTAAATTCTCCTGCGACAGTCTATTCCCATATGTTTTCAGGAAACCTTCTGATAAAACCTTCAGGGCTTTATATACATTATCTTTGAGTTCGTCTCCAATCTCTCTGGCATAATCAACACTGCCCTTATAAATCTTATCAAGAAAGGCTGGGAAAGCATCTGAAGAAAAGAAGATATAGAAGTATTTGAAGTCCTCAAGACTGCCGTAAAGCAGCAGGTCTTCAAGGTCTATTTCATAATAAATATCAAGACGCTTCGAGGTTTCTCTCTCATACAAACGCCAGAACTTTCCATCTGTAAGGATTCCCCATCTGACGCCCGTCAACCACAGGTATCTTGACATCTGTAATGAGGGGTTTTGCACTTCAAAAGGGTCAGATTCTGCCCCTTCGGCTCCACTCAGGGCAGGCTTTAATTGCCTATCAAAAGGTCTTCCCCATCTTTTAGCTTCCGCAATACAGAGTGCGGTATTAAAATATCCGCCAGCTTTTAATTTCTTCCTTGCTGATTTAAGGGCATCATCGTTTCTGAAAAGGGCATAATCCGGTTTCTTTGTCCATTCCTCCCTTATAGTTGGCGGCTCCACATCAACAGTAAAACTTAAAATCTCAAAAATACTATCAAGAAAATGTTTTCTTAACTGACTTTCATTTAGTGATGGAAGTTCGGATTTATTTGAGTCATAGAGGTTTTTTATCTTTTTGAAGACAGGCTCAATATCTATCTTCCATTCATTTTCTCCGGGAAGGATGTTATCAAGATAGTGGTTTGAGAAAAGGGAACTATTTTTATATCTTCTTATCATTGTCTCGATATGTTACTTCAAACATCTTTATAAAATCTGAAGCCTTTATAAACACTCTTGATTTATTTTCTTTTGAACATTTTCTTCAGATCATCCAGTGAAAAGAAGATTCTGGTTGGTCTTCCATGCGGACACTGGTCCGGCTGGTCTGTCTCTTCGAGATCAGAAATAAGGCCTGCAATCTCCTCTTGCGTCAGCAGTTCTTTGCCCCTTATTGAACTATGACATGCAATACGAGCTGCAACGTCTTTTTTAAGTGTTTTATCAGGGATGGCACCATCTCTAATACAAGAGGCAACATCGAGAAGAATACCATCTATATCGGCTTCTTTCAAGGCATCAGGCAGCGAGCGTACTATAACCGTATCATGTCCGAAATCATCTATTTCCATGCCGAAATCCCTGAGTATATGAGTATTTTCAAGGACGGTAATATATTCTTTATGCGGCAGTCTTACCTGTTTCGGAAACAACAGGCGCGAGGAGTCGAGGTTAATTCCCTTTAAAAACCTTTCAAAAAGTATTCTCTCATGAGCGGCATGGTGGTCAATGATAGTCAGCCCCCCCTTGCCTGAAATTGCGACAAAGGTATCGCCAAGATATATAAAAGGAAGAAACGGTCTGTAAACAAATTCGAGGTTTTCCGATAGTAGAGATTCGGAAGGGGTCAACGGCAAAGACTCTGGTAACTCATAAGAGTGAACTGTGTGGAGTGAGGAATGATCCGATGACATCTCGCTAAATTGTTTGGCATATTCAGCTCTCTCATTCTTTATAGCATCTCTGATATGTGAATTTACGAAACGATATATCGAATCTTTATTCTCGAACCTTACCTCGCGCTTAGTCGGATGGACGTTAAAGTCAACTCTTTGCGGATCAATATACAGATATAAAAAAAAGACAGGATGTTGGTCGCGAGGAAGAATCCCTTCGTAGGCTTTATATACTGCGTGAGAGACAGACTGGTCTCTCACAGGCCGGTTGTTGATAAAAATATACTGATGTGATCTGGAATTCCTGAAATTATTGCTTTTTGAAATGAAAGAGTCCATCCGCATTCCTTCCGTTTCGACATCAAGCTCCATTAGACCATTGAGAAACTCATCCCCATAAACCTGCATGATTCGCTCTTTCGGGCCTGATGCAAAAGGTAGAATAATTGTCTCTTTATTATCAGAAGTTAATCCAAAACTTATCCCCCAGTGAGATAGTGCTTCTTTGGTGATGACATCGATAACATGAAAAAGCTCGGTGCCATGTGACTTGAGAAACTTTTTTCTCACAGGTGTATTAAAAAATAAATCCCTGACCTCAATAATTGTGCCTGACGAAGAAGAATCTCTTACTTCCTTTACATCACCACCATGTATTTCTATAGAAACACCAAGCGGATGACCACGCAGGGCTGTAAAAAGTCTTACCCTTGAAACAGATGCTATTGATGAAAGGGCCTCTCCTCTGAACCCCATGGTCTTTATATTTAAAAGATCGCTTTCATCATTCAGCTTGCTGGTTGCATATCTTTCGAAACATAAAAGGGAGTCTTCTCGGTCCATGCCTATTCCGTTGTCAGAAACCCTGATGAGTCGTTTGCCTCCATACAGAACATCGATGTTGATTTCAGTACTCAGGGCATCAATGGAATTTTCGACGAGTTCTTTTACCACCGAGGCAGGTCGCTCGATCACCTCCCCCGCTGCAATTCTGTTTCTTACATGGACAGGCAGAATTTTAATAGATGGCATTAAATCATTTTAAAAACGGGGGAATAAGTAAGTCAATCTGTGATATATTTAGTAGTTGAAAAATATGTCCTGTCCGGGTATCCCCGGACTGTGGAAATCAGGAGGCCGAGCGTGGACATTAAATCGTACGTGCTTGAAAAGGCAAAGGAGGCGAAGGAAGGGGCGATAGCGCTTGCCCGAGCTTCGTCAAAACAAAAAAATGCTGCCCTTGCCTCTATGGCTGAGGCATTGAAAAAACGGGCACCGGAACTTCTCTCTGAGAACAGAAAAGATATAACATTCGCAGAGCAGAAGGGTCTTCCCAGGGCATTGATAGACAGGCTGACCTTAAACGAAAAGAGGATTGCCGAGATGTCTGAGGGTCTTTTAGAGGTTGCTGCCTTGCCGGATCCGGTGGGAGAGATAACGAAGATGTGGAGCAGACCGAACGGCATGTCTGTCGGAAGAATGCGGGTGCCTATCGGGGTCATCGGGATCATCTATGAATCAAGACCGAATGTCACAGCGGATGCGACAGGCCTATGCCTCAAAGCGGGTAATGCCGTTTTGCTCAGGGGAGGGTCTGAGGCTATAAACTCCAACAGGGCCATAGTGAGCATTCTGAGGGATGTTGCCAGATCCGAAGAACTACACGAGGGAGCTGTTACTTTTATCGACGTACCGGAGAGAGAGGCAGTGATGGAAATGCTGAAGCTCGAAGGGATCGTGGATTTAGTAATTCCCAGGGGAGGGGAGTCTCTAATTAGAACTGTGACCGAGAACTCAAGAATACCGGTTCTCAAACATTACAAAGGCGTCTGTCATGTGTTCGTTGACAGGGACGCTGATTTGATCATGGCTGAAGAAATTTGTTTTAATGCAAAGGTTCAGAGGCCCGGGACATGTAATGCAATGGAAACGATGCTTGTGGATGGATTTATCGGGGAAGGTTTCCTTCCGAAGATGCTGAAGCGATTGGAAGAAGCAGGTGTGGAGCTGCGGGGATGCCCAAAAACGCTTGCGATTTATCCCGGGATACTGGAAGTAAAGGATGAAGATTATTATAAAGAATATCTGGACCTTATCTTAAATGTGAAGGTCGTCGAAGATATGGATGAGGCCATGAACCATATCAAAAAATACGGATCGGCCCATTCAGATGCCATAGTCACGATGAACTACGATAGGGCAATGAGGTTTCTGCGGGAAGTTGACTCTTCGGCGGTTTTTGTGAATGCCTCAACCAGACTGAACGACGGCTTTCAGTTTGGCCTCGGGGCTGAGATAGGGATTTCTACTGACAAGATTCATGCGCGGGGTCCCATGGGACTTGAGGAGCTAACATGCACGAAGTTTATAGTTCTTGGGAATGGACAATTGAGGGAATAATGGATACAAGATACAGGATACGCGATGCACGATAAAAGACAGATTCATGTATCAGGAATTGTGCATCTTGCATCATTTAGGTAGATGAAAATCGGCGTATTCGGAGGAACTTTCAACCCCATACATTATGGCCATTTGAGAGCCTCCGAAGAAGTTAGAGAAAGACTGGGATTCAAAAAAATTCTTTTTATCCCTTCTAAAAGTCCGCCCCTCAAAGAAAAGAACCTCGCCAATCCTGCACACAGATTTGAAATGTCGAGAATTGCCATTTCGGGTAACAGGTTCTTTGAACTGTCGGATATAGAATTCCGAATGAAAGGGAAATCTTATTCTGTAAAAACACTGGAGGAGTTAAAAAAGACCGAAGCAGGCGCTGACATCTTCTTTATACTGGGCATAGACTCTTTTCTCGATATTCCTCACTGGTGGCATCCGGAAAGACTTCTCGGTTTAACCAACTTTGTCATTATATCAAGGCCTGGCTTCAAGTTTATTGATTTGCGGTCGGCTCACCATATCAAAATTGAAGAAAAAATTCTCAAGAAAATCGATAATGCCGATATCCCTTATTACTGCGCAAATATAGGGAGCAACAGGTATGCGATTCTCCTGCGAGTTACTGATATGGATATATCCTCGACTGAGATCAGAAAACTTATCAGACAGGGAAAAAGTATAAATTATCTGTTGCCACCGAAAGTCAAATCTTATATAATTTTACATAGACTTTATTATCCTGAAGATAAACGTCATACTTGTGAAATGGTCTGAAGCGACTAAGTCCTTTTTCTGGCTCCATATTTTTCGTTACCCGAAGGGAGGGGACCCCTTTAGATAGTAGAGAGAAAGCCCTTGAAGCGGCGAGGGCAGCGCTGGATAAGAAAGCAAAAGGCGTACTAATCCTCGATTTACAAGGCCTGACTACAATAGCGGATTACTTCGTAATTTGTTCAGGTGAAAGCACTACTCAGGTGAAAGCGATCACTGAAAAGATCGAAGAGAAGTTCGATCTGGAGGATGTTAAACCTGTCGGCATAGAGGGACTGAGCTATGGTCACTGGGTGCTGATGGACTATGGAGACGTTATCATTCATATTTTTGAAGATGCAACCAGGGCGTTCTATGAGCTTGAAAAGTTATGGATAGATGCCAAGAGAGTTGATCTGGAGGACAGGCGTCACTGATGGGTAAACTTACTGTTTTAATCTTTGTTCTATTCCTTGCAGCTCTCGCTGTCTTTGCCATTTTCAATCAGAAATCCACGACAGTGCAGGTCCCTTTCGGGAAAATATATGAGACTCCAACAATCGCTCTTATACTCCTTTCGGGTGCGGTTGGTGCTTTGGTAATGCTGGTTATTTTCGTCGTGAGGGATACCAAAAAATTTATGAATAACTGGCAGTACCAGAGGAGACAGAAGAAAGAAGCCAAGGTTCAAGAATTATATTCGAAAGCCCTGAACAACCTTTTTGCGCATCATGATCAAGGTGAGGCGAAGGATTTGTTGAAAGAAATACTGACTCTGGAGCCGGAACATGTTAATGCTCTGATACAACTGGGAGATATTGCCACGTATGAAGAAGATTTTAAAAAGGCGGGAGAATATTATCAGATGGCAAAGGACCTTGATCCTCGCAATATCGAGGTCCTTTTTGCCCTGGTGAGGATGGCCGAGAAGACCGCCCGCTGGCTGGATGCCTTGCGGTATGTCGAGGAGATTCTCGATATTGATGACGAAAATCTTTCGGCGCTTTACAAAAAGAGGGATATTCTGGAAAAGCTTCAAAGATGGGATGACCTTGTGTTTGTCCAGAAGTCCATCTTCAAGAACGAACATACTGAGAAAGAAAAGACTCGGGAGAGGCAGGTGCTCGTGGGATATAAATATGAATACGGAAGACACAGTCTCGAAAACGGAGAATTGGAAAAGGCAAAGAAGGCATTCAAAACGGTGCTGCGGTTGGAAAAAGATTTCGTGCCTGCGACCCTCGGACTTGCAGAAGTACTCCTGAGAGAGGGCGAGACCGAAGAAGCAATCAATCTCCTTGAAAAGAGCTATGAACAGACTTCATCCATGATCACTTTGTTGAGGCTTGAAGATCTTCTTATAGGTGTGGGAGAGCCTTTGAGGCTTATCAGGATTTACAAAAATAACATATCGAGAAATCCAGAGAACACTGCTATCAAATTCTTTCTTGGAAGACTTTATTACAGGCTCGAAATGATAGATGACGCATTCGAGACTGTCACCTCCATCGATACGGGAGTTGCTGCATATCCGGAGTTACACCAGTTGTTGGGCAATCTCTATATGAAAAGGAACCAGGCGGAAAAAGCGGCGGGCGAATATAGAAAGGCCCTGGATTCCAGCCGGTGTGCGTTCGCCTTGTCGTACGGTTGTAAGGCTTGTGGCTTCATTTCATCCGAGTGGTCAGGCAGATGTCCAAATTGCAGCAGGTGGAACAGTTATCAGTTAAACCCTCCGTCTTTATAATCCTGCAGCTAAATCATCACTGCATCAGCAATCTGTAACTAATCTTTTTTGTTATAATACACTTTAATTTTTGAGGCGTTTTCAATTCGATTCCCCGGTTAACAGGAGTCTGATGTGAAAGAAAAGTACGAGCCCTCAGGAGTTGAATTCAAGTGGCAGAGATATTGGGCTGAAAAGAAGCTTTTTGTTAGCAAGGCCGATCATGCCCGTCAGAAATTTTACTGTCTCGAGATGTTCCCTTACCCCTCAGGTGAAATCCACATGGGGCATGTGAGGAATTATGTTATTGGAGACGTGATTGCCAGATACAAGAGGATGCGTGGATATAATGTGCTGCATCCTATGGGATGGGATGCCTTTGGACTGCCAGCTGAGAATGCAGCTATTAAGCACGGTGTGCATCCATCAAAATGGACCCACGGGAATATAGAGAAAATGAGAAGACAGCTTGATAGTATGGGCCTCAGTTATGATTGGACAAGGGAAGTTACGACCTGCAAGCCTGAATATTATAAATGGAACCAGTGGTTTTTTTTAAAAATGCTCGAGAATGGACTTGCTTACAGGAAGGATTCTTATGTGAACTGGTGCCCTTCCTGCATGACCGTACTGGCAAATGAGCAGGTGATAGATAGTGCATGCTGGCGTTGTGAAACGCCGGTGACTCAGAAGAGATTGGGGCAATGGTTTTTTAAGATTACCGAATATGCGGAGGAGTTGCTAAAGGGCTGTGATGAATTGCAGGGCTGGCCAGAGAGAGTTATCCATATGCAAAAGAACTGGATAGGAAAAGGCGAAGGGGTAGAAGTAGACTTTCCCGTTGAGGGAATGGAAGAGAAGTTGAGGATTTTCACGACGAGGCCTGATACCCTGTTTGGCGTTACTTTTATGTGTATTGCCCCCGAGCATCCTCTGACAGAAAAACTTGTAAAAGACAGAAAAAGTCTTGAAACCATAGAGTCGAAATATGGAAAGGGAGATGAGAAGATAGGGCTCGATACAGGATATTTCGCAATTAATCCCCTTAATCGTGACAGAATACCCATCTTTGTGGCCAACTTCGTGATTATGGAATACGGAACAGGTGCGATAATGTCTGTCCCGGCCCACGACCAGAGAGATTTTGATTTCGCAAAAAAATATGACTTGCCTGTAAAAGTGGTTATCTTACCAGAAATCCCCCCTAACCCCCCTTTAATAAAAGGGGGATCACCTAACCTTGAACAATTGACTGAGGCTTATGAAGATGAGGGTATTCTTGTTGATTCAGGCCAGTTTACAGGTCTGAGAAGTGAGATTGCCAGGCAAGAGATCATAAGATTTATAGAAGAGAAAGAACTTGGGAGAAGCGCAGTCAATTATAAATTGAGGGATTGGGGGATTTCACGGCAAAGGTACTGGGGGACACCGATCCCCATAGTATATTGTGATCGCTGTGGCATTGTGCCCGTGCCTGAAGAATCCCTTCCTGTTATTTTACCTGAAGACGTAAAGATTACGGGGAAAGGAGGATCGCCTCTCCTTGAGTCGCGGACTTTTCTGAGCACTGACTGCCCGAGGTGCCGAGGCAAGGCAAGGCGCGAAACGGACACAATGGATACGTTTGTCGACTCCTCATGGTACTTTGCGCGGTACTGTTTCGAAAAAGGAGATATTGATCTTCCGGCCTGTCTGTCGGCCCCGAAATCGGAGTTTACATACTGGATGCCGGTTGACCAATACATAGGAGGCGTTGAGCATGCCGTACTACATCTGCTCTATTCCAGATTTTTTACCCGTGTTATGCGTGATCTGGATCTGATAAAAATATCCGAACCCTTTCAGAACCTTCTTACACAGGGTATGGTTATCAAAGATGGTGCAAAGATGTCAAAGTCCAAAGGTAACGTGGTGGACCCAAATTATCTGATAGAGAAATATGGCTCTGATACGGCAAGGTTGTTTTCTCTATTCGCGGCTCCTCCGGAAAAAGACCTTGAGTGGTCAGACAGAGGAGTCGAGGGTGCGTACAGGTTCTTGAACCGAATCTGGGGAATCGTCTACAAGAACAGACGGAACATTCAGAATTCTTTGTCCAGAGTAGATTACCGGACGCTTCGACCGGGGGCATCAGGTCTTTATAGAAAGACCCATCAGACAATCAAAAAGGTTACCACTGATATTGAACGGGAATATCATTTCAACACAGCTATAGCAGCATTAATGGAGCTTGTGAATGAAATCACCTCGTTTCAGCCCGAAACTGGTGAAGACCGGGCTACTTTTAAGTTTGCTGTGCAGCAAGTGATCCTACTGTTATCGCCTTTTTGTCCGCATATTGCCGAAGAATTGTGGGAAGCGACAGGACATAATCCAAGTGTCATCGAACACAAATGGCCGGAGTGGGATGAAGATGCGGCGAGAGAGGATACCATAGAACTCGTTATACAGGTGAACGGCAAACTCAGATCAAAGACTTTAATAACAAGAGGTACTCCTGACGAGGAGATGAAAAAGATAGCCCTCGAAGATGAAAAGATTAGAGAGATTGCGGGCAATAAAAAGATCAAGAACGTTATCGTAGTGAAGGGAAAATTGGTGAACATTGTTATTGGAGAATAACATGAAATGGACTTATTCTTGAAAAAAAGTGGTGATGGCGGTACAAAAAGTATGTTGAGATGAAAAAGATACAGGTTTTAGTGCTTTCACTTTTCACTTTATTCGGTTGTGGGTATTCGCTCCATGGCAGGGCATCCCTGCCATTTGAAGCACTCCAAATTGGCAACATCGAGAATAAAACCCGTGAGCCAAAACTCGATGATAGGCTTCACAGGGTGCTTGCTGAGGAACTTTTGAAACAGGGCTTCAGAGTCGATCCGCAAGCAGGATATACGCTCAGCGGCACAATAAATAAATTTGATATGCACATACTGTCGGAAAGTTCAGATATTGCGACGGAGTACGAGGTAGTTGTAAACGGAGATTTTACACTGACCGATCCATCAGGAAACATCAGGCAAGTGAAGAACATTGGTTCGCCCTTTATTATATCTTTCTCAAGCGCGGGCCCCCTGGAGGAACTCGTTGCTTTCAAAGAAGTTGCCTCGGAGAGAGCTGTTCGGGACATCGCGATGGAGATCCTTGCCAGCCTTTTATTTACGGATTCACATGAATCCGGTGCAAAGCCAGTTCTGACGGGTCACTAACTATGAGTTTTCAGTCTTTCCTGAGTGAAGTATCGAGGGGCATGCCCGATCCGGTTTATTTATTGTATGCGGCAGACCCTTTTCTTTGCAGGGAGGCTATCAGTGAAATAACGAAGCTGGTGCCGGTGGAGGAAAGAGAATTCAATTTGCATCTTTTCGACCTGACGAGCCCGGGTGAAGAAGATACAACGTTTGATCAGGTGCTAACCATAGTAAATACTGTTTCTTTTTTCGGAAGCCGTAGGTTTACCATTGCAATCTCAAATCTTCAGAAGTTATCCAAGAAGGAGATAGAAAAATTGGGAACATACATCTCAAATCCGGCACCGAATTCAGTATTGTTTCTATTTCATGAAGGAGTTTTAAAAAAAGAAATGAGAGATAAGTTTAAAAAAATTAAATCTCTTCCTTTAGATATGAAAGAAGCTGATATTCCGCAGTGGATAAAACAGAAAGTTAGCACAAAAGGTGTGAAGCTCTCGAATGAAGCCGTTGAGTACCTGATGGACTTAACAGGAACTGACCTTGGTCTTCTCTCGTCAGAAATCGAGAAGATCTCACTCGTGGGCAAGAAAAGAGTGGAGGTGGATGATATATCTGATATTGTCACAGGGATGAAAATACGGAATGTTTTTGACCTTGTGGATGCCCTGAGGAAAAAGGATGCCGAAAGCGTTTTCAAGATTTACAGGACATTGAAAAATTCGTCAGAAGATTATAGCCTTGTTGGAGCCCTGAACTGGCAGTATGGACGTCGCCTCCGCCCGGACTTGAGCCCGTCAGAAAAAAAATATTATTTACACGTATTTGAGCTTCTGAAGGATGCTGACATAGACATGAAGAGTTCCGGGAGAAACTTTCCTCTCGAATATCTGCTGTTTAAGCTGCTCCGGCTGCCGTAACGGCATTCACCTTCTTGGTTAGACGGGAGATTTTTCTCGAAGCAGTATTCTTATGGATGACGCCCTTGGATGCGGCACCGGTCAATTTCTTTATGGCCTCGGTTAATGCCGAGCCAGCCTTGTCCCTGTCACCGGCAGAGATTGCCGATTCGACTTTCTTAATCACGGTTTTAAGAGAGCTGCGCACAGCCTGATTTCTCAGATAACGCTTGTCCGATTGCCTTGCGCGCTTTATGGCAGAAAGATTTTTCTTTGGTCTTGCTTTAGCCGGCAAAGTATACCCCTCCTCGGGAAAGAATTTAAAAACAAAGTTTATAACAATACCATATCACTCACTCAAAAATCAACGTGCCTTATACCTATCCAGATTAAACTTGCCGGCCTTTCGCTTAGCGGAGAAAATTAAAAGATCTTTTATGTTAAGATTTATCCCATGAAAAAATACAAACCCCTTTCATTCAGAAAAATCAAAACATACTCGATAAGTGAGCGCGAGAGCAAGGTGTCGATAGATGCACTGGCAACGCCTCCTGCGGCGGGAGACTCGGCAAAGGATTTTCTGGAAAAGCTTCCGGCCGTCCTCGCCGTTAAAGATTTGAGGGCCGTTGCGAAGGCAATAGTACAAGCAAGAAAAAATAATAGGCATGTAGTTTTAGGTATGGGTGCGCATCCTATTAAGGTAGGGCTGTCGCCTGTGATAGTAGATCTTATGCAGAAAGGGATTATCACCGCCATAGCCACTAACGGGGCGTGTATTATTCACGACTTTGAACTTTCATATGTTGGACATACCTCAGAAGATGTGCAGGCCGGCTTGGTCAGAGGGAGCTTTGGCATGGCCGATGAAACGGGAAAGTACCTTAACAGAGCGATCAAGGAAGGATTAAAAAGAGGCCTGGGAATTGGACGTTCCGTAGGAGAAATGATTTATAAGAGTCAATTCAGATTAGCAAAAAAAAGCATTTTCGCCAACGCCTGTGAGCTTGACCTGCCAGCAACGGTACATGTTGCGATAGGAACGGATATTATTCATATGCATCCGGAGGCTGATGGCGGGGCAATCGGCGAAGCCAGTTTTCTGGATTTCCAACTTTTTACTTCTGTCATATCAGATCTTGAAGGGGGAGTTTACATAAATCTTGGATCTGCCGTGGTCATGCCGGAAGTCTTTCTCAAGGCAGTCACGGTCGCAAGGAATCTGGGAAACAAATTACTGGATATAACAACGGTGAATATGGACTTTATCCAGCATTACAGGCCGAAAGAAAACGTTCTTAAAAGACCGACTGCAGAGAAAGGCTTCTCTTGTGCTCTCACAGGACATCATGAAATAATGTTTCCTCTTCTGGCAGCGGCAGTAGTTGAAGAAATGGGATGAGACGAGACCTATCAAAAATTAGTTTTAAGATATTTCAGGATGGCAGCTAATGGAATCGTATCCTCACAGGATTGAACAGGCAATAGAATTGATTAAAGGCGCAAAAAGGGTTACCGCCTTTACCGGTGCCGGAATATCCACAGAATCAGGTATATCCGATTTCCGCAGTCCCGGAGGAGTATGGGATCGTTACAGGATTGTGACTTTTCAGGAATTCCTCTCAAGCCATGATTCAAGAGTGGAATACTGGAAGATGAAAAAAGAACTGTTCTATGAAATGAAGGACGCTAAGCCGAACAAAGCTCACTTGGCCCTTGCAGAACTTGAAAGAATCGGGAAGCTGGATTGCCTCATAACGCAGAATATAGACGGACTCCATCAGGAAGCTGGAAGCACGAATGTAATTGAGCTTCATGGAACAAACAGGAAGGCAATTTGCGTGAAATGTGGGAAGTTGTGGCCTATTGAAGAGATACAGGTCATTCTCGAAACGGGAAACCTTGACCCCTGTTGTGATGTATGTAATGGCTACGTAAAGCCAGCCACGATCTCTTTTGGTCAATCAATGCCTGAAAAAGATATGATAAAGGCATATGAATGCGCATTACAATGCGACCTTTTCATTATGATAGGGTCGTCCCTTCAGGTTGAACCGGCCGCCTCGATGCCCCGGGAGGCAAAAAGAGTAGGTGCGGCCTTGATCTTCATCAATAGAACAGAAACACCTTATGATTACATGGCAACGACCATTTTTCGAGAGAGCGCAGGACAGGTATTGGCGGAGATAGTTGAAGGATTAAAGAAATAGGTTCTGATAATTGTCATCTCTGCACGGACATCAGGAAACATCTTGCTCTCAATGGAGACTTCAGGGAACTCCAGCCGCAGGAATTCTATCGGCATCTGGAAGAGTGAGATAAATATTGTCCTTATAAATGCATCACTTTCTCGTCATCTCGCCGCCCATAATATCAAGTCAGCTCTTTTTTATTCTTGTCAGGGACTCCCTAAATTGACAAATGAGAATTTTTGTTATTTACTATGTTATAAGAAATTACATAAATACTAAATATTTTA
>JBFLXE010000068.1:0-13712 GCA_040757455.1 Nitrospirota bacterium
CAAAGAGCGAGAAGATACCGTCAAGGGAGCCCTTGACGCAGCCAGGGAGATGGCCAATAAGAGAGATGAAAGCATTGCGAGACTCAACAAAGATCTTGCCGACTCCAGGAGCAAGGCAAAAGAGACGTTCGAGGCAATTAGGGGAGAAGGTCTGAGTAAGCAGAAAGAGGTCCTTTCTGCTGCTGAAGCTGAGGCATCGCAGATGCTCGAGAAAGCAAAGGCAGAAATCAAAGCCGAGGCTGAAAAGGCAAGGAAGGCTTTGAGAGGTGATGTTGATAAATTCTCAGACGAGATTGTAAGAAAGCTGGTGAAGGTATGAGAAGAGTTCAAAACCCAAAATCGAAGATTAAAAGTAAGAGTTTCTTCATTATGTTTTTAGTGTGTTTTTTCAATGTCATCCTTGCCACAGTTATCGTGGCCAGCAGCGAAGAGGCAGCACACACGCCACTCTGGAAGGAGTATCTCTGGAAGGTCATTAATTTCGGGATTCTTATCTTCCTTCTTGTCAAGTTCGGTAAAAAACCATTTCAGAACCTTCTGAAACAGAGGACAGAATTGATTGAGAAAACCCTGAAAGAGGCCAGAGAGGCGAAGGAAGCTGCGTCGAAGGCTTTGAAGGAAGTTGAAGACAGGCTGAAAATGAAAGATGCTGAGATAGAGGCGATTATTTCGGCAGCGAAGCGCTCCGGAGAGCAGGAAAGAGAAAGAATCGTAGAAGAAGGGCATAAGTTAAAGACCAAAATATTGGAACAGGCGAAGACGAATATCGAATTCGAGTTGAAAACTGCAAAGGAGAGTATTAAGGCCGAGGCAGTTGAACTGGCTATGGAGTTGGCGGAGAAGAAGCTGAAAGAAAAATTGACAAAAGAGGAGCAGGAGAGACTGCTTGAAGAATCCCTCACGAAAATAGGAGGCAAGGGTTGAGACAGAAAAAGGAAGCAAAAAGATATGCAAAAGCACTACTTAGAAAAGTTGATATAGAGAATGTTCCACAGGCACTTGCCGAGATTAATTCAATTAATGATCTTATGGTTAGAAGTAAGAAATTTAAAAATCTACTTGTTAACCCACAGTTCACGCCTGAAGAGAGGGAACACGTAATAAAACAAATTTCAGGAAAACTTAAACTTTCTGAAAGCACAGTGAAATTTATCTTGTATCTCTCGGAAATCAATGTTATCATACTTTTGCCCGAAATTATTAGAATTGCTACAAACCTATACCTCGAAAGTAAGAAAAAGGCTAAAGCCGTTGTTATGACGCCTATAGAGATAGACAAGAATTATGAAAACAAGCTCAAAACATCTCTGAAAAAAGTGACCGGCAAAGATATAGACTTCGAATATGTTATGGACCCTTCTTTACTTGGCGGTATTCTCGTTCAAATAGGGAGTACTATGTATGATACAAGCATAAAAGGCCAGTTAAGGCTTTTAAAAAATGAGCTGATAAAGGGGTGATTTTATGGCTATTGGAGAAATTAAAACAGAAGAGATAAGTGAACTTTTAAGAAAACAAATTACAGATTTTGAGAAGAAGGTTGACGTAAGTGAGATTGGTGTTGCTACATATGTTGGTGACGGCGTTGCGAGGATATATGGGCTGGATAATGCTATGGCTTCGGAGCTATTAGAGTTTCCAAACAATGTTGTTGGAATGGTTCTAAACCTCGAGGAGGACGCAGTTGGTGCAGTGCTTTTCGGTGAAGATAAACTAATTAAGGAAGGCGACATCGTAAAGCGCACCGGAAAGATTATGTCATGTCCCGTTGGTGAGGCATTGATCGGGAGGGTAGTGGATGCCGTTGGTAGACCGATAGACGGAAAAGGGCCTATCAATACCACAGAAACGAGACAGGTGGATGTTGTGGCACCGGGTATCATAAGAAGGCAACCTGTTAATCAGCCTCTCCAGACGGGTTTGAAGGCAATAGATGCTATGATCCCCATTGGGAGAGGACAGAGGGAGCTTATCATTGGCGACCGCCAGACAGGAAAATCTGCCATATTGATTGACACTATCATAAACCAGAAGGGTGGGGATGTAGTCTGTATCTATGTAGTTGTCGGACAGAGAAGACCTGTCGTTGTGCGCACAGTAGATATTCTGGAATCATATGGAGCGATGGCACATACGATAGTTGTCGCTGCGACAGCGAGTGACCCCGCACCAATGCAATATATAGCTCCTTTTGTAGGATGTGCTATGGGTGAGTATTTCCGGGATAAAGGTATGCATGCCCTTGTAGTTTATGATGACCTTTCGAAGCAGGCCTATGCATATAGGCAGCTCTCGCTGCTGCTGAGACGTCCACCAGCTCGTGAGGCTTATCCTGGTGATGTATTTTATCTCCACTCAAGGCTCCTCGAGAGGGCAGCAAAGATGTCTGATGAACATGGTGGTGGGTCGCTTACAGCCCTTCCGATTATCGAGACCCAGGCTGGAGACATATCCGGCTATATTTCTACGAATGTTATCTCCATTACCGATGGACAGATATTCCTGGAATCAGAATTATTTTATGGTGGTGTGAGGCCAGCCATCAATGTCGGCCTTTCGGTCAGCCGTGTTGGAGGAGCGGCGCAGATAAAGGCTTACAAGCAGATTGCTGGTATGCTCAGGCTCGACCTTGCCCAGTACAGGGAGCTCGCTGCATTTGCACAGTTTGCCTCCGACCTCGATAAGGCTACACTTGCGCAGCTTGAAAGGGGCAAAAGGATGGTTGAACTACTGAAGCAGGACCAGTATGTGCCGATGCCTGTGGATGAACAGATAATGCTTATTTTTGCAGGAACACAGGGATTCCTCGATGACCTGCCTATTGAGGCAGTAAAACCTTTTGAGGAAGGTTTCCTTAGATATATAAGGGCTGAAAAGCAGGATCTGAAAAAGGAGTTAATGGAAAAGAAGGCTTTAGATGATGAACTTAGAGCAAAGCTGACGGAGGCCGCTACGACCTTTAAGAAGACATTTCAGCCATAATGTTAGTTTTTATGCAATACACTGAGCAGGAGGGTAGATGCCAACCTTAAGAGATTTAAGGAAGAGAATAAAAGCGATCCAGAGCACAAAAAAGATAACAAGCGCCATGAAGATGGTTGCTGCTGCGAAACTGAGAAAAGTTCAGGACAGGATGCTGAACTTCAGGCCATATGCTATAGACATGCAGACAGTCCTCTCGGATCTTGCAAGGGTAGCAGAGAGGGAACTTCATCCTCTCCTTATCGTTAGACCCCGAAAGACTGTGGAAGTTCTTGTGATAACCTCTGATAAAGGTCTCTGCGGAGCTTTCAATACAAATATATTGAGGGGGGCGACTCGTTACATCGATTCTATTAAAAAAGAGGGTGCTGAATTAAGCCTTAGTGTTGTCGGCAGAAAGGCCCGTGATTACTTCCGCAGGAGAAATATACCGATGAGGAAAATATGGGTTGGTATATCTGGAAGGATAACCTACGCTAACGCCCAGGAGATTGCAAGTGATATGGCAGAGAATTATACAAAGGAGGCTATAGATGAGATTGTTCTCATCTACAATGAATTTAAGACGCTTCTTGCTCAGAAACTCTCTACCGTGAGGCTCCTTCCTATCAAGGAATTGGAGGCGGAGGAGGCCGGTGCTGAAAGGGCCCCTTTGACGAGTGATTTCCTCTATGAACCTTCTGCGAGGATATTATTTGAAAGGCTGTTACCAAAATATATTGAGATACAGGTATACAGAGCATTACTTGAATCATCTGCTGCTGAAGAGGCTGCAAGGATGAACGCTATGGAGAATGCCTCGAAAAATTGTGAGGAACTTATAACTAAGGTCACATTGATTGCCAATAAAGTAAGGCAGGCGAGTATCACAAAGGAATTGATGGATATTGTAGGTGGTGTTGAGGCGCTGAAAGTAAAATGATAGTTCATCCTGATGAGGAATAAAGTTTTAAAGGGACTCTAAATAGGAGGTTTGAGTTTATGGAGAATATAGGAAAGGTTTCACAGGTAATCGGCGTAGTAGTCGATGTAGAATTTGAAAAGGAATTGCCAGATATCCTTGATGCCCTGAGGATAGATGAAAAAGGAGACCCTTCAAAAGGGATTCCCGCGATGCATCTCACCCTGGAGACAGTTGCCCATCTGGGGGATAACAGGGTTAGAGCCCTTGCAATGGGTTCCACAGACGGTCTTGTAAGAGGGATGAAGGTGTTTGACACAGGACAGCCAATAACGGTGCCTGTTGGGAAACCCGTCCTCGGAAGATTGATAAATGTTTTAGGAGAGCCAATTGATGAAATGGCCCCAATAGAAGGTGCTGAGAAATGGCCCATTCACAGGTCTGCGCCTGACTTTACAGAACAAATAGCTACAACACAACAGTTTGAGACAGGTGTTAAAGTATTCGACCTTATTGTCCCCTTTGTTAGAGGGGGAAAGATGGGAATGTTTGGGGGTGCTGGTGTTGGTAAAACAGTTATCATTATGGAAATGATCCATAATATAGCGCTGAAGCATGGGGGTGTTTCTGTCTTTGCTGGAGTCGGCGAGAGGACAAGAGAAGGCAATGACCTTTATCTCGAGATGAAGCATTCAGGAGTTCTTCCAAATGTTGCACTTATCTATGGTCAGATGAATGAGACGCCTGGGGTAAGGGCCCGGGTTGGACTTTCCGCCCTTACAGTATCAGAATATTTCAGAGATCAAGGGCAGGACGTCCTTATATTCATAGACAATATTTTCAGATATACTCTCGCCGGTTCGGAGGTTTCTGCACTTCTCGGAAGGATGCCTTCAGCGGTTGGTTACCAGCCTACCCTCGGAACAGACATGGGTGCACTTCAGGAGAGGATTACAACTACTAAAAAGGGTTCGATTACATCCATGCAGGCTATCTATGTCCCGGCAGATGACCTCACAGACCCTGCCATTGTTGCAGCTTTTACGCATCTTGATGGCTCTGTTGTTCTCTCAAGACAGATTGTTGAACTCGGCATATATCCTGGTGTCGATCCTCTTGATTCCACATCAAGGATTCTTGATCCAAAGGTTCTCGGAGAGGAACATTATTCTGTTGCGAGAGGTGTTCAGGCAGTACTCCAGAGATATAAAGAGCTTCAAGACATCATTGCAATCCTCGGTATCGAGGAGCTGTCTGAGGATGACAAGCTTGTAGTTGCGAGGGCAAGAAAACTCCAGAGGTTCCTCAGCCAGCCTTTCCACGTTGCAGAGACATTTACAGGAACTCCTGGCAGGTATGTTAAGATCGAGGATACGATAAAGGGCTTTAAGGCGATATTAGATGGGAAATACGATGACATGCCTGAACAGGCGTTCTATATGGTAGGACCGATAGAAGAGGCGGAGGAGAAGGCTAAGAAGCTCGGCTGGAGCAGGTAGATATAAAAGAAATTTATAGTTTTGAAAGTTAAAGCAGGAGAATAGATTCATGGAAAAAAGGTTAAAACTTGAGGTCGTCACCCCTTATGGCCTTGTGTTTAGCGATGATGTGGATGAAGTTACAGCGACTGGAAGCGAGGGGGATTTTGGGGTTCTGCCTGGTCATGTCCCCTTTATTGCTACCCTGAAAATAGGGATGCTCACTTATAAAAAGGGAAATGAGACAAGATATGTCTTCATAAATTGGGGATATGCTGAGGTCGGCCCTGATAAAGTCCTCGTGCTCGCTGACAGTGCCGAAAAAGCTGAGGACATAGACGTCGAAAGGGCGAAAGCCGCCATGAAGAGAGCAGAAGAAAGGCTTAAAAAGGCCGAAGAGATAGACTTCGCACGGGCCACGGCTTCTCTCGAAAGAGCAGTTAACAGGATTCAGATAGCGGAGAAAAGGACGTAACGAGGCTTTTTACCAATAATTGAGGGCCATGCAAAATTGCGTGGCCCTTTTTATTTCCTATACCGCAGTAAAATCCCCTGAAATTGCTATTTGACGCTTATTATGATATAAAAAAGTGAATAGTAAGGATTTTTGAGTGCCCAAGGAAAAGATACTCGTAATCGATGACGAGGAGATTATTCTTCAGCTTTCCGAGGACATACTTACCAGAAGCAGCTATACGGTAAAGACTGCGCTGGATGGAAGCGAAGGTCTGAGACTCCTTGAAAAAGAAAAGTTCGACTTAATCATAACCGATATAAAAATGCCCAATATTGGCGGGCTGGATTTCATCAGACAAGTCAGAAACGGCAATAAGGAAATTCCTATCATAATTTTAACAGGCCACGGCACGCTTGATATTGCTATCAATTCCTTGCGGCTGGGCGCCCAGGGATTCATTTTAAAGCCTTTCACCCCAATGGAACTGAGAACTGCGGTTGCAGAGGCGATGGAAAAGACGCGGTTGCTGAACGAGAATATAAGAATGTGCGCTTTGATGCCCTTATTTGAGGTAAGCAAGGAAATAATCAGCGAAATCGATCCCAAAAGACTGCTCAGGTTGATCGTGGAGACTGCGGTGAAGGAGACGCGTGCCGATAAGTCCTGGGTGGCACTTTCTGACGAGGAGAAAGGCGAATTGGATCTAAAGGAACATCATGGTTTGTCATCCGAATTGATAAGGGATTTTCACGAGGTATACAAAAAAACCTTTACCGAACTTGTCTTTAAGGAAAAAAAGCCTCTTGTCATTACTCCCGGGAAAAAACTTCCACCCGAAATTGAAAGTATCAGGATAAAGGAGGATTCATCCTTTAGCGTTTATGTCCCTTTGAGAGTGAGGGGCTCCATTTTAGGTCTCCTGAGCATATTCAGAAAAAGCAGCGAGCATCCTTTTACAACCTCTGAGGTCGAATTTGTTTCGGTTCTGGGAGGTCTTGCCGCAGCGGCGATAGAGAATGCCCGGTTATACGAAAAACTCGAAAAATCCTATCTCTCGACGATAGTTACCCTCTCTGGCGTAGTCGAGGCAAGGGATCTGTATACAGATAAACATATGAAGGACATAGCTGAATATTCAGTAGGGATTGCGCGAAAATTGGGACTCGCAGATACCGAAATCGATAATATAAGAAAGGCTGCACTTCTTCATGATCTCGGCAAGGTGTCAGTGCCCGACAGTATCCTTATGAAGGCTGGCAAGCTTTCGGAGGAGGAGATGGATATCATTAAAAAGCATCCTGCAAATGGAGCCAAAATGATTGGACCTGTCGAACCTCTCAGGCAGGCGCGTGAAATAATAAGACACCATCAGGAATATTATGACGGTTCAGGATATCCAGATGGGCTAAAAGGCGATGATATTCCCCTGGGTGCAAGGATAATTGCCGTGGCCGATGCTTTTGGTGCAATGACAACAGATAGGCCTTATAGAAAGGCACTTTCAATAAAAGAGGCCATCAATGAACTCAAAAAATGTGCGGGAACACAGTTTGATCCGGATATCGTGAGGATATTCATTTCACTTCTCGTTGAAAATGGCACCGCGCAGACATCTGAGTGGGGGTAACGATTCTTTGTATGGATGTAACCCTCGACAGCATACGTGACGTAAGACTCTATCAATCCAGAACCGGATATCGTTTTTCGGTGGACTCTTTACTCCTCTACGAATTTGTTGACCTTAAAAATGTGAGCAACATCGCTGATCTCGGCGCCGGCTCGGGAATCGTCGGAATCCTCCTCGCAAAAAGATATCCTCAGGCAAAAGTCACTCTATTCGAAATACAGGACAGTCTTATAGCTCTTGCGCAGAAAAATGTGGCTCTTAACAATCTCCGGGGGAGGGTAACTACAGTCAAATGTGATATCAGCGAACTCTCCCGCCGGAACGCAAGGTTTGGAAGTTATGATCTTGTTGTGTCGAATCCACCATTCAGAAGGCTTAAGAGCGGCCGCATTAATCTCGAAGAGGAAAGAGCTATCGCTCGACACGAAATCAAGCTGGGTCTCAGCGAGTTTATTGATGCTGCCGCCCGCATCCTGAGGGCCAGAGGAAGGTTATGCCTTATCTATCATCCGTGGAGACTTGCGGAACTTGTGGAGCGTTTAAAGAAGAGGGGAATGGAGCCGAAGAGAATAAGATTTGTCCACTCAAGAATATCTTCTGAGGCCAAGATGGTCTTGCTTGAGGCTGTGAAGACCGGAAAAACAGGAATGAGAGTCGAAAATCCTTTTTTTATTTACGATGAGAAGGGCCAATATACAGAAGAGATGGGAAGAGTTTATAAGCCGGAGGTCGGGATCGGGTATGGTTCAGAAGAAGAGTTTTGCAAATGAAACAGCATCTCCCGCTGCCAGAGAGCATAAAATGGACGTCTTGAGCCTATTCCTTTCATTCTTGTCTGTCGAAAAAGGCCTGTCGAGGAATTCAGTGGAGTCATATGCCTTCGACATTAGAAAATTCCAGAAATCCGTTCTGTCAAAAGATACGGACCTGGTTTCCTTCGGAAAGTCAAACATCATCCAATTTCTGGAGGAACTCAGAGACGAAGGTTATTCGCTGTCAAGTATCTGCAGGTTCTTATCCTCGATAAGAGGATTTTGCAGATTCCTTGTTGTCGAAGACATCAGAAAAGACGATCCATCCGAAAACCTTCAAACTCCGAAGAGATGGGAAAGACTGCCAAAGTCCCTTAGCTTCTCGGAAGTGGAGTCTTTTCTGAATGTCAGTTCAGCCGTTGATGCCTCCAGCCCGGCGGCAGTTAGAGACAACGTGATGTTCGAACTGCTATATTCATCGGGTCTGCGCGTAAGTGAACTAATTTCTCTCAAGGTTGAAGATATTAGCTCGGAGGCCGGTTTTCTGCGTGTGCTCGGGAAGGGTTCCAAAGAGAGGATAGTGCCGGTTAATACGAGGGCCATAGAAAAGCTTAAGCGATACATGTCCATTCAGCGGCCGAAGATATTGAAGAACAGAAGGTCTTCTTATCTATTTGTGACAAACAGGGGAAGACCCCTGACAAGACAACGTGTCTGGCAAAAGATAAAAGCACTTGGGCGGAGATCCGGAATCGAGATTTCACCCCACATGATGAGGCACTCCTTTGCGACACATCTTCTGGAGGGCGGAGCTGACCTTCGTTCGTTGCAGAAAATGCTCGGTCACTCCGATATATCAACGACTCAGGTTTATACAAAAGTGACAGCGGAGAGATTAAAGCAGGTTCATTCCAAATATCATCCCAGGCCATAAATCAGAGTCTGGAGAATGCTTAGGAAAACTACTGCATCACGGAAAAGGTGGTGCTTACTTATAATATTGAATTGTCCATTGAAACCTATTTGAAAAATATGTAAACTGTCTGAATTAATTCTAAAACGGAGGAGACAATGCCGGATAAGTTGAGATTTGACGAGATCTACAGATTTTGTGATCCTGATATCTTCTCTTTCAACACGACTGATGATCTGCCAGATTTGAGGGAAACCATCGGACAGGAAAGGGCCATGCAAGCCATTGATTTTGGATTGAGTCTGGTGAGCGCAGGATACAATATCTTCGTTCTGGGGGAATATGGTACCGGGAAAATGAGGACCGTGAAGTCTTTCCTATCCCAGCAGGCCCTTAAGGAAGCCGTTCCGCCCGACTGGTGCTATGTGTACAATTTCAAAGATCCAGACGTTCCTTTAGCCATTTCTCTTAAACCGGGAGACGCGGTCATTTTTCAGAAAGACATGGATGAGCTTGTGAAAATATTGAGGGTGGAAATACCGAAGATCTTTGAATCGAAAGAATATGAGAAGCAAAAAAACCAGATAGTAGAGGAATCTCAGAGGAGGCAGAAGGAAATTTTTGCAAATCTCGAACAAGAGGCCCAGGAGAAGGGCTTCTCGGTCCGCAAGACGATAAGCGGATTGATAATAATTCCTGTGAAGAAAACGGGGGAGCCTCTGACCGAGGAAGAGTTTGAGCTGCTCGACGAAAAGACACGAAAAAAGATTGATGAAATTGGAAGGACCCTTCAGGAAAGACTCGATGATGTTGTGAGGGTGATGAGGCAAACCGAAAAGACCGTAAAGGAAGCCCTCTCAAAGCTGGAGAGGGATGCTGCCCTTGGCGCCGTTGGTCACCTAATTGATGAGCTCAAGAACAAATACGCTGAATATGAGAAAATTACGACTTATCTTGACGAAACGAAAGAGGATATTCTTGATCACCTTGAAGATTTTAAGGTACAGGAGGAGCAGGCGGCTCAACTTCCTTTTGTGAGAATGCCCAAGCCCGAGCCGACATTCACGCGATACAAGGTGAATGTTCTGGTCAACAACGCAGATATGAAAGGAGCGCCGTGTATCTTTGAAAGCAATCCCACATACTACAATCTTTTCGGACGCATAGAGCACAAGATTCAATACGGACTCGCGGTGACAGATTTTTCGATGATAAAGGCAGGTTCTCTGCACAGGGCAAATGGGGGATATATTGTCGTTAATGCCCTGGATCTTCTGAAGAGCATTTTTGCTTACGATGCACTCAAACGTGCGATTCGGGACAAAGTTTTGAAGATAGAAGATGTCTGGGAGCAGTATCGACTCATATCAACAACCACACTCAGGCCGGAGGGTATACCTTTGAGTGTTAAGGTCATCCTCGCGGGCAGCCCTTATCTCTATTATCTGCTTTATATCCTCGACGAAGATTTCAGAGAACTGTTCAAGGTCAAAGCTGATTTCGATACAAGGATGGACAGGACTGACGATAACATGCAAAGATACGCGTCTTTTGTAGCGCTGGTATGCCGGGAAGAGGGACTTCTTCCGGTTGACAGAAAAGGGGTGGCAAAGATAATCGAGGCGGGGTCGAGAATCGCTGAACATAAAAACAAGCTTTCTTTGCGATTCAGCGATGTCGCCGACATCATAAGAGAAGCAAGCCACTGGGCATCTAAATCCAATAGCAGGACGGTTAGTGACAGCCATGTTCAGAAGGCAATGGATGAAAAGATATTGAGGGTTAACCGGATTGAGGAACGTATGAGAGAGATGATACTTGAGGGTACGATAATCGTTGCGACAGCGGGCGAAAGAGTGGGGCAGATCAACGGTCTCGCTGTGATCGACTTGGGGGACTATCGTTTTGGTAAGCCTTCAAGGATAACGGCGAGGGCATATACAGGAAAGGCCGGCGTGGTAAATATAGAGCGTGAGACGAAGATGAGCGGCAAAATCCACGAAAAGGCCATTCTCATCATAACAAATTACCTCGGCAGCAGATTTGCAACAAAGAAACCTTTGAGCCTTTCTGCTTCGATAACCTTCGAACAACTCTATGAGATGGTAGAGGGCGACAGCGCATCCTGTGCCGAACTCTATGCACTTCTGAGCAGTATAGCAGATGTGCCGCTGAAGCAGAATATCGCGGTGACGGGTTCGATGGACCAGAACGGAGATGTTCAACCGGTGGGGGGAATTAATGAAAAGATCGAGGGGTTTTTTGATCTCTGTAAGATGAACGGTCTCGACGGAAGTCAGGGCGTTATAATACCGATGAGGAATGTAAAGAATCTTATGCTGAAGAATGAAGTCGTTGATTCTGTGAAAGAAGGGAAGTTTTTTCTCTATCCGATCCAGAGAGTTGAGGAGGGGTTGGAGATACTTACAGGAATGCCCGCAGGAGAACTGAGGGAGGATGGCACATACCCTGAAGGTACCATTAACCACCTTGTCGCCAGGCGCCTTGAGCAGATAGCTGAGGCAATGGAGAAGAAGAAGGAAAAGGAAGAGGAAGAAAAAAAGGAAAAGGAAAGGGCAAATGAGGAAGGCGGTTTGGCTTCTTGAGGCCGCTCTGTTCATTCTCCTGTCGATACCGCTTGCCATTTTGCCTTACAGGATTTCAATAAAGGTCGGCGAGCTGCTGGGTATTCTGCTTTTCCATCTGTGGCGCGGTAGGAGAAAGATTGCGATAGAGAACCTTAAGAGATCTGTACTCGCCGGTGGCATTGCTATTTCAGACTTACCGGAGAAGATAATCAGAAATAATTTCAAGAACCTCGGCAGATCCTTTGTGGAGCTTATAAAGGTATACTATGGCATTGACAGGAGGATCTTTGATTCTGTCCACTTCGAAGGGATTGAGAATGTGAATGCAGCAGAGTCAATGGGTCGAGGCATCCTCTTTCTGACCGGCCACTGCGGGAACTGGGAACTAATGGCGGTCGTTTTATCAGCGCGGCTGAAGAGCGTTGCTGTTGTCGCAAGGCCAATCAACAATCCTTTTATAAACGGAATTGTTGAGAGGGTGCGCAAAAGGTGTGGCAACAGGGTCATCTACAAACAAGGTGCTCTGAAGAGTATTATTCAAACGCTCCGGAATAACGGGGCTGTGGGCATATTAATGGACCAGGCCGTCTTGTCTGACGAAGGATATGTGATAGATTTTCTGGGAAGAGACGCGTGGACAACAAAAATGCCTGCGCTTATAGCAAGAAAAACCGGCGTACCCGTTATACCGATCTTTATTCACCGGATCAACGGAGGTCACAGAATCAAAATTCATCCGCCGCTTGAGCTTTCGGAAAATGGCAACAGGGAACACGCTGCAAGAGAGGATACTAAAAGATTTTCCTCATTCATCGAGGAATATATTCGTAATCATCCTACAGAATGGCTCTGGATTCACAGGAAGTGGAAGAGGGTCAATACGTCATAATTCTACAGTATCTTTTCGCGAGCTTTCTATTAAACTCGATTTGAGGGGCACATCCCCATGAGGTACTGGATGGGCATTTCCCTATCTTCTAAATTCTGATATCCTTTTTCCTAATTGATATCCTTTTCTTAGGAGTTCTTCTTTCTTCAATATTTCTCCTCTTGCGCTGACTCCGGGCGTGAGAATCTTTCCTATGATTTTCATTTCCAGATATCTGAGACTCTTATCAAAGAATTTGATAAGAAGATCGGCTGTTTTGATGTTGTCCTCTTCAAAGGGAATCGCCATGAAGTCAAAGCAATACACCACGAGTTTACCAGGAGCTCCGGATGGTGAATATGTAGTTCTCCGGTATAAGACTGTTTTCGAAAATAAAAAATCCTCAATTGAGATTGTCACTCCCATGCTGGATAAGGATGGCAAATGGCGAGTATCCGGTTATTACATCAAATAGGACACCCAGTAGATATTTTGTTTTTCTCAAGTTGAGGGAATAGTATGATAAACTCTTTCTTCCTGTCTTCCGCAATCTCGACGATATAAGCAGTACGAATTTTTCAATATCGAGTGTGACTACTTCTTGACTCCTTGACTCGTGAATAGCGAGGAGATAAACTAAATTTATAAAACGATATAATCCTTGAGCGAGGATTGATGAAATTTCAGAGATTGCTTATTGTTATTGCTCTTTTTGTCAGCTATTTTCTTCCTTATTCTTCCAGTGCCGACCCGCTTGACAATTGGCATCAGCGGATTGCTCCTTTTCCGCGGTTGGCCGGCCATATTTTGCGGCAACTTATAGCGGCGATATTTTTGTCATCGTCGGTGCTGGAGGCATAATCTACTCTCCAGACGGCGTGAACTGGACCATCAGCTCGGCATACGAAGGCATCCTGAGGGGGATTACTTATGGAAATGGGACCTTTGTAACTGTGGGTGATTCAGGAGCAATTCTCACGTCACCTGACGGCATAGAGTGGACTCCCAGAACCTTAGGAATTTCTAACCCAGATAATTCATAAATTCTGCTGAAAAAAATAGCCAACAATCCTGAGAGCTTTGGTATTATTAAGTTTGCAAAGGCTCAAAACCAAAGAAAGGATGGTTGGCTATATGACAGAGTGT